>NZ_CP044285.1:2530790-2847139 GCF_008728635.1 Hymenobacter baengnokdamensis | reverse complement strand
GCCGCTGCTGCTCGACCAAAGCCTCACCGCCGGCCTCGGCAACTGGATAGTGGACGAGGTATTATTTCAGGCTAAAATTCACCCGGAGCGGCTGGGTTCTTCCTTAACTCCAATGGAAACTGCGTTACTGCACGCGGCTATTCAGGAAGTGCTGACAACCGCCATCCGGCACGAGGCCAATTACAAGCATTTTCCGAAGAAATTCCTGATTCATGCCCGCGAATGGGACGACTCGGCCACGCCGGGCAGCGATGCGCACACGTTTTGCCCGCGCCATGCGAAAGTAAAAATAGAGAAATATTATGTCGGCGGCCGGGCTACGTACACCTGCCCGGTATGCCAGCCGGCGCCAGTTTCAATGCATATTACTGAGGCTGCTCGCGAAAATAAAAATGCCTGAACACGCCCCAAATCCGATAATGAGCACTAGCAGCATACTTAAAAGATAAGGCGCTGGCCCCACCTTGTCAGGACCTTGACCAATATGCGTTAAAGCCAGTACCAGATTCACCAGTGCCTGACCCAGATAGATGAAGCCAAACATGAAAAGGGCAGATTCAGCAATAACTTTTGTAGCTAGCCCCAGCACAATAGCTGTAGTCAACAAAATCAACAGATTATTGCGAATAATGCTGTTAAAAGTGGGCTTTTTCATCAGCTGGCAAGGCTACGTTTAATTTTTATATTCCTGGCTATCAACTAAATAATCCGCCGCACATACTCCAACCTATTAGTAATAAAACCAGGCCAATAAGCAGGATTATCAAACAACCATTTCATTCAGGCTTATTAGATGACATGCTATTACTTCCAGCTGTTTTCCATTAGATAATTCCTAGGCGCTCACCGCGTAGCTCTTCCAGCCGCGCCAGCTTTTCCTGGTCGCGGTAAAAAATATTCATCGTTTCGAACGGAATAATTTTCAGGTCCTTGCTCACGATGTGCACGCAGGATTTTTTGACGGCCCGCACGTCGAAATTCCAGGCGTCCATAAATTGCAGAATAATTATCCGGAATAAATTATCGTAGCCCAGATTGGGCGCCGATACCTGCGGCAGGCAGCATAGTAGCTGGTTGATTTCGGGCACTACCGTATCTACCGTATTAGCGGTGCTGAATAATCTCAGCATATGCTGGCGCAGGCGCGGGTCGCGCTCGTACACAATGGTATTACCCCCGCTCTGGAGCAGGTCGGCGGGGTCGACGTAGCGGGTGAGCGGGAAAACTTCGCCGTCGAGTTTGAGCGCGTAGGCCATCGCCAGCGCGTCGGGGTTGCAGGGCACGGGCAGCAGGTCGGCGGCCGTGAAAACCGGGCTTTGGTCGATGATGCCCTGGCGCACTTCGGTGAGCGAAAACGAGTCGGTTTCGGGGTTAAAATTGTCGAGCCGCCCGGCGGCCTGCGTGGGCTGAAACGTGACGCCGCGCACGCAGCGCTGCTTCAGCGCGTAGTCGATAATGTCGCCCATCTCATCGTCGTTCAGCCCTTTTTGCAGAGTCACAACGAGCGTCGTGCTGAGGTTATATTTATTCAGATTAGCAATTGCCTGCTGGCGCACCTGGCGCAGGTCGCGCCCGCGCATGGTGAGCAGCACGTCTTCGCGGAACGAGTCGAACTGCAAGTACACCTCGAACGCGCCCGCGTAGGTAGCCAGCCGCGCCACGAAGTCCTCATCTTTGGCTAGTCGCACGCCGTTGGTGTTCACCATCAGGTGCTTGATAGGCTTGCGCTTGCACATATCCAGAATTTCCCAGAACTGCGGGTGCAGCGTGGGCTCACCGCCCGAAAGCTGGACCACGTCGGGCTCGCCTTCGTTGGCCACTACCAGGTCGAGCATCGCCTCTATTTCTTCGAGCGTGCGGTGGCGCCCGTGGGTGGGGCTGCTTTCGGCGTAGCAGGTGGGGCAGGTGAGGTTGCAGCGGTCCGTCACCTCAATCACGGTGAGGCAGGAGTGCTGCTCGTGGTCGGTGCAGAGGCCGCAGTCGTAGGGGCAGCCGTAGTGCGTGGCCATGTTGAAGCGGCGCGGCGTCTCGCTGGGCTTCACGTAGTTGCGGATGCTTTTGTAATACTCGATGTCGGTGGCGATGCGCACCCGCTGCCGCCCGTGCTCGGGGCAGCGCTTAAGCATGAACACGTTGCCGTCCTCAAACACAATTTTGGCCTCGATGCGCCGCAGGCACTGCGGGCACAGGCTCAGGGTGAAGTCGTAGTAGGTGTAGGGACGTTCGGGCATGGGAAGAGAGGAAAGAGCTATTTCTACTCAGAATAATGGAAGTTGTGCCTGATTGATTACTAAATCTTTGGAACTTTTCTTAACACGCCCCATAGCAGAACGCGATGAGTTACAATCCTTCCGCACTACACGCAAAGTAGCTTTATCACGATGATAGGATATAAAACTTTGCACTAATTCCTGGTCTTTGAAGACAATCATATTGTCTCTCGTAGTCCGATACTCCAAATTATCTAATACGATATTTTTTACCTCTTTAAATCTGTCTATTATTATTGAAAGTGTATTAGGTTGCCTATGGTCTACTGCTAAATCCTCCCACTTTGAAAGTGTACTTGTCTCTTGGCATTTGACTTTACCTTGAATAGAATATTTTTTAAAGTATTCTTGCTTCAAAAGCATTAATTCCTTTTGGATGCAATTTCTACACGCAGTACTAAACAATGACTCTGGCGTATATTTTTTCCTATTAATTATCATTAAATTAGGAAATGTAACAACTTGTATTGTCGCTATAGAAAACCTCAAAACACTTCGTATCAAACTGAACTTTGGAAACAATTATATCTTTTACGACTGCCATTTCTGAGTCGCTCTCAGATTCTTGTACTATTTCGTCAACTTCTTCTACATGCGGCACTTGAGCCAGGCTAAGCTGATACTCATAATTAAGCAGAGCCATTAAGTCTTCAAAATCATTGTTACTCAACGATTGGCCGAATTTATAAGAATTGAGTGTATTCTTGTAGTGGAGCAATGCGTCCTTTTTAAAGGAGAAACTTCGCTCACCAATTTTGATAGGATGTTTCATACGTTATATAAATAGCAATCCCCGAAACTCCACCGTATCCACCACCGCTACCTTTGGAAACTCAATTGCCCGCAACGGCAGAAAGTCGCGGTCGTGGCTGACGATGCACACGGCGTTGGCGGCAATGGCACAATCCACGAATTTATTGTCGTCGAGGTCGCGTAGCACGTTGAAGCGAAAGCGCGGCGTAACGCGCTCCAGATTCGCCAGATTTTCCAGCGTCATCATCGTATCATAGAAATACTGGTCGCCCATGTGCCGGGCTATTATCTCACCATATTCCAGTAGAATTTCCGTAGTTACGCACAGCGTAAAACGCTTATCCAGCAGGACATCAAAAACCAGCGATAACGGGAGCGCGGCGAGATGGAAACGAGCAGCACATTGGTATCCAGCACAATCTTGAGCATGGCTTATTGTGGCTGAGGCGGCGAACTACTACGCATTTTGGTGCGTAGAAATTCTTCCATTGTGTCGTCAGTCCATCCTTTTTCTTCCCAAAACTGGTCGGCACGACGGGTCAGCTTTTCGGCAAAATACCGCGCTAGCAAATGCTTAATCTCTACTAAGTCTGCCTCGGGCAAGTCGCGCGAATAAAGTCGTAGCAACTCCAATTGCAGATTGCTGAAGCGGGGCGAAGTTTCGGGAATCGGTTGCATAGCGTTTCTCACTAAATTAAACGGCCTAATGTACTTCCAACGCGGCACTTGCCTCACGAGTGCCCTGCCGCCACCACCCCCAAACATAGTATCCCAGCCCCGCTACGCAAGCCCACTGTATCGCCGTGAGGCCCAGGCCCGGCAGCGCCACCGTGGGCTTGAGAAACTCTATTAATAAGCGAAACAGCAGGTACGCGCTCAAAAATAGCTCGAAGCGCCGGCCCTCGGGCAGCGGCCGGCGGCGCTCCCGCAGCCAGAGCAGGCCCGCCAGCAGCGCCAGAAACGTGATTTCATATAGATTGGTGGGGTGCCGCCGGATACCATCGCCAAAATCTATTCCCCAGGGCAGGCGGGTGGCAGTGCCGAAGGTGCCGTCTTCAAGGCCGCTGAAGTGGCAGCCGAGCCGCCCGATGGCCAGCCCCAGCGCCAGCGGAAATACCATAAGGTCGCCGCTGCTGGCCCGGATGCCGAGGCGCTTTTTGGTCAGCTCCACCCCCACCAGCCCGCCCAGAAAGCCGCCCACGATGGTTTTGTTGGTGGTGTAATAGAGCCAGCCGCCGGGCGGGTGCAACAGCAGCGCTGGGTGCTCAAGCAGGCCCAGCAGACGCGAGCCGAGCAGGGCGCCGGTGGCCGCGCCCACAAATATCCATTGCCGGCCGTGGTCGCTGATGCGGTCGGCCGTGCGGGCGCGCAGGATGGTATAGAAGCGGTAGCCCAGTGAGTAGGCCAGCACCTCGCACAGCAGGTGCACAGGCAGATGGAAGTTGCCCCAGGCCAGCTCAACGGGGTAGCGCATAGAGCGCAAGGTATGTCTGAACCGCGGATTTATCGGATTACTCGGATTCGTCGGATTTTGTGAATGATTAGGGTTGTCTGAACCGCGGATTTGTCGGATTACTCGGATTTTGATGACAAAAGGCCGCCCAAGTGGGCGGCCTTTCGAAGGTGGCGGTGAGAAAGAGCCAATCGGTAATCGTCACCAAAATCCGATAAATCCGCGGCTCGGACAAACTACCGGCCTACCATGGCCATCATGGCTTCGGGGTAGCGGGTGCCGGCGGCGGCACCGGGCGGCAGCAGCTCATCGAGGTGGCGCAGCTCGTCGGGGCTCAGCGTCACGGTAAGCGCGCCCACGTTTTCTTCGAGGTATTTCACACGCTTGGTGCCGGGAATGGGCGCCAGGTCGTCGCCCTGGGCCAGCACCCAGGCCAGCGCCAGTTGACTGGCCGTTACGCCTTTCTGCTGCGCCAGCTCGCGCAGGTGGCTTACCAGGCGCAGGTTTTTGGCGAAGTTCTCCCCCTGAAAGCGGGGCGAGTGGCGGCGGTAGTCATCGGGCGCAAAGTCTTCGAAGCGCTGAATTTCGCCGGTCAGGAACCCCCGACCCAGTGGCGAATAGGGCACTAACCCTATATGCAGCTCGCGCAGCGTGGGCAGAATCTCCTGCTCCACGTCGCGGCTCCACAGGCTGTACTCGGTTTGCAGCGCCGAGATGGGGTGCGTGGCGTGGGCCCGCCGGATAGTGTCGGCACCGGCCTCGCTCAAGCCCAGAAAGCGCACTTTCCCTTCTTCCACGAGCCGGCTCATGGCCCCTACTGTTTCCTCAATGGGTACGGTGGGGTCTACACGGTGCTGATAATACAGGTCGATGTGGTCGGTGCCGAGGCGCTGGAGGCTGCCCTCACAGGCCTGCCGCACGTACTCAGGGCGCCCGCTTATGCCGCGCCGGCTGGGGTCGTTGGGGTCGCGCACGATACCAAACTTAGTGGCGAGCACCACGCGCTGGCGGCGCGTTTTGTCTTCTTTGAAGAAGCGGCCCAGCAGCTCCTCGTTGGTGAAGGGACCGTACATGTCGGAGGTATCGAAGAAGTTAACTTCGAGCTCCAGGGCGCGGGCCAGGGTGCGCAGGCTTTCGGCATCGTCGGGCTGGCCGTAGAAATCGGACATGCCCATGCAGCCGAGGCCGAGCGCAGAAACGGTGAGGCCGGAACGGCCCAGTTGGCGGGTTTGCATAGGAAAAAGGGGAAAGAACAGGCTAGTAATTGGGGTTTTCGCGGAGGGGCGACTCCGCGGCGTAACGTCAGCTAGTAACTCGCAAAGTCTTTTTTTGATTTAGCTGCGGGGCGCTTACCTGCGCAGAACCTGGCGGCGCCTACGCCCCCCGAAGCCGCCGCCGGATGCGGCCGTACCTTTGCGGCATGAAAAAACTGCTGCTTTTGCCGCTGGGTGCGGCGCTCGGATTGCTGAGCCTGGGGCTGCCGGGCTGTGGAAACAAGACGGCTACTACGACCGAAGCCGCCGCGCCCGCCCAACAGGCCCGCGCCCTCGAAGACAGCCTGATGGCTCACCACGAGCAGGCCATGAGCCAGACCGAACAGCTTTTTGCCCTCAAAGCCCAGCTGCTGGCGGCCAAAGTACCGGCCAACGCGCCGGTCATCAGCAAGATGCAGGCCGCCGACCACGCCATGATGACCTGGATGCACACCTACCAGGCCCCCGACAGCACCGCGCCGGCACCCCAGCGCCTGGCTTATCTGCAAGACCAGCGCAAGCAGCTTACGAGCATTGAGCAGCAGCTGCGCACGGCCCTCGATTCGGCCCAGGCCACGCTGCACCGGGCCACCGCGCCCGTGGTGCCCGCCGCCAAGCCGGCTCCTGTGGCCAGGTAGCGCCGGGCGAACCCGCCGCTGCCCGCCGGGGTTTACCAAGCTGGGCCGCCGGCCCGGTAGCACTGTTATTTTATTGTAGTTTATATGTTGTTGAAATTTCTGCCTCTGGCAACGCTGCTGGCGCTGGCCAGCTGCGGCGCTGATGATACCGCTAGCTTTGGTGCCGATTCTCAGGCTGCCAGCACGAGTACCTTGCCCTACATCGGCAATTCGGAGCGGCAGGCCGTGCCCGGCCACGACTCCGTAACGGTACACGCCACGGTGCCGGCCTTTCGCCTGCACGACCAGGACGGCCGGCTGGTGACCAATCAAACCCTGGCGGGCAAGGTCTACATTACCGATTTTTTCTTCGCCACCTGCCCCGGCATCTGCCCCAAAATGCAGAGCGAGCTGCTGAAAGTATATAAGCAGTACGCCGCTAACCCGAATGTAGTGTTCGTGTCGCACACCATCGACCCCGAGCACGATAGCCTGCCCGTGCTGCGCGACTATGCCCGCCGCCTGGGCGTGGCCACACCTACCAGCACCTGGCGCTTTGTGCGGGCCAGCCGCGATACCGCCTACGCTCTGGCCAAAGCGTACTTCACCGGGGCCATGCCCGATGCCCAGGCGCCCGGCGGCATTGCCCACGCCGGCACCTTCGCTCTCGTCGACGACCAGGGCCACGTGCGGGGCCTCTACGATGGCCTTAACCCTCAGGAAACCACCAAGCTGCTCGAAGAGCTGCCCGTGCTGCTGGCCGAAGTAAAGGCCCGACGCAGCACGGCAGCTTTGTAATATATTTGATTTTTACTATGTATTACAAATTATTGCCGGGCTGCCGTTTCCCGCTGTTAGTCAAACGTGTAGGCATGGCAGACCACGAATAACTAACAACGACCAACCGCTTTATGTCTTTCGCTACCCTTACCCCTTTTCTGCTGCTTGGTCTGCTGGCACTGCCCGGCTGCTTCACCAACAAGGGGCACCAGGGCGAGCGCCTATACGGGCAGCACTGTGCCAGCTGCCACGGCGAGCAGGGCGAGGGCATCGGGCAGCTGGTGCCGCCGCTGGCGGGCTCCGACTACCTGGCCCGGCACCCCGGGCAGCTGGCCTGCATTGTGCGCCAGGGCTTAAAGGGGCCCATCGTGGTAAACGGCGTGGCCTACAACCAGCTGATGCTGGGCGTGCAGGATACGACCACCCACCGCAAGCTCTCGCCGGCCCAGATTACCAACCTGCTGAACTATATCGAAACGCATTGGGGCAACCACCCCGGCCCCGCCGGGGCCCGCACCATTGCGGGCACCGAGACCGAGCTGCACGCCTGTGGCGAGCGCTAGATTACCTTTGTTTCAGGCTTTGCCTGCTGAATTGCCCCTTGTGAGCTGCCGGGGCTGGTTTACCCGGCACCCGCTACTGGCAATCGGCCCCTACTACCTACCAACGGACAACGAGCAACTAATTCTTATTTCCTCATGGGTCTCTTTGACTTTCTAAAAAACAAACCTGAATCGGCCGCGGCCACCCCTTCGGCCCCCGCCGGCAGCGAGGCAGGGGCGGCTGCCAAGACCGGCCCGCGCTACCAGGGCTCCAAGTACGTAGCCCCGGTTGAGCCCGCCCCGGTGATGCCGCCCCTGTCGGGTACGCCGGCCCCGCCCCCCGCGCCCGAATTCCCGTTTGAGCCGCAAAATGTGCTCGAACACCTGCTGCTGCTGGCTCCGGTTGATGAGAATGCCCGCCCGGCATTTTACCAGGCGCTGCTTCAGGAAAATATTCTGATGGTGCTGGCCCCCGACGAGACTATCGGCACCGGCGAAGTGCAGCTGACCGAAGGCCAGCAGATTCAGCTGCAGGTGCTGCAGGATGGCCGCCTGCCCATCTTCACTTCCGAGGCCCGGCTCAGCGATGGCAACATGGACGCCAGCGCCATTGCCTGGGTAGCGATTCCGGGCCAGGCCTTTTTTGGCATGACTCAGGGGCAGGACTGTGTGCTGAATCCTTTCTCGCCCGCCGGCAAGCTGCTGCCCGCCGCCGAGATTCAGGCCCTGCTGTCGGGCCAGCTCACCCAGGGCGGGGGCCTGCCCGCCGATGCGCAGGTAGTGCTCAGCGCCCCCGAGCTGCCCGAAGGCCTGGCCGGGTCACTGACCGAGTTTGGAGCTGGCAATGCCGACATCCGGGCCATTTACGTGGCCCAGATGCAGCTGGCCGGCGATCCCAGCCAGCCCCCGCGCCTGCTGCTGGGCTTCGATACCATCAGCCACGACCCCGAGTTTATGCAGCAGCTGGGCCCGGCGCTCGAAGGCCGCACGGGCAGCTTCCAGCACGTCGATTTGATGCTACTCGACCTGACCTCGGACGAAGGGGTAAATCCGTATTTCCGCCAGCCCGAAGTGCAGCCCCTGTACGTGGCATAAGCCCGCAACCGGTTTTCTAAACCAAGAAGGTCAGGCTGCCTGGGGCAGCCTGACCTTCTTGGTTTATTTTCCAGGGCACCGGCCCGGCTACACTACTAAGGTGGCCTGCTCCTCGGCGGCCTCCTGGCGCTTCAAAAACCTCCTGAACAGCGGCTGCAGCCCCACATAGAGCGCCAGCACTACCGGAATGGCGGCCACAAGCCAAATCATGAGGGCCCCCAGCTCGGCCCGCCAGAGCAGGTGCAGTACGTGGCTCCAGCCATTCACCTTTACCATCATTTTAATCTGGGCCATGCTGAGGTGAGCTACCTCGTGGCCGTGCCCGAGCAGCGTAGCGCCCCAGCGCAGAAAAGGCAGCAGAATAAGAATCTGCACCGGGCTTAGCAGGTGGCATACCAGCTGCATAGCCGCCACGTTGAGTCGCAGCTTCAGGGCTACGGCCGTGCTCACGAGCGTGGTGATGCCAAAGGTGGGTGCCAGCCCGAAAGCCACGCCCAGGCCGGCCGTAAGGGCCAGGCTGCTGGGCTTGAGGCCGGCCTTGAGCAAGCTCATGAAGGGGTCAATCAGGCGGCGCTGAATCCAGGTGCGGGGCGGGGGCTCGGGCAGGGCCCGCACCCCGGTGGCGGAGATGGAAGTAATTGTCATGCGTAACTAGCCCAGGGAATACGTGTTTAGTAGCGCGCCTGCCCGGCGGGCAGCCGTGCTTTCCCGACAGCCGCCCTTTGTACCGAGTCTGGCGCAAAATGTTGTCGGACCAGCAGTAAGTATCTCATGCCCAAGACCTCAACTTTACCTGGCGCTCCGTCGCACCGCCATTTTCCGTGGTGGCTGGAGCTATGGCTGCTCCTGCGCCGCGCCGCCCGCGAGCTGGCTGCCAACGACCCGCTGCGGCTCGGCGCGGCCACGGCCTTCTTTACGTCGTTTGCGCTGCCGCCCATTCTCATCATTCTGGTGCAGCTGCTGGGCTCGGTGTACTCGGCGCACGGTGCCCGCGTACTGCTGCTTACCAAGCTGGGCGAGCTGATTGGCAGCACCGCCACCGGCCTCGTGGGCCAGACCGTGCACAACGTGGCGCACGCCAGCCGCAACCGGGTTATTAGCTGGCTGGGCTTTGCGTTTTTGGTTTTTATTGCCACTACGCTCTTTACCATTATCCAGCACTCGCTCAACCAGCTCTGGCACGTGCGGCCACGGCGGCAGCTCAGTCAGGTATCGGTGGCTCTGCGCGAGCGGGTGCGCTCGGCGGGCGTGCTGCTGGCCACGGCGGCGCTGTCGATACTGGCTTTTTCGGCCGATGCGGCGCTGGCCATCTTCGCCGATTTTGTATCCGACTTCGACCCTACGTTTGCCTTTTACGTGCTCTGGGTGCTGAATCTGGTGGTGAGTCTGCTCATCCTGGCGGCGTGGTGTGGCTTCGTGTTCCGCACCCTGAGCGCGGCCAAAGTACCGTGGCCGGCCGTACGGCGCGGCGCCCTGCTCACGGCCGTGCTTATCGAGCTGGGCGAGCGGGTGCTGGGCCGGCTGCTGGTGGGGCGCGACCTCGGCCCCATCTACGGCCCGGCCGCCAGCTCGGTGCTGGTATTGCTGTTTGTGTTTTACTCGGCCATGATTTTCTACTACGGCGCGGCCTTCACCAAAGCCTACGCCCACCATGTCGGCCTGGATATTCGGCCCAAGAAAACCGCCGTGCGCTACCGCCTGGTGAATGTGGCGGAGCAGCTTGCTGGTTAATGATTAATGGTTAATTGCTTAATTGCTTAATGGTTAGTGACTAATAGTACTGAGCGTGGCGAGTTAGCCGCAATGGGCTCGCAGACAGTCTTAATTACCATTAATCATTAACCACTAATCATTAACCATTACTCCCGACCTTTGCCGGATGCAAGCTGACTCCGCCGTTCCGGCCTCTTTTTCTGATTTTAACCTTTCGCCCGAATTGCTGCAAGGCCTGGCCGAGCTGAATTTTACCCAGCCTACGCCCGTGCAGGCACTGGTACTTCAGCCCGCGCTCGACGGGCAGGACGTGGCCGGGCAGGCGCCCACCGGCTCGGGCAAAACCGCCGCCTACGGCCTGGCCATCCTGGCGCAGGTTGACCCCGCGGCAAAGGCCGTGCAGGCCATCGTGCTGGTGCCGGCCCGCGAGCTGGCGCTGCAAGTGCGCGACGTGCTGAAAAGCCTGGGCAAGTATATGGCGGCCCCCGGCCTGCGGGTGGCGGCGCTCTACGGCGGCCACGCCATGCGCGACGAGGTGCAGACTTTGCAACAGACGCCGCACGTAGTAGTGGCTACGCCCGGCCGCCTGCTCGACCACCTCGAAAAGCGAAACATCATCCCTAACCAATTGAAAGTATTGGTATTGGATGAAGCGGACAAGCTGCTCGACCTGAAGTTTCAGGAGGAAATGGCGACCATCATCAGCCGGCTGCCGCGCCGCCGCCAGACGCTGCTGTTCTCGGCCACCATGCCCGATAAGGTGCTGGCGCTGGTGCGCGACTACCTAACCCGCCCGCGCATGCTGACCGCCGCCGGCGGCCTCAATGGCGAGATAACCGGCGCAGCCCTGCCCGCTTCGCTCACCCTGCGCGGCCACGTGCTGAACGCCGTGGAGGACAAGCCCGCCGCGCTTTACCACCTGCTCCAACAGCCCGAAACGGGCCAGACGCTCATCTTCGCCAACACCCGCGACAAGGTGGAGGAGCTGGCCCAGTTTCTGCGCGGCCGGGGCGTGGCCGCCGAAGTATTGCACGGCAAGCTGCCCCAGCCCGAGCGCGACAAAGCCCTGATGAAGCTGCGCAACAACTCGGCCCAGGCCCTGGTAGCCACCGACGTAGCCGCGCGCGGCCTCGACGTGCCGGCCCTCGACACGGTGATTCAGTACGACCTGCCGCACGATGCCGAAACCTTTCAGCACCGGGCCGGCCGCACGGCGCGCGCCGGGGTGGCCGGCACCGCCCACCTGCTGGCCACCCCGCCCGAGCAGGCCCGCGTGCAGGCCTGGCCCAGCGCCCAGGGTGCCCAGTGGAAACGCCTGGTGCCGCCGCCCATGCCGCCCGCCAACGCCGCCAACAAGCTGCCGCGCCCCGAAACCGTGACGCTGCACGTCACGGCCGGTAAGAAACATAAAGTGAGCGCCCACGACCTGGTTGGCGCCTTCGTAAAAGTCGGCGGGCTTGAGCATCACACGGTGGGCCGCATCGAGGTATTCGACTTCTATTCCTACGTGGCTGTGCCGCGCAAGCAAGCGGCTGAGCTGATAGAGAAACTGAACGGCGCCAAGATAAAGGGCGTGAAAGTGCGCGTAACGGAGGTGGCGTAAAGCAAGCCTTTTTCTATGCCCATCGCCCGCAAGCCAGGTGGCCGCTGGCAGCGTGGCTTGCGGGCGATGGGCTTTAGCGCTGCGGCGGCTTCGACATCGAAAAGGGTGCATCTTCTATTCCGATGCCCCGCGCTTTATTGGGCTGGCTGCCCATTTCAAAGTCCAGGGTCGCGCCCTGCACCAATTCCCGGTGGCTGAGCCAGTTGCGGGTATATTCCTGACCATTAACAGTCAAGCGGTTGATATAGCGGTTTTCGGCATTATTGGCGGGCGCGTTCAGCACTACGTCGTGGCCGCCGGGCAGGTGCAGGGTGGCTTTGGGGAAGAGCGGCGCACCAAGCACGTACTGGTCGGTGGCGGGGCATACCGGGTAAAAGCCCAGCGCCGAAAACACGTACCAGGCCGAGGTCTGGCCGTTGTCCTCATCGCCGCAGTAGCCATCGGGGGTAGGCTGGTAGAGGCGATTGAGCACCTCACGGGTCCAGTACTGCGCCTTCCAGGGCTGGCCGGCGTAGTTGTAGAGGTAGATGACGTGCTGAGCGGGCTGGTTGCCGTGAGCATACTGGCCCATGTTGGCCACCTGCATCTCCCGGATTTCGTGGATGACCTCGCCGTAGTACGAGGCATCGAACGTGGGTGGCAGGGTGAACACGGAATCGAGCCTGGCCGCGAATTTTGGGCGGCCGCCCATCAGGTTTATCAGCCCCTGTACATCGTGAAACACCGACCACGTGTAGTGCCAGGCGTTGCCCTCGGTGAAGGCATCGCCCCACTTAAACGGGTTGAAAGGCGTCTCGAACGTGCCGTTCTGGTTGCGCCCGCGCATGAGGCCGGTTTGCTTGTCAAACAGCTGGCGGTAGTTCTGGCTGCGCCGGGTGTAGAGGTCGATTTCCTTTTGCGGGCGCTTTAACGCCCTGGCCAGCTGCGCGATGGCAAAGTCATCATACGCATATTCGAGGGTACGGGCCGCGCTTTCGTTAATTTTGACATCGTAGGGCACGTAGCCGAGCTTGTTGTAGTAGTCGACACCGGCGCGCCCCACTGCCGTGAGCGGCCCGGCGTGGTTGGCATCCTTGATGAGCGCCTCGTAGAGCGTGTTGGCATCGCGGGCATCGGCGGGGCGCACGCCCTTGAGGTAGGCATCGGCCACCACGGCGGCCGAGTTGTTGCCCACCATCACGTTGCGGTAGCCGGGGCTGGCCCATTCGGGGAGCCAGCCGCCCTCGCGGTAGTCGTTGGCGAGGCCGGCCTGCATGTGGGCATTTTCCTCGGGATAAAGCAGATTCAGGAGCGGAAACAAGGCCCGGAACGTGTCCCAGACGCCCGTATCGGTGTAGAGGTAGCCGGGCAGCACCTGCCCGTTGAAGGGGCTGTAGTGCACGGGTTGGCCGGCCGCATCCAGCTCATAAAAGCGGCGCGGGAACAACAGCGCCCGGTAGAGGCACGAGTAGAAGGTGCGCTGCTGCTCGGCGCTGCCGCCCGCTAGTTCGACGCGGCCCAGCACCTGGTTCCAGGCGGCCTGGCCCTTTTGCTTTACTGTCTCAAAATCGTCAGTACCAATCTCCTGGAGGTTGCGCTCGGCCTGCTCGGGGCTGATAAAAGAAGAGGCTACCCGGGCCTGCACCTGCTGGCCTTTGCGCGTGCGAAATCTTACGGTGGCGCTTACGTGGTCGGCCGTGAGCTCAGTGGCCCCGGCAACGGCGGCCTTCCCATTGAATACCTGTGCGCTGCAAAAGGGCTGGTCAAATTCCACTACGAAGTAGTTGCGAAAATTGGCAGGCACGCCGCCCCGGTTTTTTGTGGTGTAGCCGATAAGGCGGTTCTGGCCGGGCAGCACCCTGATAAACGAGCCTTTATCGAGGGCATCCACGACGACGTACGCGCTGTCGGAGCGCGGAAACGTAAACCGAAAGCGGGCAGCCCGCTCGGTGGGTGCCAGCTCGGTGGTGACGTTATAATCAGCCAGATAGACGCTGTAATAATAAGGGCGGGCCACTTCAGCCTTGTGCGAAAACCAGCTGGCGCGCTCCTCTTCGTCTACTTTAAGGCGCCCCGTACCGGGCATCAGGGCAAACTGGCCGTAGTCGTTCATCCAGGGCGAAGGCTGGTGGGTTTGCTTAAAGCCCCGGATTTTGTCGGCTCCGTACTGGTAGGCCCAGCCATTGCCCATTTTGCCGGTTTGTGGCATCCAGCAGTTCATACCCCAGGGCCGGGCAATGGCCGGGTACGTATTGCCGTTGGAAAACTCGGGCTTAGAATCGGTGCCCATCAGCGGGTTTACCAGGTCGGCAGGTGCCTGCGCCCGGCCTGCCCGGGCAGTTAGCAAAGCACCCAGACCGAGCAGCACAAAGAGCTTAAGCATAGAAAAGCGGACATCTGAAATGGTTGGCTTGCTCACGGCCAGTGAGCTCGCAGGCCGCTATGACCTGCTCATACATAGCAAATTTACTATTTTTTACCGCTGGTAATCCCCGGCCAGGTATCGGTGCGGAAGGGCACGGCCGGCAAGCCTGCGGTATTGTACAGGTTGCCCGTCGGGTTGTCGGCCCAGTCGTAGCGCACCGCTACGGGGGCCGCCACCTGGCTGCTTTGCACTACTACCTCCTTGCCCGCCAGCCGGGCCGTGGCCCAGTAAAATTGATGGTCGGCTCCGGCTACGGCAAACCCTTGCAGGGTGGGGCCGCCTCTGGCCAGCAGGCCCGCGCCGGTATTTGCAAACTTCAGGCGAACGGCCGGCCCGGCTATAGTCATGCCCGCGAAGGTGGGGCCGCTGTACACCAGGTTTGCCTCGTCGTACACTACATGGCGGGCGGCCAGGGCCAGGCGGCGGCCCACCTCCTGCTTGTTGTGGGGGTGAATGTCAGCCGCTTCGCCGATATCAATGGTGGTGGCCATGCCGGTGCAGGGTAGCCGCAGGGCCAGCGCCTGCGCCTCCCGCAGCTCGGCCCATTCCGACTCGGCAGGCTGAGGCTGAGTGGGCTGCCAGTTGGCCAGCTGCACAAACAGAAAGGGCAGCTCCGGGCCCCAGTGCCGGCGCCAGTCGGCAATCAGGGCCGGAAAAAGGGTGCGGTACTGCTCGGCCCGCTCCACGTTGCTTTCGCCCTGATACCAGATTACGCCCGTGAGTGCCAGCGGCTGGAGCGGCGCAATCATGCCATTGTAGAGGGCAGTGGGCTGCATTTGGGGGCCGCCGGGCAGGGAAGCGTCAGTGCGGATATCGGTGTTTTTGTGCGTAAAATCGGCAACCCTCGCCTCAAACTCCGGAAAATGCCGGAGGCCTTCGGCGCTGGTCCAGGCCTCGGCGGGCGTGCCGCCCCAGCTGCTCACCACCACCCCCACCGGCACCTGATATCGCTGCCAGAGGTCGCGGGCAAAAAAGTAGCTCACTGCCGAAAACTGCGCCACCGTAGCCGGGCTGCACACCTGCCAGCCGCTGCCGCTTACCTCGGCCTGCGGCTGGTAGGCCACGGCCGGGCTCACGGTAAAAAACCGGATGCGCGGCCAGGTAGCCGCCGCTATTTCCTGGTCGGCCTGCTGCACGGGCTGGTAGCCGTTGGGGTTGCTATCCTTCACCTTAAACTGCATATTCGACTGCCCCGAGGCCAGCCACACATCGCCGAGCAGCACATCGGTCAGCTCCAGGGTGTTCTGGCCCTTCACCGTGATAGTATAGGGCCCGCCAGCGGGCATAGCCGGCAGCGTGACCTGCCAGCGGCCGGCCGAATCGGGTGCAGTAGCCCGATAGGTCTTCCCCAGAAAGCTGACGCTGACAGCCTCGCCCGGCGCGGCCCAGCCCCAGAGCGGCAGCGGCTGATTGCGCTGCAGCACCATGTGGCTGCCCACCAGCGCGGGCAGGCGTACGGTAGCGTGGGCGGCTGATAGGGTCAGGCCGGTCAGGCAGACTATAGCCGCCAGCTTATTACGAAACATAAAATGGGAACGAGAAAAGTATCGGTGCCGCCGGGACGAAGGTCGGGCCGGTAAGTCAATTAGCTCAGGTAATTTTTAGCAAAAGCCGCTCCCCGCCCCCTGGCAAAAGTCTTTTGCCGGGCGGGGCATTTCAGAAACGAATACCTTGTGGGTTCGTTTCTGAAACATCCTGCCCACATGGCCATTCCCACTTCCTCTTCTCCCACCCAGCCCGCCAGCGCGGCGGGCGCTGCCACCGAAACCCCACGCTATACGTCGGCCCTGAGCGCCGTGACGACCTTGTTTTTTCTCTGGGGGTTTATTACCTCCCTCAACGACATTCTCATACCGTATCTGAAAGCCATTTTTCAGCTTTCCTACACCCAGGCCAACCTGATTAACCTGTGCTTTTTCGGAGCGTATTTTCTAATGAGCATTCCGGCCGGCAAGCTGGTAGCGCGGGTGGGCTATCAGCGCGGCATGCTGCTGGGCTTTGTGGTAGCGGCCGTGGGGGCCTTTCTGTTTTACCCGGCGGCCGCTCAGCGGGCGTATCCGCTGTTTCTGGGGGCGCTGTTTGTGCTGGCATCGGGCATCACCCTGCTGCAAGTGGCCGCCAACCCCTACGTGGCCATTCTGGGGCCGCCGGCTTCGGCTTCGGCCCGCCTCACGCTCACGCAGGCATTCAACTCGGTGGGCACCACGCTCGGGCCGGTACTGGGCAGCGCCTTTCTGCTTAGCCGCCTGCCCGCACTGAATACTGCTACTACGGCAGCCAGCATTGATGTGCGGGCAGTGCAGCTGCCCTACCTGGTAATTGGTAGTATGCTGCTGCTCATCAGCTTGCTGCTGAGCCGGGTAAACCTGCCCCAGCTCATACCGGCCGAAGCGGAAGCCTCGGCCGCCAGCCACCGCCGCGCCTGGCACTACCGCCACCTGATGCTGGGCGTACTAGGCATTTTTGCCTACGTGGGCGCCGAGGTAGCTATCGGCTCGCACCTGGTAAGCTACCTGGCCCTGCCCAGCGTGCTGGGCCTTGCCCCGCAGGCGGCCGGCCAGAAAGTCGCCTTTTACTGGGGAGCGGCCATGGTTGGGCGCTTCGCCGGGGCCTACCTGCTGCAAAAATTCTCCCCTACCAGGCTGCTGGCGTTCAACGCGGCGGGTGCCATAGCGCTTATTCTGCTCTCCATCAGCTCGACCGGCGCGCTGGCCATGTGGAGCCTGCTGGCAGTGGGCCTGATGAACTCGCTCATGTTCTCGACCATCTTCACCCTGGCTGTAGCCGGCCTGGGCCGGCACACTGAGGAGGCTTCCGGGCTGCTGTGTACGGCTATCGTGGGCGGGGCGCTGGTGCCGATGCTGTTCGGGGCCGTGGCCGATGGGCCGGGCTTGCGCTGGGCCTTGGCGCTGCCAATGCTCTGCTACCTCTACATCGGCTGGTATGGGCTGCGCGGTAGCCGGCCGGCCGCTGCGGTAGCGCCCGACCCCATTTTTCACTAAAATAAAGCGAAAGCCAGCCGCCCGACTGCGGACCCAGCCTGGCCTCGGGTTTGCCACAAGGAGCGCTGCCGTACCTCCCGCTCATGGCGCGGCAGCGCAAGCTCCGGCGGAACTATTGCGGCGAAAGTACGGTCGGGTTTCACTAGCGGGCGCACCCGTACTTTTGTAGCCTATGAAGTTTACTGTTGGTCAGATAGCCCAGGTAGTGGGCGGCACCGTAGAGGGCGACGCAAATGCCGCTGTTTCGAGCCTGGCAAAAATTGAAGAAGCTGGCGCGGGCGCGCTGGCCTTCCTGGCAAATGCCAAGTACGAATCCTTTTTATACACTACGGGCGCTACCGCGGTGATGGTCAGCCCCGGGCTGGTGCTGCGCCAGCCCGTGAGCGCGGCCCTCATCCGGGTAGACGACCCCTACCTGGCGTTTACCAAGCTGCTTGAATTTTACCAGCAGGCAACCCGCACGGGTCGCCGCGGCGTCGAGCAGCCGGCTTTTATGGGCGAAAGCTCTACTATCGGTACGGGGCATTACCGGGGCGCTTTTTCGTATATCGGTGAAGGCTGCGTACTGGGCGACGATGTGCTTATATTCCCCCACGCCTATATTGGCGACCGGGTCACCATTGGCCAGGGCTCAGTTATTCACGCCGGAGCCAAGATTTATGCCGATACGGTTATTGGCCGCTACTGCGTAGTAAAGGCCGGGGCCGTGGTAGGCACCGATGGCTTTGGCTTTGCCCCCCAGCCCGACGGTTCCTACAAAGCCATTCCGCAGATTGGCAACGTGGTGCTGGAAGACTTCGTGAGCATCGGGGCCAATGCCACCATCGACTGCGCCACGCTGGGCTCGACGGTGGTGCGGCAGGGCAGCAAAATCGACAACCTGGTGCAGCTGGCCCACAACGTCGAGATTGGCCGCCACACCGTAGTAGCGGCCCAAACGGGCATTGCCGGCTCGGCAAAAGTGGGCGACTACTGCGTACTGGCCGGGCAGGTGGGCATGGCGGGCCACATCTCGCTGGCCAACAAAACAACCGTGACGGCGCAGTCGGGCGTCGGCAAAACGGTAAAGCAGGAAGGCACCATTCTGCAGGGCTCTACGGCCTTCGATTTTAAGCAGAACCAACGGGCCCAGGTCACCTTTCGGCGGCTGCCCGAACTCGAACAGCGCGTGGCTCAGCTCGAGAAGGCCCAAAGCACGCCGGAAAAGCTTTAGCTTTGCACTGGCTTAGTTGTCAGTTGCTAGTTGTCAGTTGTTAGCTGCCCGTTGTCGGCAGGGTAAAAAGCGGCGTAAGCAGCCTGTCTTTCAACCCACTGCTTACGCGGCGCATTCCTCTGATAACTGACAGCTGGCAGCTGACAACTCGAAAAATGAACGATAAACAACACACTATCAAGGCGCCCGTAACGGTACGGGGCATTGGCCTGCACACCGGCGCGGAAGCGACCATGACGTTTTGCCCCGCTCCGGTGGGCCACGGCTACAAGTTTCAGCGCGTCGATTTGCCCGGCCAGCCCCTCGTCGATGCCGACGTCGACAACGTGGTGGACCTTTCGCGCGGCACTACCATCGAGCAGAATGGGGCCCGCGTCAATACCGTAGAGCACACCCTGGCCGCCCTGGTCGGCCTGCAGCTCGACAACGTGCTCATTCAGCTCAGCGGCCCCGAGCCGCCCATCATGGATGGCTCGTCGTATGAGTTTATCCGGGCCCTGAACTCGGTAGGCTACGAAGAGCAGAACGCGCTGCGCAACTACTACGAGATTCCGGATACCATCCGCTACATCGACAGCGCCCGCGGCGTGGAGATTGCCGCCCTGCCGCTGGCCGACTACCGCCTCACGGTGATGGTCGACTACAACTCGCCGGTGCTGGGCTCGCAGCACGCCACGCTCACCGATATCGGGCAGTTCAGCGATGAGATTGCCTCGTCGCGCACGTTCTGCTTTCTGCACGAGCTGGAGCAGCTCTACAAGTCGAACCTGATTAAGGGCGGCGACCTCTCCAATGCCATTGTGGTGGTAGACCGCGTAGTGGGTGAAGACGAGCTCGACGAGCTGGCCGCCATGCTGGGCAAGCCCAAAGTGTCGGTGAAAAAGGAAGGCATTCTCAACAACGTCGACCTGCGCCACAAAAATGAGCCGGCCCGCCACAAGCTGCTCGACCTGGTGGGCGACCTTGCCCTGGTGGGCCGCCCCTTAAAAGGCCAGATTCTGGCCGCCCGCCCCGGCCACGCCGCCAACGTAGCCTTTGCCAAGCGCATCAAAAAGAAGATGCTCGAAGGCAACACCAGCCCCGTGCCGGTGTACGACCCCAGCCGCGAGCCGGTGATGGACATCAACCGCATTATGCAGGTGCTGCCCCACCGCTACCCGTTTCTGCTGCTCGACAAGGTGATTCACCTCGACTCGCAGATGGTAACGGCCGTGAAGAACGTGACCATGAATGAGCCTTTTTTCCAGGGCCATTTTCCGGGCAACCCCGTGATGCCGGGCGTGTTGCAGGTGGAGGCCATGGCCCAGACCGGCGGCATTCTGGTAATGAACACGGTGCCCGACCCCGAAAACTACTGGCAGTACTTTTTGGGCATCGAAAATTGCCGCTTCCGCAAAAAGGTGTTGCCCGGCGATACCATTATCTTCCACTGCCAGCTTACCTCGCCCATCAAGCGCGGCATTGCCAAGATGAAAGGACAGGCCTTCGTGAATGGCAAAGTGGTCATGGATGCTGAAATGAGCGCCGCCATCGTTCGCAAGGATAACGTGTAGTCATTTAACATTTACCAATTAACATTTAACAGCCGTTCTTTTTGCCTTGCTTTCTGGACGATGTGGAATGTTCTTTCAAAAGTTGTTAATTGTTAACTGTTAATTGTTAATTGAAAAAATGATTTCCCCTCTCGCTCATATCCACCCTGCCGCCCGGCTTGCGCCGGGAGTTACCGTCGAACCGTTTACTACTATTTATGGTGACGTGGAGATTGGCGAAAACACCTGGATTGGGCCAAATGTGACCATCATGGACGGCGCCCGCATCGGGGCCAACTGTCAGATATTTCCGGGTGCTGTCATATCGGGGATACCCCAGGATTTGAAATTTGCCGGCGAAATAACCACGGCCCATATCGGCGACTACACGGTGCTGCGCGAGTGCGTGACCGTGAACCGGGGCACCATAGACCGCGGCCGCACGGTGGTAGGCAGCCACTGCCTGCTGCAAGCCTACGTGCACATTGCCCACGACTGCCTGGTAGGCGACCACTGCGTTATCTCCAACGCGACGCAGATGGCGGGCCATGTGCAGGTGGGCGACTGGGCCATTATCGGCGGCACCACGGCTATTCATCAGTTTACAAATATAGGCGCTCACGCATTTATTGCCGGCGGTTCGCTGGTTCGTAAAGACGTGCCGCCCTTCGTAAAAGCCGCCCGCGAGCCGCTGGCCTACGCCGGCGTCAACTCGGTAGGGCTGCGCCGCCGGGGCTTCAGCGAAACGCAGGTAAACTCTATTCATGAGCTGTACCGGGCCTTGTATCTCAGCGGCTTACCCATGACCGATTCGCTGAG
The DNA here is from genome assembly GCF_008728635.1 of Hymenobacter baengnokdamensis. Classification (NCBI taxonomy): domain Bacteria; kingdom Pseudomonadati; phylum Bacteroidota; class Cytophagia; order Cytophagales; family Hymenobacteraceae; genus Hymenobacter; species Hymenobacter baengnokdamensis. The sequence goes on along the minus strand of NZ_CP044285.1, from coordinate 2,826,090 downwards.
CCGCATTGAGGTAGAGCTGCCGCCTTCGCCCGAGCGCGACCAGATAGTGGAGTTTGTGCGAGCCGCCGCGCGCGGCATCATCAAGGGCCCAAGCCGCGGCAGCTTGCCGGAAGAAGGCGCCGAATAATGTATCTCAACGCCCAGGCCCTGGGCCGCCGCTACGGCCGGCAATGGATTTTCCGGCGGCTCAGCCACGACTTCCGCCCTGGCACCGCCACGGCTATTCTCGGCCCCAACGGGGCGGGTAAAAGCACCCTGCTCAGTATTCTGGCCGGGCAGCTGCTGCCTACGGAAGGTCAGGTAGCCTATTCGCTGGCCGGGCAGCCGCTAGCGGCTACCGAAGTGCCGCGCCACCTCGCCTACTGCGCCCCCTACCTGGAGCTGCCCGAAGACTTTACCCTGCTGGAGCTGCTGGCGTTTCATACCCGCCTGAAGCCACTGCGGCCAGGCCTCACGGTAGCCGGCCTGGTCGATATTATGTACCTGCACAAAGCGCGGCACCAGGCAGTGCGCACGTTTTCGTCGGGGATGAAGCAGCGCCTTAAGCTGGGGCTGGCCCTGTACACGGCGGCGCCGCTGCTGCTGCTCGACGAGCCCACCACCAACCTCGACGCCCAGGGCGCGGCCTGGTATCAGGAGCACGTAGCCCAGGTGCGCGATGCGGACCGCCTGGTTATTGTGTCGTCCAACGTACCGGCCGAATACAGCTTTTGTGAGGCGCAGGTACGCATTACCGACTTTCAGTAAGGATAACGTTACGGCTTATTTTTAGGCTACTCCAACGTGCTCGCCTGGGCACCTGGCGCGAGCATAAGGTATGGGCCTTCGATACGTTTGAAGGGCTGGATGCCGTGGTGCCCCTGCCGGCTATCGGAGTGGGGCTGACGCTGGCCGACATCTACCGCAAGGTGCCATTGACGGCTTGAGGCTGGCTTGGGGCAACTTATTGGCTGCGGCCCGCCAACCCATTTCGGCGTTGGCCGTATCTTCGCCCTACGCTCAAAAACCTTTTCAACTACCCTCTACTGCCCTTTTGCTATGCGACAGTACGATAACCTGGACGACGACGAACTAGACGACGACGATAAGCTCGACACTTTTGCCCGCACTGGCGGCGCTAAAACGCACGGCACCGGCGAAGACCAGCTTTCGGCCAAATACGCCGATTACCTGATGTGGCGCGACACGGGCTCTTCGCACGACGAAGCCCTCGACCTTGCGTCGATGACCGAAGAGGAATTTGCGACCGCCGAAGCGGCCGAAGACCCCGACGGCAGCAGCGGCCTGGCTCCCCTCGACGAGGAGGACGACCTCGATGCCGAAGACGATGATGACCTTTTCGGGAGCTCTCCGCGTGGCCGCAGCCGGGGCGACGACTACGACAGCGACTTTTAATTATGGATAATGACGAATGGGTAATGGGTAGTGCCGTTTATATAGGCAGAATGCATTACCCATTACCCATTCGTCATTACCCATTACTCACTGGCCTCATGGGTAGATACTTGCGCGCTGCGCCCGGTGAAAGCCCCAGCCGTTGGCGGCGCTCATCTGCATCTCGAACAGCACCTTGTGGGTAGCGTAATCGACCTCAATAATCTTGCCGCCCAGGCCACTGCCGTTGGGCACCTGGTAGCCGGGGCAGAACATGATGTGGTTGGTAGCCGGCAGGAACTGCACCCGCGACACAATAGCTGAATACGTGTCCTCGCCCCGCTCCTTGCCGTACGTCCATACTTGCTGCACGGTGCGCCGAATCGGGTCTATGTGGTACTGCACCACCCGGCTGTAGTGCTCGGGGGCATTGTGGATAAAGTTGCGATTGGTACCGTTATCAAACAGCAGCAGGTCGCCGTTGGGCATCGGCAGGGTAGAATGCTGGTACCAGTTCCACTCAAAATCGGGGTGGTTGGCCGAGCCATTTACCACGGCCGTATCGGTAATGGCCCGGCCGCTGGCATCGAGTGGGGTTAGCAGCAGCTGGCTCAGGTCCTGGCCCTGGTGGTTAGGGCCCCAGCCCCGGTGCGGGGCCAGCACCCACTTCACGTGGTTGTCGTAGGTGAGCTTGACTACTGCCTGGTAGCGGGCCGACACCACGATGGTATTATCAGTAGCATCATAAAACAGCGCGTTTACGTGGGCCCAGTCGGTGGGGTCGGGCTCCAGGGCATGGCGGGTTTCATTCAGGCTCTGCTTGAGGTCCCACTCCTGTACTACGCGGTTGGCGTGGCGGTCTATCTCCACAATATAATCTTCGTCGGTGGGGCTGCCGTCGGGGTGGGTGCTGCCCACTTTACTTACTGATACCAGAAAATTGCCATCGGGCTTCTCATACATTTCGTGGTGGAAGGTATAGCCGGGCAGGCTCCACTGATTTACTATATTGCCCAGGGGCGATACCTCGTACAAGCCACTCGTGGTTTTATCGCCAAAGTAGAAGTTGCCATTCTGAAGCCGGGCAATGCCGCAATCGTACGAAAGCTGCTTTAACACCGGGTGGCTGCTGTAGTCGAGCAGCCACCGGATGTCGCCGTAGTTGTCTACAATAAGCGGCACCTGCGGGTTGGAGGCGCTGAAGTTGCTTACCAGCGTAAAATTGCCGCCCAGTGGCAGAGTTGGTGCGGTAGTTACCGTAATGGCGGTAGGCATTGCGGGCGGTAGCGCCCCGGTATGGATGGTAAGGGTCGTATCGGCGAGGGCCAGCCCCTGGGCATCGGTCAGCTGCACCTCTACTTTGTTATCGAAGTCGGCATAAAGCCCCAGAATGGGCACCGAATGAGCAGTACCGCTATCGTCGAACTGCTGCACCACGTCGGAGTCGGCGCCGTGCTTGCCGTGTACGACCAGCTTGGTGCGGCCCGCCACCGGATAGGTAAAGGAAAGCTGCGCCGCCAGGGGCGCATAACCCGTTGGGTTAACCACCACCGCGCCGGGCGCCAGCGCCAGCTGCGCCGTAACATGGGTAGCCGGCTGGGGAATTACCTCTTCGTGGTGGCAACCAGCCAGCGCTACTGCGCCTAGTGCCAGCGTTGCATAATAGAATTTCATGTGCAGAAAAGAAAAGTGTTTGGGTAGGTAGTGTGCTCGAAAGCACAGACCGCAAGACACTGGCTTCTCGGCAAAGTTTAATACGGGTAGTAAGAATATTCTAACACATAGTTTCTTTACACAAGATTGTAGCTGAGAATGAGCTGATAAGGTTTTCAAGGGTCATTAAATGAATTTTTAATGCATTAGCCAGACTATCTTACAACGCAAAAAGCGCCGGCGGCACATAGCCGCAGGCGCTTTTTACTTCATTCAAAACTAATAAATATCCTACTTGCCTCCAAACACGCGCTTGAGGATGGCGGTGGACTGCGCGGCCGGGTTCTGACGGATTTTGGCTTCCTGCTGGGCCAGCAGAATAAAGAGGCCATCGACCGTTTCCTTGGTCACGTAGTCGGTGAGGTTGGTGCTGGCGGGCGTCATGAGCGGAATCTTGTTGTAGCGCTCGATGAGCTTGCTGTAGGCCGCGTTGGCCCCTACCTGGTCGAGGCTCTGCACGATGCTGGGGCGCAGCGCCGCGTTGAGGGCCGCCTCCGAGTTTTTGCGCAGCAGCTGAGTGGCCGCATCTTTCTGCGAGCTGGTCACGAGCGAGAGCGCGTCGGTGAGGGTCAGCTGCTGCACGGCGTTCAGGAAAATATCCTTGGCCTGGGGCGCGGCGGCTTCGGCGGCGCGGTTGAGCAGATTGGTAGCCTGCTCCACGGCCTGCTTGCCCAGGGGCAGGGCGCCGAGCGTGGTAGCCACCAGCTGCGCATCGGGCGGAAACTGGATGCGAATGTCGTCGTTGAGGTTAAAGCCATCAGGCTCGGAGGCGAAGGCCACGGCTTTGGTCACGCCGGTAGTGAGGGCTTCGCGCAGGCCGCTGGCCGCTTCGGCCTGCGTGAGGGGGGCTGCCGGGGCGGGAGCCGGCGTAGCGACGGTCGTCGATTTGGGGGCCGTCGTGGTAGTTTTTTTGGCCGTAGTCGCCTTCGCGGGTGCTTTCTTTACAACCGTTGCTTTCTTGGCAGTCGTTTTCTTGGTAGTTTGGGCTAGGGCCGGCACGGCAGCCAGCAACGCCACCAGAAGGAAGAGGTTTTTCATATTTACCTAAAAAAGAAAATGCGCGGCCTAAAAAACCAGACGGCCGACGTGGCTGTCCTGCAAGCATCGCGCTGCAAAGTTCTCTATAAAACCCTGCCAAACTATTCAGGCTACGCTCATGGACGTTGAAATAATGACAATCGGCGACGAGCTGCTCTACGGGCAGGTCGTGGATACCAATTCGGCCTTCATGGGCCAGCAGCTCGGCCGCCTGGGCTTGCGCGTGCGCCAGATTACGAGCGTGAGCGACCGCGCCGACGAGATAGTGGCCGCCCTCGACCAGGCCCGGCAGCGCGCCAAGGTTATTCTGACTACCGGCGGCCTCGGCCCCACCAAGGACGACCTCACCAAGCACGTGCTGGCCCGGTACTTCGGCCGCGAGCTGGTGCTGCACGAGCCCACGCTGCACCACGTGGAGGAGATATTCAAGCGCTTCAACCGGCCCATGCTCGACGTGAATCGCCAGCAGGCGCTGGTGCCGGCCGGCTGCGAGGTGCTGCCCAACGCCGTGGGCACCGCGCCCGGCATGTGGCTGGAGGACGGCGGCACGGTGTTTATCAGTATGCCCGGCGTGCCGTTTGAGATGAAAAAGCTGATGACCGACGAGGTGCTGCCCCGCCTCCAGGCGAAGTTTCAGCTGGCGCCCATCGAGCATGTGGTTATCATGACGGCCGGGCTGGGCGAGTCGTTTCTGGCCGAGAAAATCAAGGACTGGGAGGCCGCCCTGCCGCCCAACGTGAAGCTGGCCTACCTGCCCAGCCTGGGCAGCGTGCGCCTACGCCTCACCGGTACCGCCGACGATGAGCCGAACCTGCGTGACCGCATGCTAAAGCTACTGCCTGCTCTGCGCGAGCACATTGGCAGTTATATATTCGCCGAAGAAGATATTCCGCTCGAAGTAGCGGTGGGCCGGCTGCTGCAAGCGAAAGGCTGGCAGCTCGGCACCGCCGAAAGCTGCACCGGCGGGGCGGTGGCCCAGCGCATCACCAGCGTGCCGGGCAGCTCGGCCTACTTTCGGGGCAGCGTGGTGGCGTATGATAACGACCTGAAAGAAAGCCTGCTCGGCGTAGAAGCCACCACTCTGGCCCAGCACGGCGCCGTGAGCGAGCCTACTGTGCGCGAGATGGCTGAAGGTGCCCGTGCCCGCCTGGGCTGCGACGTGGCCCTGGCCACCAGCGGCATTGCCGGCCCCGGCGGCGGCACGCCTCTCAAGCCGGTGGGTACTATCTGTATTGCCTGCGCCACGCCGGCCGGCACCGTGAGCCGGCAGTTCAGCGTCGACCGCGGCCGGCAGACCAACATCGAGTACACCACCCAGGCCGTACTCATCCTACTGTGGCAGCAACTGGCCGGGCACCACGAAGCCGCCCTGCTGAAGGTGTGATTGAAGCGGTTCAGGAATGCGGAAAACCAATCCTGAACCGCTTTATTTTCAGCATTGCTACAGCTCCTACAGCTCAGCGGGCGCTCCCGGACATCCACTCATCCGATTTGCCGCTACCTTCGGGCAGCAATCAGCTGGAATTATGAGGGATTTTACTATTTTCATAGTTGTACTTTTCAGCTACTTAACCGGCTACTCGCAGGGTCGGGATAGGGCTTTTGCCGTGCACAAGCTGTTTGTGCAGAAGCGCCACGGCAGCGAAACCACGGCGGCCACCCTGAAGTTTTACGTGGGGATAGAAGGCATTCTCTATGCTAATCAGCTAACGAAGTTGTCGCCGGGCGCACCTAATCTGGCAGCGCAGGGCAAAGAGCTGATTCAGGGCAGAGAGGTATTGCCGGGCGGGGCACTGACCGGCGGCTACCGCTTTTCGCCGCGCTTCAGCCTGGAGGCTGGCGTTCAGGACCTGCCCGTGCTGACGGGCTACACTTATGAGTGGGAAGACGGCAGCAGCTACCTCGGTTTCGGCCAAAGCTATACGCACGACTACCTCTACGTGCCGGTGCGCGGGGTGGTGCAGGTGCTGGGCCTGGGCGGCCGCCTGGGGCTGAGCGTGATGGCGGGCGGCGGCCCGGCCTGGACCGGGTCGGACGCCAACGCCGTTATCAGCCCCTACGGTACGGAAGTACACTACACCGACGGCAACGGGGGCGTCGGCGTCGGGCCTGCGGCCCCCTCGGGCACTACTACGCTGGCAACGGCCACGCTCGGGCTCGCGCACGAAGCCACTACCATCGCCGTTTTCGAAGCCGGCCTGCGCGGCAGCTGGCGCGTGCGGCCGCACCTGCACCTCGACCTGACGGTACGGCAGCTGTGGAGCCCCGTGCGCTCGGCCCGCGACATCCGCCTCGACCTGCAAACGCCCACCGCGCACGTAGCCACTACCCTGACTACGCCCGTGCAAAGCCTCGCCAGCGGCCTAAGCGTACGCTATTTATTCTAGCGCGGTTTGGAAGTCGCTGGACTGTAGCGCGGACTTTTAGTCCGCCAGTAGGTCGGCCGGAGGCGGGCGGACTAAAAGTCCGCGCTACTTGACTGGCCGTACACTAACTCCGCAATTGCGCTAGGGATTTAGTTGAGTTGGCTGAAAATTGCTGGCAGATGAGGCAATTGGCTGGTGTGGCGAGTAGTTCGAGCACGGTCGGGTTGTTTTTCAGCATAGCCCTATCAGGCGCAATGGGTCAGCTTGCAGGCGTAGGCGGCTGCCGCTTACGCCTCCGAACAGCATCAGGGTTGTCGGCGCAGGTCGGCAATGGTCATGAGCGCAAAGTTGCTAGTACGGGGCAAAGGAGCTGGCCAGCTGCTGCTGAAATATCCCAGCCAGGCCGGGAGCCGTGCCGCGCGGGCAGGCTGGGCGGCCATGATGCGAGTCGTGCAGGGAATAAAAAACGGCGGACTGGTGTTGCCAATAGCCCAGCTTAAAAGAGCCAGCTGTTGGGCGGGCCAAGCACTAGCCAGCAAGGACGTCGGACGGGCAGATTATTGAGATAAAACTTTTTTAAACAAAATGCTGGCCGGCTTCCTTAATCGCAAGCTCTTGAGTACGCTCAACCGACTTCCAGAAGTAAGCTGGCAGCGCTTTGCCAAAATCTTTTGCCGGCAGCACCCAAACCTAAACAGTATTTGCTGGTAATTTGCTCGTATTTCCAGTTTTTCGGGGAAAGGCTTCAACAATACATAATAATTTTTACATATTACTTTACATCTCAAACCTTAGCTACTCACTTTTTTTTGCAATGGCTGAAGACCACAACAAGCACGCTCCCGCATCCAACACCACGGAGCATTTCATGAACGACCCGTCGGCGGCAAAATGTCCGTTTCTGGCGGGCACACTGCCGCAGCAAACGGCCGGCGGTGGCCCCCGCAACCGCGACTGGTGGCCCAACCAGCTGCCGCTCAACATCCTGCGCCAGCAGTCGGCCCTGTCGAACCCGCTGGGCGAGAACTTCAACTACGTGGAGGAGTTCCGGAAGCTCGACCTGGATGCCGTGAAAAAGGACCTGTTCGAGCTGATGACCACCTCGCAGGATTGGTGGCCGGCCGACTACGGCCACTACGGACCTTTCTTCATCCGCATGGCCTGGCACAGCGCCGGCACCTACCGCATTGCCGACGGCCGCGGGGGCGCCGGCGCGGGCATGCAGCGCTTTGCCCCGCTCAACAGCTGGCCCGACAACGCAAACCTCGACAAAGCCCGGCTGCTGCTGTGGCCCATCAAGCAGAAATACGGCCAGCAGATTTCCTGGGCCGACCTCATGATTCTGGCCGGTAACTGCGCCCTGAAGTCGATGGGCCTGAAGCCCTTTGGCTACTCGGGCGGCCGCGCCGACGTGTGGGAGCCGATGGAAGACGTGTACTGGGGCTCGGAGCGGGTGTGGCTCGGCGACAAGCGCTACACCGGCGACCGGCAGCTGGAAAACCCGCTGGCCGCTGTGCAGATGGGCCTGATTTACGTGAACCCGGAAGGCCCGAACGGCAACCCGAACCCGCTGGGCTCGGCCCGCGATATCCGCGAAACCTTCGGCCGCATGGCCATGAACGACGAGGAGACCGTGGCCCTGATTGCCGGTGGCCACACCTTCGGCAAAACCCACGGCGCGGCCGACCCCGCCAAGTACATAGCGCACGAGCCGGCCGCCGCCGGCATCGAGCAGCAGGGCAAGGGCTGGCTGAACTCTTATGGCACCGGCAACGCCGATGACACCATCACCAGCGGCCTGGAAGGCGCCTGGACCTCCACCCCCACCAAGTGGGGCAATGGCTACTTCGACAACCTCTTCGGCTACGAGTGGGAACTGACCAAGAGCCCGGCCGGCGCTCACCAGTGGAAGCCCAAAAACAACGGCGGCGCCGGCACCATTCCCGATGCCCACGACCCGAGCAAGTCGCACGCGCCGTTTATGCTGACCTCGGACATCGCCCTGCGTGAAGACCCGATTTACGAGAAAATCTCCCGGCGCTTCCACGCCAACCCCGAGGAGTTTGCCGATGCCTTCAGCCGGGCCTGGTTCAAGCTCACGCACCGCGACATGGGCCCCCGCTCGCGCTACGTAGGCCCCGAGGTGCCCGCCGAGGTGCTCATCTGGCAAGACCCGATTCCGGCGGCCGACTACGCTCCGGTTGACGAGACCGACATCGTAGCGCTGAAAGACCGGCTCCTGGCCTGCGGCCTCTCTGGCGCGCAGCTCATCCGCACGGCCTGGGCTTCGGCCTCCACATTCCGCGGCTCCGACAAGCGCGGTGGCGCCAATGGGGCCCGCATTCGGCTGGCGCCCCAGAAATACTGGGAAGCCAACAACCCGGCCGAGCTGAGCCAAGTGCTTGATACGCTGGAAGGCATTCAGCAGGAATTCAACGCCGCGCAAACGGGCGGCAAGCGCGTGTCGCTGGCCGACCTGATTGTGCTGGGCGGCTCCGTGGCCATCGAGCAGGCGGCCAAGGAAGCCGGCTATGAGGTGCAGGTGCCCTTCGCCCCCGGCCGCACCGATGCGTCGCACGAGCAGACCGACGTGCAGTCGTTCGAGGCGCTGGAACCCCACGCCGATGGCTTCCGCAACTACCTGCGCGCCAACCACGAGGCCGCTGCCGAGGCGATGCTCATCGACCGGGCGCAGCTGCTGACCCTCACCGCCCCTGAAATGACGGTGCTGGTGGGGGGCCTGCGCGTGCTGAACACCAATTACGATGGCTCAAGCCACGGCGTGTTCACCGACCGGCCGGGCACGCTCACCAACGACTTCTTCCTGAACCTACTCGACCTGGGCACCACCTGGCAGGCCACTTCCGACGCCGACCAGGTGTTTGAGGGCCGCGACCGCAAAACCAACGTGGTGAAGTGGACCGGCACCCGCGTCGACCTCATCTTCGGCTCGAACTCGGAGCTGCGCGCCATTGCCGAAGTGTACGGTACCCACCACGCCGGCCCGAAGTTCGTCCACGACTTCGTGGCCGCCTGGACCAAGGTGATGAACCTGGACCGCTTCGACCTGGCGAAAGCGTAGGGCCAAGCCAGCGAATGGCAAGTAGGAACCGGCAACGGGCCACCACTTGCCTGCTATACTAAAAAACGCCGCCCTGGCAACGGGGCGGCGTTTTTTTATACTTTTTTGAGCCTGCTTAGTCGGCTGCAACCAGCTGGCGACCAAGCCCGAATTTGCGACGAGTGAGGACCAGCCCCGGCCCGGCCGCTCGGCTGGCCGGGGCGCAAAGCCTGGTTACTAACGCCGGCTTCAGCGGTGGCCCAGGGGTGGGCAATTGCCTTGGCTAGTAAGCCAGAAGCTGTCACTAAGCGTCCAGCTAAGTCTTTCTACTGATAAAAGTCGGCTGCTTCGTTACCAACCTGCCCCGTACGCCAGGCAGTTCATCTGCCCAGGCAGCCGGCCCGGAACGATGCCTCGCGCCAGCAGCTTGGAAAGCAAGGATGCCCAAATTTTGTGGCAGTCGCCCGCAAACCCACCTGCGAGTTAAGCTGTATTCTACCTGGATTTTCGTCTACCTAACCAACCCTACCCTAATGGCTACCCAGGAAAACTCTTCGGACCAGAACGGACACGATACGTCCGCCAACGCGACCGGCACCGCCGTCAACGGCGTGGGCTCGTCGCAAGACCAGCGCACTGCCAGCGGCGAAACCGCCCAGACCCTGACCACCCGCCAGGGCCATCCCGTTTCCAACAACCAGAACCTGCGCACTGTGGGCAACCGCGGCCCGGCTACCCTGGAGAACTACCAGTTCATCGAAAAAATCAGCCACTTCGACCGCGAGCGCATTCCCGAGCGGGTGGTGCACGCCCGCGGCGCCGGCGCCCACGGCGTATTCGAAGCCTACGGCACCGTGGGCGGCGAGCCCATTGCGAAGTACACCCGCGCCAAGCTCTTCAATACCAAGGGCAAAGAGACGCCGGTGTTTGTGCGCTTCTCGACGGTGGGCCACGGAGGCCACTCGCCCGAAACGCTGCGCGACCCGCGCGGCTTCGCCGTGAAATTCTACACCGAAGACGGCAACTGGGACCTCGTGGGCAACAACCTGAAGGTATTTTTCATCCGCGACGCCATCAAGTTCCCCGACCTGATTCACTCGCAGAAACCCGACCCGGTGTTTAACCGCCAGACCGGCCAGCGCATCTTCGATTTTATCTCGAACACCCCGGAAGCCATGCATATGGTGGCGTTTCTGTTCTCGCCCTGGGGCATTCCGGCCAACTACCGCCAGATGCAGGGCTCGGGCGTAAACACCTACAAGTGGGTGAACGCGCAGGGCGAAGCCGTGCTGGTGAAGTACCACTGGGAGCCCCAGCAAGGCATCAAAAACCTGACCGCGAGCGAAGCCGAAGCTATTCAGGCCAAGAATTTCAATCATGCAACCCAGGACCTGTTCGACAACATCAAGAAAGGCAATTTCCCAAAATGGGAACTGTGTGTGCAGATTATGTCGGACGACGATCACCCCGAGCTGGACTTTGACCCGCTCGACGATACCAAAATCTGGCCCGAAGACAAGTTCCCCTTCCTGCCCGTGGGCATGATGACGCTGAACCGCAACCCCGAAAACTACTTTGCCGAGGTAGAGCAGGTGGCTTTCGGCACCGGCGTGCTCGTGGACGGACTTGATTTCTCAGATGATAAGATGTTGCAGGGCCGCACCTTCTCGTACTCCGATACCCAGCGCTACCGCGTGGGCCCCAACTACCTGCAGCTGCCCATCAACGCGCCCAAAAAGCACGTGGCCACCAACCAGCGCGACGGCCAGATGACGTACCACGTTGATGCCGCGCCCGGCCAGAACCTGCACGTCAACTACGAGCCCAGCAGCCTCAACGGCCTGAAGGAGTCGCCCGCACCGGGCCCCGACCACACGCCTTCGTATAGCGCCAAGCTCGTGCGCCAGACCATCGACCGCACCAACAACTTCGGGCAGGCTGGCGACCGCTACCGCAAGCACGAAGACTGGGAGCGCGATGACCTCATCAACAATATGGTGGGTGCGCTGGCCGATGCCGAGCCGGTTATTCAGGACAAGATGATAGAACTGTGCACCAACTGCGACGCTGATTGGGGCCGCCGCCTGGCCGAAGGCATCAAAGCGGCCAAAGCCAACAGGCAAGCCGAAGGCAGCAGCCAGTACAACGAGCGCGAGGCTACTCAGGCTGTAGCGCAGGCCGAGGCAATGGCCCACGACGCCAAGCCCTACTAACTCTGTAAAAAGCAGTCAGCAAGAAACGCCACCCCGTTGCCGGGGTGGCGTTTTTATTGGGGGCCAGGCTGCGCTCAGCGTACCGCTGCAGGAACTTCTTGCCCGGCTTATCCCCACCAAAAACTTCCGCCACAAAGGCATGTGAATCATATATATTAAATATTATATATTATCTGTATACCAGCGCCGACGCAGCCAAAACGCCACATTTACCAGTCCGATAAGCGCGGGCACCTCAATCAGCGGGCCGATAACGCCGGCGAACGCCTGCCCCGAATTCAGCCCGAATACGCCGATAGCTACCGCCAACGCCAGCTCGAAGTTGTTGCCGGTGGCGGTGAAGGCGATGGAAGCATTTTCGGCGTAGCCCGCACCCAAATATTTGCCGGCGGCGAAGCTGATGCCGAACATGATGACGAAGTAGAGCGCCAGCGGCAGCGCCACGCGCAGCACATCGAGCGGCATCTGCACGATAAGCTCGCCTTTCAGGCTGAACATCACGACAATAGTCAGCAACAAAGCAAGGAGCGTAATGGGGCTGATGGCCGGCAGGAATACCTGCTCGTACCAGGCGTTGCCTTTGAGGCGGCGCAGAATAACCCGCGAGAGAAAACCGGCCGCAAATGGCACGCCCAGGTACACCAGTACGCTTTGGGCAATTGCCCCGATGCCGATGGCGACGGGGTAGCCTTTAAGCCCAAAATAAGGAGGCAGCACGGTGATAAACAGCCAGGCCAACACGCTGTAAAACAGCACCTGAAAGATAGAGTTGAGCGCCACCAGCCCAGCCGCATACTCGCGGCTGCCGTCGGCCAGGTCATTCCACACAAGCACCATGGCAATGCAGCGGGCAATGCCGATGAGCATAACGCCCATGCGGTAGTCGGGCCGGTCGGGCAGCAGCCAGGTGGCCAGCCCGAACATCAGCAGTGGCCCCACCACCCAGTTGAGCACCAGCGACAGCCCAATGAGGCGCGTGTTGCGAAATACCGTCGGCAGCTGCTCATATTGGACTTTGGCCAGCGGCGGGTACATCATCAGGATGAGGCCCAGCGCCAGCGGCACATTAACGGTGCCCACCGAAAAGTACTTGACGGCCCGGTTCAGGCCGGGTACGCCGTAGCCCAGCGCCACGCCCAGGGCCATCGCCAGAAAAATCCAGAGCGTGAGGCCCCGGTCGAGGCCCGACAGCTTTTTCTCAGCTATGGCCCCACCGGGCGGCCGGGCTATTGCATTAACTTCCATAGTATAAAGGATATATCACACCCCGACCAGCTCGCTACGACGCTCCAGCAGCAGCATGTCGCGCCACACGCCGGCCAGGCGGCCGATGCGCTCGCGGCGGCCCACCACCCGAAAGCCCGCCGCCTGGTGGAGGCGCACGCTGGCTTCATTTTCGGGGAAGATACCGGCTTGCAGCATCCATAAGCCCTGGGTTTCCGACTGGGCCACGAGGGTCGCCAGCAACTGCCGGCCTACGCCCTGCCCACGCGCCTCGGGGGCCACGTATACGCTTACCTCGGCCACGCCGGCGTACGCGCAGCGGCCCGATACGGGGGTGAGTGCGGCCCAGCCCAGCACCTGGCCAGTTGCTTCGTCGAAGGCCACCAAGCGACTGTGGGACAGGTGGCTGCTATCCCATTCCTCCCAGGCAGGCGCCTCGGTTTGGAAGGTGGCATGGCCAGTAGCAATGCCTTGCAGGTAAATGGCCCGCACCCGCGGCCAGTGCGCAGCAATCAGCGGCTTTATAGTCATTTTATATTTAAAATACACTATTTTTAACAGCAGTTGCTGCCCGGTGTGCACGCTGCAGCAGCCGTAGCCAGCGGGAAAGCCATGGGAGCCGGTTGTAGCGCTACGGCTGCCGCAGCGGGGGCAATGCAGCACTGGCTATTGGTCGCTTCGTCGTACTCGTGCTGGTAGCGCGGGTCGTTGAACTCCGCGTCTTCGTGGAAATAATAGACCTCCCACTCCACGCCATCGGGGTCGTTGACCCAAAATTTATCCTGCTTGGCGTAGCAGCAGGCCGTGCCTATTTCTTCGCGGGCGACCAGGCCAATGGCACGGGCCTGCGCCAGGCGCTGCGCCATCTCGGCTACGGTTTCGACCTGAAAGCCCAGGTGCCCGAAGTTGCTGGCTACGCGTGCCGGGTTTTCGACAAATGAAATGATAAGCGCCGGCTTGTCGAGCACGTATTTGGCGTAGCCGCGCCGGATTTTGGCGGCCGGCTGCCCAAAAAAAGCAGTGTAGAAGTTGACCGTAGCGGCCAGGTCGGCCACGTACAGCGAGACGTGCATCCGGGGAAAAGTGACGCTATCCATTGCATTGAAGATATAAAAGGCTGGGAAATACTTAGCAGGCGCAGGCATCGCCGGGGCTGCACGCCGGGTTGGCAACCGCAGCGGCAAAGAAGGCGGCGAACTGCTGCTGCACCTGCAGCAATAAGCTGGTATTCAGGCAATAGCAAACCGTTAGCCCGTCGATTTCGCCGCGAATCAAATCCAGCGCTTTCAGCTCCTGCAAGTGCTGCGACACCGTGGCGCGCGCGAGGGGCAGCTCAGCGGCGATATCGCCCGAGATGCAGGTTTGCTTGCTGGCCAGCAGCTGAATGATGGCCACCCGCGCCGGGTGCGCCAAGGCCTTGGCCAGCCGCGCCAGCTGCTGCTGCTCGTCGGTGAAAGGAGCGGTTTTGGCGTACGTCATAGCTACAAGGTAATGTATGACGCAAACATACGTCATACATTAGAATAAGGCAATAACGTACATTAGTACACCGCGAAAATACAACAGGGCTGCCGGAGACGGTGGCCCTGCTTCGTTTGGGGCCGCCCCGTATATTTGCCGCCCTACCACCCACCTGCCTATGGCTTAGACCACTGATTCATATCGCACTTATCAAGTGCTGCTGCTCGTTGCTGCGAAACCGACCAAATTTTCCCTCAACTATACGAACCAGCAAGCTGCACTCATGCCAAGAGGCGTGAGGCTGTTTGTCGTATAGTAGGTTCTTGGTCGGACCTCGCAGCGGCGAAGGAGGCTTCACGCCTCGACTCGTTTATAAACCGCTGCGAAACCGACCAAGTATGAAGCGATTATTGAGCAGCCTTGTGCTGCTATGGCTGTGCTGCGCGTCAGCTACAGCCCAGATGGCTGGCTATCCTAAACCAGTACCTGACACTCCCGACCAAATCTTTAACGACCAGCTCTATCGGTGGTGGTGGGGGTATAGTGACTACCAAGTCCGAATGAATCTTGAATCAGAGCCTGGCTGGGAAGTGAGCAAGCCAGTTGTAGATGACACCTACAAAGACCCTGACTTTACATTAGTAACAGCTCAGTATGCAGGCAGTAGCCCCATCTTCCTGTTCTTTTCCTTCTTCAAAAACCAACTGTACGTGCGGGGGTATGAATACCCTGAAAATCATCCTAACGCCCAAGAATGGGACAGAGAATTAGCCAAACTGTCTTATGACCCGTTGGCTAAGAAGTGGTATGATTCTTACCTGCGCTCAGAAATATCCCGCCTATATTACCAAGGCAGAGTGCTATACACAGTTAGGATATACTCTAGTGAATCAGCCAGTAGGCAGAAAAGCTCACAATAAGAAACGGCCCCGATAATTCGGGGCCGTTTCTATTTCGTCTCTTTCGGTGGTTTCGGCTTAGGCTTGCTCTTTCGTTGCACTGGGGGCGGCGGCGTCTTAAGCAGGTGCCGCAAGCCCTTGTTCAGCTCTTCCAAGGACATGCCGCCCTGCTCGTCTGTGTTCGGAAGTTGGGGATGGCTAGGCATGAGCAATGAGCGCCTGGTAAGTAAGGCGGCCTGCAATATTACCTAAAATCTTGTTGAAACGTTCGCTCGTCTCCATCCTCCGCGTGTTCCACCGGCGTGAGAACTCGTTCACGTACGTTTGAAGGTGCTCCAAGCTAACGTGGTGGTAAATACCATCAATCATGCGCTTGAAGTGGCTCCAAAAGCCTTCTAGGCCGTTAGTGTGCGCCATACCATTCACGTACTCCTTCGCGCTGTGGCGCACAAACTGATGCGTGTACACCTCGGCTACCTTGCGGTACACTTGGTACTCGTCGCTCACAATCGTAGAACCTGCCTCTACGGCTTCTTCAATGATGGGTAGCAGCGTTTCTGCGCTCACGTCGGGCACTACTTGGGCCACTACGGTGCCATCACGCTCCAACATGCCGAACACCGCCGCCTTGGTTTTCATGCTGCGGCCCTGATTGCCGGCTGTCTTCTTGCTCGCGTGCTTGTTCTTCTCTTTGCCGCCCACATAGGTTTCATCCACCTCTACCGTACCTACGAGTGGGGCGGCTGGGTGCCCAAATGCATAGCGCAGGCGGTGTAGCAGGAACCACGCTGACTTTTGGGTTACACCAATGTCGCGGGCCAACTGGTACGAGCTGATGCCCTTTTTATGGCTGGAAAAGATGTACAACGCCATAAACCACTTCACAAGCGGAATCTTGGTGTCCTCAAATACGGTGCCCACCTTCACGTTGAAGTGCTTGCCCGTGTTCTTGCACTTGTAGCGGTGCCCAGCACACTTGTACACCTTGCTCGTCGCATCAAACGGAGATACGGCGCCCTGGGGCCACAGGATAGATTCTAGATGCGCCAGGCAAGCTGCCTCGTCGGGAAAGGTATTCACCAAGTCGAGCAGCGTTTTGAAGTAGGGCAGCATTTTATATCTCAGTTTGCTTGTGTAAAGATACGCTTAATAGGGGCAAATGTTATCCTTCCTGCGAATTTTTCGCAGTTATATGTCCACTCAGCAATGAAAGGTGTATATTTGTCCTAGTGCCGCTCAAGCGTAACTGATGCTTCCCGGTACTAGCCCTTGGCTCCTAGCATGGCCTAGTGGGGATAGCCCCGCTCTCTTTCGAGGGCGGGGCTTTTTTTGCCCAAAAAGTTAGCGTCGTGCTTGGGTTGCGAATACCTGCTTGAGAATATCCACATGGTAGCTATTAACCTCGCCAAATTTGGCATCAGGCACTTTGCCCAGCGGATAGCCCAAAGTGCGGCTTAGCTGGGCTGCGAGCTTGCCATATGTCTTGGCAGTCGAAGTAGGAAGTTTGACCTTTACTAAGCTTGCATAGCCGGAAACAGCATAGTGCTTCTGGTCAATGGTTGTCTGCTTGGCCTCTACTTGCTCTACTCGTCCTTGCAGGCTCGATAGGCCAACCTCAACGCCTTTGAGGCGGCGGCTATGGTCAAGCAATGCTTGTGCCTGCTGTACTATCAGTTCCTCGGGAGAGAGTTGAGCCAACTCAACTTTGCCAGTGCGTAGTAGTTCGGCTATCCACTCGTCGCACTGGATTTCAAAGGTCACGTCTAGCCACTGCGCGAGCCTAAGAATAAGGCGCTCATCAATCCAAGTGCCTGGATTAGTGCCTCCCTGACGTGTTTCGACCAAAGTGTGAAAATCCCACTTTGCTTCCAGTGCAGCAATGTAGCGCTGGGTAGTAGGTAGGCGAAGCCATTCAATGGGCTTTTTGCCGAAAGCGGCGCACATGGCGGTCGCATTAGCCATCAAATGGCTATCAATAAGTTCGAACTGTATGGGCGCACCATTATAGTCCTTAGTAACTAGCTCTAGCATGAGTTAGTGGTTGACGAGCAAAGTACCCTCGCGTTTTACAAGGAACAAACGACTCCCCCAACAATCCAAATCCACCCTGCCAAAAAAATGCTATTTTCACAAAAAGAGCAGCCCCGTTTCCGAAGCCGCTCCTGTCGCCGTGTACCTTTGGGTGGCGGTGTACTAATGTATGTTATTGCCTAGAATAATGTACCTGGGTGCTGAAAACTATTTGCTTTATATCCTGCAACGCTAGCTATGGGTTTCTTTTTTTCGCGCCGCGAGTTGCTCATCCCCAGGCACTATCGGTTACAGACCCGGGGCGCGAGGATGGCCCCTGGCCGCGCCTGGCCGGCGGCCGGGGCTACTAATTCACAGCCGGGGCGCACAGGCAGTAAAGCAGGGTACCACAGCTACGGTGCAAGCAGCCGGCCGCAAACAACCAACTGCAAAAATTACCTCCACTTGCAGGTAAGTGCCTGACAATCCTAAGCTTTAGGGCTGATAAATTCGATTTGCTTGGGTGGAAAAGCTTTGCTGACCAAGCTGTTCAGCCTGGCCTGGGTACTGCGAACTTTCTTTTTAATTGGCAGCTGCCGATAATCAAACTTGTTTAAAGCAGCTACCTCTTCATCGACCGTACGATTTCTAAGGTGTGATTCCAGAAAAAAGGTGCTAATGACGCTGTTCCACTCCGCTTTGGTACTCCAGTAATGTCCGATATAAGGTCTTGCCTCATGAAGCGGGTAAGTCTCATGCAACGCTACGGATAACGCAAACTGCTCGATGAGCCGCGGGGTAACCTGCTGTTCGCATAGCTCGTCGCAGATGCTCAGCGCTAACTTAATTGCGGCCATATTTTGTGAGGCAGGAATGCCAACCACCCCAGCGTTCCACATAGAAAGCTGCTTATGGATGGTAATTCCCCCAAAAGACCGGTCTTTAACCTGCTGCCACATGCGCCGCTCCGTTTTACTGGCAAGGCTACTCAAGGCGCCTTCTACTTCGTGCATGAACGCCACCCCATTAGCCAATGCCTGGCTAAGGTAGCTCAAGGAGCCGTGCAGAAAAGTATCAGAATCCAAATAGATAATATGCTCTCCCGGATGCTGCTGCGCCGTATATTCCAACGCCTTAATCTTAACCCGCCAAAAGAACTTGAATTTCCCTTGCCATTCCTGAAGGGTAGCGGCCGGTATTGCCTGCACGGTCACAGCCGATGCCAGGTGCTGATACAAATCAGGGGCATCAGTAATAACCGTAATGCCAGTTAGAGAATGGCTGTTTTTTCTTAAAAATGATAAGATAGAAAAATTAGCCTGGAAATGGTTCTGTATAGTATTGCCGAATACCAAGTATAGAAGGCGCATGGCGTAAGAACTTGAATTATTGCTTTGATAGCGCCGAAAATCTGAGGCGGCCACTATCAATTGATACAGAGAAATAAAAACGAAGATAAGCTAAGCTAAAACCCGGATTAGGAATCTGCGCCAGATTACTCCCTCTTAGTACCTTACGCCTAAAATTATCTCTTATGCAAAAAGGTCGCCTGGAGGCATTCAGCGATGGTGTACTCGCTATCATCCTCACTATCATGGTGCTGGAGATTAAGGTACCGCACGGCGATGATTTCACGGCTCTGAAGCCACTGCTGCCTATTTGCCTGAGCTACGTGCTGAGCTTTCTTTACGTGGGCATTTACTGGAACAGCCACCACCACCTGCTTAGCAGCGCCCGGCAGGTTAGCGGCGGCGTGCTGTGGGCCAATCTGCATTTGCTGTTCTGGCTCTCGCTCACGCCGTTTGCCACCGGCTGGATGGGGGAAAATCACTTCGCCCCGGCCACGCTGGCCGCGTACGGCGTAGTGCTGCTGGGCTCGGGCATCGCCTACTTTATCCTGCAAAACTGCCTGATTGCCGTCAACGGCCCCGCCTCGCCGCTGGCCCACGCGCTGGGGCACGACTGGAAGGGGAAGCTCTCGCTGGTGCTCTACGGCGTCGGCATTGGCAGCAGCTTTGTGCTGCCTTGGCTGGCCGGGGCCACCTACGTGGCCGTGGCCCTGATGTGGCTGGTGCCCGACCCGCGCATCGAGCGGGTGCTGCAAGCCCACCCGGAGCACGAAGTACAAAACCAGCTATAAGCCTGAATAGGCTGTCGGACGCAGAAATGTGATGTCGGTATGCGACACGTTGTGCTGATACTGCGGCAGGGCCTTTAGCTTCAGCCATTCGGGGTCGCTGCTGAAGGCTTTCCAGTGCGCCTCACGGTCGGGCATACTCTTGAAAGAAGTCATATACATCAGGTTCGGCATATTTGAGCCAAAAACAACCTCGCCGTAGAAGACACCATTGAAGCCCAGGCGGTTGAACAGCCTGATTTCGCCGCCCGCGTTAAACATCTGTACTTTGGTGCGAAACAGCCTCTCGCCGGGACCTTCGTAGCTGCGTAGCTCATATACCCGCTCGCTGGGGGCGCGTCGAGTTTAGGGGCAGTAAGAGCGGGCATCTCGTCGAAAGCCTTTACGAAGATGGTTTGCTGCCGGCCATAGGCGGGGCTGCTGTAAGGGGCATTTTCGTAGCTGCCACCGGCTGCCAGCAGCCGGGACGTCGTTTCCCTTTCTACTTTTTCCCATTGCGGCAGCGAGGTAAACGGCGTGAGCACGTAAATTCTGCGGTCGGCGGCCGTATCATTGCCGATGGGCTTGAACACCCCAACGGTCGCTACTCCGGCCGCGTGCAGCGCCGGCAGGTACTGCCGCTGCAAAAAGCTATCGACCAGGGCCTCCTGCCGGCTGGTTTTCAGGTGATAGATTTTCAGCGCGAAGTACGCCGGTCGGGCGGCGCGGGTCCCGGCATATGCCGCGCCCAGCACGGTAATGGTCAGTAGCAGGCAAATCAGCTTTTTCATGGGTGCGCAACGGCCGGGGCATAGGCGCTCCCCGGCAACGGGCCGCAGTATACGAGTGGCCCGACCAATTTGCCTAAGCCCTCGCGGCACCGGCCGCCTGCACCTGCGACAAGGGCCGAAAAAAACTTATCAGTTTTTAACAAACGTTTGTTAGTTTTGCGTTAGCCGTGGGCTTCCACGCTTATCCTAGTCTCCCACCCCATGCTCTTCCAACCCGAAATTGAGCGGCTTCCGCTGCCGCAGCTGCGGGCGTTGCAAAACGCCCGCCTCCGGGAGCAGGTAGCCTACTTACAGGCTCGCGTACCATTTTACCAGCGCAAGTTTGCCGAGGCGGGTATTAATCCGGCCACGTTCCGGGGGCTGGCAGACTTACCCCGGCTGGGCTTCACTAAGAAAACGGATTTTCGGGATAACTACCCCTTCGGCCTGTTTGCGGTGCCCGAAGCGGAGGTGGCGCGGCTACATTGCTCCAGCGGTACCACGGGTAAGGCCACGGTGGTCGGCTACACGGCCGGCGACTTGGGTATTTTCGCCGAGGTAGTGGCCCGCTCACTGGCGGCAGCCGGCTGCCGGCCGGGCATGAAGCTGCAGAATGCCTACGGCTACGGCCTGTTTACGGGCGGCCTGGGCATTCACTACGGCGCCGAGAAGCTGGGGCTGACCGTGATTCCGGTATCGGGCGGCAGCACCGACCGGCAGCTGCAGCTTTTGCAGGATTTCCGGCCCGAAATCATCTGCGCCACGCCCTCCTACGCCCAGGTGCTAGCCGAGGAGCTGCAACGGCGCGGCATTGCCCCGGAAGCCATCAACCTGAAGCTGGCCGTGCTCGGCGCCGAGCCCTGGACCGAGGCCATCCGCCAGCAGGTGCAGGCCGGGCTGCACGTAGCGGCCACCAATATCTATGGCCTGAGCGAGATACTCGGCCCCGGTATCTCGCAGGAAGATGTGGACGAGCGCGGCACCGGCAGCTACATCTGGGAAGACCATTTTTACCCCGAGGTGGTCGATAAAGACTCCGGTGAGCCGGTGGCGGAGGGTGAGCTGGGCGTACTGGTTTTCAGCACGCTAACCAAAAAGGCCATGCCCATTCTGCGCTACTGGACGGGCGACATCACCAACATCTACTACGACCACTCGGTGAAGCGCACCCACGTAAAAATGGGTCCGATTCGGGGCCGCGCCGACGATATGCTCATCATTCGGGGGGTAAATTTCTTCCCCACGCAGGTCGAGGACATCATCAGCCAGCTGGCCCACGTCAGCCCCTACTACCAGGTAGTGGCCACCCGGCGCGGCAGCCTCGACGAAGTGGAAGTAAGCGTGGAAGTAGCCGAGCCCCTGCTGCGCGAGCTGGGGCTGGCCACCGCCCCTCTCACCGCCGAGCACGTGCAGCAGCACGACAGCCTGCGCCAGCTGCAAGGCCTGTTTGCCAAGAAAATAAAGGACAATATCGGCCTCAGCATGCGCGTGAACTTACTGGGCTGCGGGCAATTGCCGCGCAGCGAGGGCGGCAAGCTAAGCCGGGTGAAGGACTTGCGCGAGCTGAAGTAAACAATCAGAAAACGTTGGTCATGCAGCGCGCAGCGAAGCAGCTCGTTCGCATTATTGGGTTAGTAACTCAAACATCAGCACGCGAGATGCTTGGCTGCGGTCTGCATGGCCAACGAGTATTACCAGATTAAGTATTTGTAGATGAGCCGCTTCCATACCTTAAAAATCAAGAGCATCACCCGCGAAACCCCCGACTGCGTGTCGCTGGCCTTCGAGGTGCCGGCCGAGCTGCGCGAAACGTTTCGCTACCTGCCCGGCCAGTACCTGACCCTGCGCCGCGAGCACCAGGGCGAAGACTTACGGCGCAGCTACTCCATTTGCAGCAGTCCGCTGGATGATGAATGGCGGGTGGCTATCAAGAAGGTGCCTGAGGGCCGCTTCTCTACCCTGGCCGTAGAGGGCCTGCACCCCGGCGATACCCTCGACGTGCTGCCGCCGCAGGGCCGCTTCACCCCGGCCCTGCACCCCGGCCACACCAAGCGCTACGCGCTGTTTGCGGCCGGCAGCGGCATCACGCCCCTGCTCAGCATCGCCCGCACGGTGCTGCTGACCGAGCCGGGCAGCCACGTGTACCTGGTGTACGGCAACCGGGGGCGCAACTCCATTATTTTCAAGGAACAGATTGAGGGACTGAAGAATAAGTTTCTGGGCCGGCTGAGCGTGTTTCACATCCTGAGCCGCGAGCAGGGCGAGAGCGACCTGTTGTTTGGGCGGGTAGACTACGCCAAGACGGCCCAGCTGCTGCGCCAGCTCATTCCGGCCAGTCAGCTCGACGAGGCGTTTATCTGCGGTCCCGAAGAGATGATTCACGGCGTGCAGCAGGCGCTGACGGAGGCCGGCGTCGCGTCGGGGAATATTCACTTTGAGCTATTTGCCTCGGCGGGCAGTGCCACGGTGAAAGCCGCCCCGCGCCGCGCCGCGGGCGAAGACGACCAGAAAAGCCAGGTTACGCTGCGCCTCGACGGCCGCGCTTACCGCCTCGACATGTCGTATTACGGCGATACCGTGCTCGACGCGGCGCTGGCCGCTGGTATCAATGCGCCCTACTCGTGCAAAAACGGGATGTGCAGCACCTGCCTGGCCCGCGTGACGAGCGGCACCACCGCCATGGACGTAAACTATTCGCTCTCAGCCGATGAAATAGCCAAAGGCTACGTCCTGACCTGCCAGGCCCGGCCTACTACGCCGGAGGTAACGGTAGATTTTGACCAGTAAAATTAAAATCGCGCAACAAAAATCGTTGTCATGCTGACGAAGGAAGCATCTTGTCAGGGCAGAACTACCTCCCAGGCAAACCCGATAAGTTGCTTCCTTTGTCGGCATGACAGGCGATTAGCAAGAAGTTATTCTTACTTTTGTCTTACGCTAAACTAACACTCGTTAGTTTTTGTTATCCGCTCATGGAAACGCTCGCTCCCACCCCCGAAGAACAATTTCAGGCCCGCATCGATGCCGACATCCGCATCGAGCCCAAAGACTGGATGCCTGAGGCGTATCGCAAGACCCTCATCCGGCAGATTTCGCAGCACGCGCACTCCGAGCTGGTGGGTATGCTGCCCGAAGGCAACTGGATAACCCGGGCCCCTTCGCTCAAGCGCAAGTCCATTTTGCTGGCCAAGGTGCAGGACGAGGCCGGCCACGGCCTCTACCTCTACAGCGCCGCCGAAACACTGGGCACCTCGCGCGAGCAGATGCTCAATGACTTACATTCGGGCAAGGCCAAGTACAGCAGCATCTTCAACTACCCTACGCTGAGCTGGGCCGACATGGGCTGCGTGGGCTGGCTCGTGGACGGGGCGGCCATCCTGAACCAGGTGCCGCTGTGCCGCACCAGCTACGGCCCGTACGCGCGGGCTATGGTGCGGGTGTGCAAGGAAGAGAGCTTCCACCAGCGCCAGGGCTTTGAGATTATGCAGACGCTGTGCGAGGGTGCGCCGGCCCAGAAGGAGATGGCCCAGGAGGCCCTCAACCGCTGGTGGTGGCCCACGCTGATGATGTTCGGGCCCAAGGACAGCGAGTCGCCCAACACCGAGCAGAGCATGAAGTGGCGCATCAAGCGCTTTACCAACGACGAGCTACGCCAGAAATTCGTGGACATGATGGTGCCCCAGGCCGAGTTTCTGGGCCTGACCGTGCCCGACGAAAAGGTAAAGTGGAACGAGGAGCGCCAAGCCTACGACTTCGGTGAGATAAACTGGGAAGAGTTCTGGGCCGTGGTAAAAGGCAACGGCCTCTGCAACCACGAGCGCCTGCAAGCCCGCGTGCAGGCCCACGAGGAAGGCGCCTGGGTACGCGAGGCAGCCCTGGCCCATGCCGAAAAGCGCAAGGCGCGGGAAACGGTGGCGGCGTAAGAGGCAACGAACATCGTGCAGCGCGCAGCGAAGCAACCCAACGATTTTTCAGAAAATGAACAACTCCGAATGGCCTCTGTGGGAGGTCTTTATCCGCAGCAAGCAGGGGCTCGACCACAAGCACGTGGGTAGCCTGCACGCCGCCGACGCGGCAATGGCCGTGCAGAACGCCCGCGACGTGTACACGCGTCGCCTCGAAGGCGTAAGCATCTGGGTAGTGGAGTCGAAGCACATCCACGCTTCCAACCCCGATGAGGCGGCCGAGTTTTTCGACCCGGCGGCCGATAAAGTGTACCGGCACCCCACGTTCTACGACGTGCCGGATTCCATTAAACACATGTAAGCCCGCGGGTTATGGCAGCTACTCAGTCTGAAATCTCCACCGCTCCGGCGGCGGCTCCTGCCGCCAACCCGCTGTTTCCGTTCGTGTTGCAGCTGGCCGATACCAGCCTTATCCTGGCGCACCGCCTTTCGGAGTGGTGTGGGCACGGCCCCGTGCTGGAGCAGGATTTGGCGCTGGCCAACATTGCCCTCGATTTGCTCGGGGAGGCCCGCAGCTACTACCAGTACGCCGCCGAGCTCGAAGGCCGGGGCCGCACCGAGGATGACTTGGCCTACCTGCGCTCGGCCGTGGAGTACCGCAACCCGCTGCTGGTAGAGCAGCCCAACGGCGACTTTGCCCACACCATCGTGCGGCAGTTCTTGTTCGATAATTTTCACTATCACTTACTTAAAGAGCTACAAAGCGGCCCGGATGCCCGGCTGGCCGCCATCGCCGAGAAGTCGGTCAAGGAAGCCTCCTACCACCTCAAGTGGAGCTCCGAATGGCTGATTCGCCTCGGCGACGGCACGCCTGAGAGCCGGCAGCGCCTCGATAAAGCTATTGCCACGCTCTGGCGCTTCGCCGGCGAGCTGACCACGCCCACCGCGCTCGAAACGAACTTACAGGAACTGGGGCTGCTGCCCGACTACGCCGCCCTGCTGCCCGCCATGCAGGCGCACGCGGCGCATGTGCTGGCCGAGGCCACCGTGCCCCTGCCCGCCGCGCCCTTCGCGCAGCAGGGCGGCAAGAGCGGCCGCCACTCCGAGCACCTGGGCTACCTGCTGGCCGAGCTGCAATACCTGCAACGCACCTACCCCGGCCTGACGTGGTAACTACCTCCCCCCCAGCGCCTACCGAAGCCCGAATCTGGCAGCTGCTGGAAGAGGTGAGCGACCCCGAAGTGCCGGTGCTCAGCATCCTGGACCTGGGCATCGTACGGGCCGTGGCGGTAGACGGCGAGCATATTACCGTTACCATCACCCCGACTTATTCGGGCTGCCCGGCTATGAGCGCCATCGCCACCGACATCCGGCTGCGGCTGCTGGCCGAGGGCTACCGGCAGGTAACTATCCACAACCAGATAAGCCCGGCCTGGACCACCGACTGGATGAGCCAGGCGGGCCGCTCCAAGCTTGAAGCCTACGGCATTGCGCCACCTATTGATGGCACGGCCAGCGGCCACGTCCTCAACTTATTTGGCCAGGATACCGCCGTACGCTGCCCGCTCTGCAAGTCGGCCCACACGCACCTGGTCAGCCAGTTTGGCTCAACGGCCTGCAAGGCCCTGTATCAGTGCGACGATTGCCGCGAGCCGTTCGATTACTTTAAATGCCACGCTTAGCTCTTTCCATGTCCGACACCGCCCTGCTCTACTCTTTTGCCGACGGCGTGGCCACGCTCACGCTCAATCGCCCCGACGTCTTCAACAGCATCAACAAGCCGCTGGCGCTGGCCTTGCAGCAGCGGCTGCGCGCATGCCAGGCCGATGCCAGCGTACGGGCCGTAGTGCTCACGGGCACCGGGCGCGCTTTCTGCGCCGGGCAGGACCTGGCGGAGATAACCGGGCCGAACGCGCCCGATGTGTCGGAAATCGTGGAGCAGCACTACAACCCTATTATTCTGTTGATTCGGGAGTTGGAAAAGCCGGTCATTGCGGCGGTGAATGGCGTGGCGGCCGGGGCGGGCGCCAACATTGCCCTGGCCTGCGACATTGTGGTGGCCAAAGAATCGGCAGCCTTTATCCAGGCTTTCAGCAAGATAGGCCTGGTGCCCGACAGCGGTGGCACCTACTTCCTGCCGCGCCTCGTGGGTATGCAGCGCGCCAGCGCCCTCATGCTGACCGGCGACAAGGTAAGCGCCACCGAGGCCGTGCAGATGGGCATGATTTATAAGGCGTTTGCGGATGAGAATTTTGACCAGGAAGTAGCCGCGCTAGCCCGGAAAATGGCCAGCCTGCCCACCAAAGGCCTGGCCTACACTAAGCAACTGCTCAACTACTCGTTTGCCAACGACGTGGCCCAGCAGCTGCGCGCCGAAGGCGACTACCAGCTGCGCGCCGGCCACACCGCCGACTACCGCGAGGGCGTAGCCGCCTTTCTGGCCAAGCGTCAGCCCACTTTTACCGGCCAGTAGATTTTAAATGTGGAAGATGTGAGCATGTGGAAGATGTAAAAAATCATCTGCAATCTGCATTTTCTCATTTCTCACCTCTTCGCATCTCCCACATTATCAGAATGACCATCGGAATTATTGGCAGCGGCGCGATGGGCGCGGGCATTGCCCAGGTGGTGGCTACGGCCGGCCACGCGGTGCGCCTGCTCGACCAGAACGCCGCGGCCCTCGAAAAGGCTACGGCTGGCATCGCCGCCAGCCTGCGCAAGCTGGCCGAAAAAGGCAAGCTGACCACCGAAGCGGCCGGGGCGGCCATTGCCCGCCTGCATCCCACGGCCAGCATGGCCGATTTTGCCGACTGCGAGCTGGTCCTGGAAGCC
The DNA here is from genome assembly GCF_008728635.1 of Hymenobacter baengnokdamensis. Taxonomy (NCBI): domain Bacteria; kingdom Pseudomonadati; phylum Bacteroidota; class Cytophagia; order Cytophagales; family Hymenobacteraceae; genus Hymenobacter; species Hymenobacter baengnokdamensis. The sequence goes on along the minus strand of NZ_CP044285.1, from coordinate 2,799,108 downwards.
ATTGTGGAAGACCTGGCGGTGAAGCAGCAGGTTTTCCGGCAGCTTGAAAATATAGTAAATTCTGAATGTATTCTGGCTACGAATACATCGTCGCTCTCGGTTACGTCGATTGCGGCGGCCTGTCGGCGGCCGGAGCGCTTCGTAGGCATTCATTTTTTCAACCCGGCCCCGCTCATGCAGTTGGTGGAGGTGATTCCGGCGGTGCAAACCCGCCCCGGACTGACCGACGACATCAAGGCGCTGGTGGCCAGCTGGGGTAAGCGCCCGGTGCTGACCCAAGACACGCCCGGCTTTATCGTGAACCGCGTGGCGCGGCCTTTCTACGGCGAGGCCATTCGGATTCTGGAAGAAGGCATCGCCGACATCGCCACTATCGACTGGGCCCTGACCGAGCTGGGCGGCTTCCGCATGGGGCCATTTGCGCTGATGGACTTTATCGGCCACGACGTCAATTATCGGGTCACGGAGTCGGTGTTCACCGCCTTTTTCTACGACCCGCGCTACCGCCCCTCCTTCACCCAGAAGCGCTTGTTTGAGGCCGGCTACTACGGCCGCAAAGCCGGGCGCGGCTTCTACGACTATGCGCCCGGCGCCGCGCAGCCCACGCCGAACCGCGATGCGGCGCTGGGCCAGCGCATTCTGTACCGGGTACTGGCCATGCTCATCAACGAGGCCGCCGAGGCGCTGTACCTGCGCGTGGCGTCGGCCCCCGACCTGGAGCTGGCCATGACCACCGGCGTGAACTACCCCAAAGGCCTGCTGGCCTGGGCCGACGAGCTGGGGCCGGCCCAGGTACTGGCTACGCTCGACGACCTCTACCACGACTACCACGACGACCGCTACCGCGCCAGCGTGCTGCTGCGGCGCTTGGCCCGCGAAAACCGGTATTTTCTGACGCATGAGCCCGTTCCCGCCATCCGCTAGCTCAACCGCCGAGGCCGTGAAAGCCCTCATGCTCGGCCAGGACGCCTTCAGCCAGCTGCTGGGCCTGCGCGTGGACGAGGTCGGCCCCGGCTACTGCCGCCTGCATTTTGCGGTGCGGCCCGATATGCTCAACGGCTTCGGGGCCCTGCACGGCGGCGTCACGTTTTCGGCGGCCGATACGGCGTTTGCCTTTGCCTGCAACAGCCACGGCCGCCAGAGCGTGGGGCTCAGCGTAACCGCCGATTACCTCGAAGCCGGCCGGGTGGGCGACGTGCTCACGGTGGAAGCCCGGGAGGTAAGTCTCAAGCATAAAATCGGCGTGTACCAGGTGCGCGTAACCAACCAGCTGGGCGCGGAGCTGCTGCTTTTCAAGGGCACGGCCTACCGCACCAGTCACGAAATCCTGCCTAAAACCTCATGAACGAAGCCTATATCATCGACGGCGTGCGCACGCCCATCGGCAACTTTGGCGGCACCCTGGCCGCCGTGCGCCCCGACGACCTGGCCGCCCACACCATCCGCGAGCTGCTCAGGCGCCACCCCAACACCGACCCGGCCGCCGTAGCCGACGTTATCCTGGGCTGCGCCAACCAGGCCGGCGAAGACAACCGCAACGTGGCCCGCATGGCAGCGCTGCTGGCCGGCCTGCCCTACTCGGTGCCCGGCGAAACCCTGAACCGCCTGTGCGCCAGTGGCCTGTCGGCCGGCATCGCGGCGGCCCGCGCCATTCGTAGCGGCGACGGCGACCTGTTCGTGGCCGGCGGCGTCGAGAACATGACCCGCGCCCCCTTTGTCATGTCGAAGCCCTCCCGGGCGTTCGGCACCGACTCGCAGCTGGCCGATTCCAGCTTCGGCTGGCGCTTCATCAACCCTGCCCTGCAGGCGCAGTACGGCACCGACGCGATGGGCGAAACCGCTGAGAATCTGGTAGACCAGTACCACATCAGCCGCGCGGACCAGGATAAGTTTGCGCTGGCCTCGCAGCAGAAAGCCGCCGCTGCCCAGCAGCGCGGCCGTTTTGCCGCCGAGATTGCGCCCGTGGCCATTCCGCAGCGCAAAGGCGAGCCGCTGCTGTTTGCTGAGGACGAATTTCTGAAGCCCGACACCTCTTTGGAAGGGCTAGCCAAGCTGCGCCCCGCCTTCCGCAAAACCGGCGGCACCGTGACGGCCGGCAACGCCTCGGGCCTCAACGACGGCGCCGCCGCCCTGCTGCTGGCTTCGGAGGAAGGCATCAAGCAGCACAGCCTCACGCCCAAAGCCCGCATCGTGAGCATGGGCGTGGCCGGCGTCGAGCCCCGCATCATGGGCATCGGACCGGTGCCGGCCAGCCAGCAGGCGTTGAAAAAGGCCGGCCTCACGCTGAACGACATCGCTATTATTGAGCTCAATGAGGCCTTTGCCGCACAGTCGCTGGCCTGCATCCGCGCCTTTGGCCTGGCCGACGACGACCCGCGCCTCAACCCCAACGGCGGGGCCATTGCGCTGGGCCACCCGCTCGGCATGAGCGGCGCCCGCCTGCTCAACACGGCCGCGCTGGAATTGCACGCGCAGCAGAAGCGCTACGCGCTGGTCACGATGTGCATTGGCGTAGGCCAGGGCTACGCCGTGATTATCGAGCGCGTGTAGCGTGGACGCTGCGAGTCCGCGCGTTTGATTGACTGATTTCTCTACTCCTACCCCCGCGCGGACTCGCAGCGTCCACGCTACACGCCCACCCCGCTATGACACCCACCCTCGAAAACTATACCCTCGGCCGCTGGTTGCCCGGCGGCTCCGACCCGCACGAGCTGCGCGATGCCAGCACCGGCGAAGTCATTGCCCTGGCCAATACCGAAGGCTTTGACTTCGAGCAGATTCTGGCCTACGGCCGCCGCGTGGGCAACCCCGCCCTACGCCGGATGACTTTTCACGAGCGCGGCCGGATGCTCAAGGCGCTGGCTTTTCACTTGCAGGAAAAGAAGGAGATTTTCTACGAGCTGAGCTACCGCTCGGGGGCGACGCGCGCCGATTCGTGGATTGACATCGAGGGCGGCATCGGCAACCTGTTTGCCAACGCCTCGCTGCGGCGCAAGTTTCCCGACAAGCCGTTCTACGTGGAGGGCGAGCCGGTGGGCCTCTCCAAGGGCGGCACGTTCATGGCCCAGCACCTGCTGGTGCCCCGCGAGGGCGTGGCCGTGCACATCAACGCCTACAACTTCCCCATCTGGGGGATGCTGGAGAAAATTGCCGTCAACCTGCTGGCCGGTATGCCGGCCGTGGTGAAGCCCGCCGTGCCCAGCGCCTACCTCACCGAGGCCGTGGTGCGCGAGATCATCGCCAGCGGCATCCTGCCCGAGGGTGCCCTGCAGCTCGTAGTGGGCTCGGGCCAGGGTATTCTCGACCACGTCACGTACCAGGATGTGGTGACCTTTACCGGCTCGGCCGCTACCGGCGCCCGGCTGCGCGCCCACCCGCGCATTATCAGCGAGGCGGTGCCGTTCACCCTCGAAGCCGACTCACTCAACGCCGCCGTGCTGGGCCCCGACGCCCGGCCCGGTACGCCCGAGTTCGACCTCTTTATCAAGGAAGTCCGCAAGGAGATGACGGCCAAGTGCGGGCAGAAATGCACCGCCATCCGCCGCGCCATCGTGCCCGCCGAGCTGCTCGAAGACGTGCAGATTGCCCTGGGCAAGGCCCTGGCCCAGACTACCATCGGCCACCCGCAGGCCGAAGGCGTGCGCATGGGCGCGCTGGCCGGCCGCGAGCAGGCCGAGCGCCTGCGCGAGCAGGTACGCAAACTGGCTAAGAACACTCCCATCGTGTACGGCGACCTCGACAACGTCGAGATTCTGGGTAAAGAGCGCGGGGCCGACGCGGCCAAGGGTGCATTCATCTCGCCCATCGTACTGCGCAACGACCATCCGTTTAAGCATTTGGACAGCCACGAGCTGGAAGCCTTCGGGCCGGTCGTGACCCTGATGCCCTACCACAACCTGGGCGAGGCCACCCAGCTCGCCAACCTCGGCAAGGGCTCGCTGGTGTGCTCGCTGGCTACCAACGACCCGCGCACGGCCCAGGAGTTTGTGCTGGGCGCGGCCACTCACCACGGCCGTATTCTGGTGCTCAACGGCGAGATGGCCAGGGAAAGCACCGGCCACGGCTCGCCGCTGCCCCAGCTCGTGCACGGCGGCCCCGGCCGGGCCGGCGGCGGCCAGGAGATGGGCGGCATCCGGGGCGTCGAGCACTTCATGCAGCGCGTGGCCCTGCAAGGCTCGCCGAGCATGCTGACGGCCATTACGGAAGTGTACCAGACCGGCGCCAAGACGGTGGAGTACGACAAGCACCCCTTCCAGCGCTACTTCGAGGAGCTGGAAATCGGCGAAACCTACACCACCCACAAGCACACCGTCACGGAGGCCGACATCAGCGCTTTCGCCGGCATTTCGGGCGATAATTTCTACGCCCACGTCGATGCTACCTCGCTGGAAGGCACGCTCTTCACCGGCCGCGTGGCCCACGGCTACTACGTGCTCAGCAAGGCCGCCGGCATGTTCGTGGACCCGCGCAAAGGCCCCGTTTTGCTGAACTACGGCCTCGACGAGTGCCGCTTCACCAAGCCCGTGTACCCCGGCACCACCATCGGCGTAACGCTCACGGTAAAGGAGAAAATCGGCCAGGAAAAGCGCGACGACACCGACATCGCCAAGGGCATCGTACGCTGGCTCGTGACAGTAAAAGACGAAACCGGCGACACCGTGGCCGTGGCTACCATTCTGACGATGGTAAAGAAGAAAAATCAAGGATAATTTATCTAATCTCAATTCAAAAAGAACGTCATGCTCATCTGGCGTCCGCTTGTCGAAGCATCTCTACCACGCCGCTAGGGTCACTAATTCAACGGCACGGTAGAGATGCTTCGACAAGCGGACGCCAGATGAGCATGACAGACGTTTTTAACAACCTTGTGAAACCTCGCTTTACCTAGCGAAACCTTGCGCTATGAGCAACCTCAACGCCGGCCACGTCACGGCCACCACCGATGCCGCCGGCATCGCCACCGTCACGTTCTTCCACCCTGCTCACAACTCGCTGCCCAGCGCCATCCTGGCACAGCTAGCCCGCACCATCACCGAAGTTGGCCAGGCTGAAGCCACCAAAGTAATTATCCTGCAAAGCGAGGGCGAGCGCACGTTCTGCGCAGGGGCCAGCTTCGACGAGCTGCGCGCCGTGGCCGATGCGGCGCAGGGGCTAGCGTTTTTTTCCGGCTTCGCGCACGTTATCAATGCCTGCCGCACCAGCCCCAAGCTCATTATCGGGCGGGTGCAGGGTAAGGCCGTGGGCGGCGGCGTGGGCCTGGCGGCGGCTACCGACTACTGCCTGGCTACTACCCACGCGGCCGTGAAGCTCAGCGAGCTGGCTGTGGGCATCGGCCCCTTCGTGGTCGGCCCGGCCGTGGAGCGCAAAATCGGCACCTCCGCCTTCGGCCAGCTGGCCATCGATGCCACGCAGTTTCGCCCAGCCGAGTGGGCCGCCAGCCACGGCCTCTACGCCGAAGTGCTGCCCGACCTGACTAGCCTCGACGCGGCCGTGCAGGCCCTGGCCCGGCGCCTGGCCGCCTCCTCACCCGACGCCATGCGCGAGTTAAAGCAAGTCCTTTGGGCCGGCACCGAGCACTGGGATACGCTGCTCGTGGAGCGCGCCGCCATCAGCGGCCGGCTGGTGCTGAGCGAGTTTACGCGGGCGGCCATTGGGTAAAGGCAGTGGAACGAACGTGCTTGCCGGTTACTTTGCAGGTAAATTTCCATCCCAAAACCAGTAGTTATGAGCCCGATTCTGATTGAGCCGCTAAGCGAGCAGGCCTACGAGTTGCTGCGGCAGTTAGAGGCACTTCATATTCTGCGCGTTGTGACAGAGCAAGTTCCGCCAATTTCACCAGCACGGCAATGGGGGGGTAGTTTATCTAATGCCGCTGCCGACCAGTTGCGCGCACACACCGAGCAAGTCCGGTCGGAATGGGAACGGCCTTCTTAGCTGATACCAATGCGGGCATCGATTTCCTGAATGGCAAACTGCCATCGGCTAACGCCACCTGGTTTCAGCAAGCTATCGAAGAAGGACGGGTATACTTATCCGTGGTGAGCCGGATAGAATTACTTTCTTGGACTGGCAGCCCGACTGACATGCAATTGCTGACCGATTTCATTGAGGCTACCACTGTTTTAGCATTGGATGAGCCAGTTTCAAAAGACCATTCAGCTACGCCAGCAATACAAAGTCAAGCTGCCTGATGCCATTATTGCGGCTACGGCTTTGGTTCACGGCCTGCCAATTCTCACGCGCAACACCCGCGATTTTAAAGCTTTCACTGATTTGGTCGTGCTCAATCCAGTAAGTTAAGTAGCCACCAGCTTATCGCACGAGATTACAACGCCGTATCCAGCACCTCATCGCCATCATCGGCCATTGTCTTGGCTAGCTTCTCGATGTTAAGACTACGGGCCGAAGCATCAAAAATTTCGCGGTAGGTGCCGCGCTTTTCGTACAATTCCAGGTGGGTGCCGCTTTCCACCATCTCGCCTTTTTTCATCACGTAGATGCAGTCGGAATCCACAATCTGGGCGAGGCTGTGGGAGATGATGACCACGGTGCGGCCCTGCTTGATGGCGTCGAGGCTGTTTTTGATTTGCTCGGTGGCGATGGCGTCGAGGCTGGCGGTGGGCTCGTCGAGGAAGATGATGGGCGGGTTTTTGAGAAACAGCCGGGCGATGGCGATGCGCTGCTGCTGGCCGCCCGAGAGCTGCTGCGCGTCGCTGAGGTAACCTTTGGGCAGGTCGAGTATCTGGTCGTGGAGGTAGGCCTGGCGGGCGGCGGCTTCTATCTCGGGCTGGGTGGCGTCGAAGTTGCCGTAGCGGATATTCTCCTCGATAGTGCCTTTGAAAATGTGGTTTTTCTGGAGCACCAGGCCAATTTGCTGGCGCAGGGCGGGCGTGTCGTATTCGCTGAGCGGCTGGCCATCGAGGAATACGCCGCCGTTGTCGGGGCGGTAAAACTCGCAGAGCAGGTTGATAATCGTGCTTTTGCCGGCGCCGCTGAGGCCCACGAGCGCGGTGGTTTTGCCGGCCTCGATGGTCAGGCTCACGTCGTGCAGCGCGGCCGTGCCGCTGGGGTAGGTAAAGTTGACGTGGCGCAGCTCGAAGCGGCCGTAGAGGTGCGCGGGGCGCAGCGGACCGGGGCGCTCGGTCTGGTCATCGGCGTCGAGGATGGCGAAGAAGCCTTCGGCGTAGGTCAGGGCCTCGTTCATCTCGTCGTAGATACGGTGCAGCTGCCGGATGGGCGCCGACACGTTATTGAAGAGCAAGACGTGAAACATGATGGCGCCTATGCTCATCTGGCCAGCCAGCACCAAGTAGGCGGTAAGCACGATGATGGCCACCACGCCAATCTGCTCGAAAAACGACTTGAGGCCGTCGTAGCGAAAGTTGGTTTTGCGCGTGGTGAGCTGGGCGGCTTCCAGCTTGTCCTGCACGGCTAGCTGCTTGTCGCCCTCGTAGGCCTCGCGCACGAAGCTCTTTATCACCACGATGCTGTCGATGATGCTGATGAGGCCGTGGTTTTTCTCCTCGCGCAGGGCGCGCAGGTTGCGGCGGGTGCCGTTGAGGCGGTCGGCCTGCCGGTAGCTCAGCCAGAAGTACACGGGCAGGATGGACGTGGCCACCAGGCCCACCCATTTATTGGCCAGAAACATGACCACCAGCGCCACGATGGCGTTGGCAAAAAGCGGCAGAATGTCGATGAAGAAGTTCTGCACCAGCTTCATCAGGCTTTCTACCCCTCTATCGATGCGGGTCTGGAGCTTGCCGGTTTGGTTGCCGGCTTCGGTGAAAAAGCCCAGCTCGTAGCCCAGAATCTTGGTGACAGCAGCTTCAGCCAGCGCGCCCGACACGCTGATGCGGATTTTTTCGCCGTAGTATTTCTGGCCGAAAGTGATGGCCGTGTTCAGCAGCTCTTTGCCGAGCAAGAGGGCGCTCACCCAGATAAGCATCTGCCAGCCCTGGGCTAGCCCCAGGCCTTTATTGAGCAGGCTCTGCACCGTATCGACGGTGTAGCGCAGCACAAACGGGTTGACCTGAGCGGCCAGCGAGCCCACCAGCGTAAGCAGCAGCGTGCTGACGACCAGGCGGCGATGAGGCCGCACGAAGGGCAGCAGGCGTTGAATGATTTGCCAAAGGCTCATGGAAGACAGCGAGGATTGTGCCGTGACAGAAAGGCTGCTTCGGATGGGGGTAGCAGACCTTTTCGGGTGCGTGCTATACGTAAACTCCGCAATTGGCGCAGTTATTGAAACGCCACTCTCAGGCTCACCCTACCTTTTACAGGGCTTGCTTATAGTTTCAACCCTCTTTTTATTATGTCCAAACTCCTTTCTTTGACGGCGGGGGCAGCGCTAGTAGTGCTTGCGACAGCCCCGACAGCTCACGCCCAAACTATTAGATTCGGCCTTAAGGCTGGCGGTAGTCTTTCCAATCTATCCGGCAATCTTACCAACCAGAGCCAGTACAACAACCGCCTGGGGTTCCAGGCCGGCGCCATGCTCAACTTTGGGCTCGCCAACGACATGTTCTCGATTCAGCCCGAAGTGCTGTATTCCCAGAAAGGATTTAAGTACGCTGACCAGCAATATACTACGGCGCTTGGCACCTATCACAACACGGGGAGCGTGCGCTACGACTACCTCGACGTACCGGTGCTCGTGCGGCTCAAAGTCGGCAGTGTCTTCTTTGAAGCCGGGCCTCAGTACAGCTACCTGATGAACATCTCGACCGACCGCACCCAAACCTTTAATGGCAGCGTAGTCGGGACCGCCGGCTCGGGAACTACCGACCTGAGTAACGTCAACCGCAACGAAATCGGCTACGTAGGCGGCCTGGGCTTCCAATCGACGCAGGGCTTTTTATTGGGCCTGCGCTACAATGGCGCGTTTACGGACTTTGCCAAAGATGGCTACAGCAACAATGATTTCAAAAATGCCCGCAACTCCGTGTTTCAGGCCTACATCGGCTTTCTACTGGGCGGCAAGTAAGCCCTGTGCTTAATTAAAAAAGCCGCTTGTTCATTCGAACAGGCGGCTTTTTTATAGCTACCTCCGATGTCTCGGCTTCCCGAAGCTAGGAGTGAATGGTAGCGCAATCCGGCAACTTTACTCGCCTTAACGACAGCTCACCCAGCCGGGCACAGGCTTAAAATATTCATTTTTCTGCATATTTTAAGCTAGCGTTGGGTTGTCGTCCGCCGCACAGCTTGCCGCACCACAGCCTAAGCATGCATTTTCTTGCTCAAAAAAACCCTGACCTTTTAGGGCCAGGGTTTTTGAAGAATAATAACGAGTGGCCGGAGCGGCTTAGCTATCCGTTTTGGTCTTAATTTTCAGATTGCCATCCTTCTCCTTCACCTTTCCCTCCGGCAACACCTCGCCCCCGCGCTGGCGGCGGTTGGCTTCCAGAGTTTGCATTTGGGTGAATTGTTCGGGAGTAAGAATAGCTTTAAGCTGGTCTTCGTACTTGGTTCGGTTGGCCTGCATCTGGCTGCGCAGCTGGGCACGGTCGGCAGTACCGGCTTGCATCTGGGCGCGCATGGCCATCATTTCCTGGTCGCGGGCGAGTAAAACAGGCTGCACTTTGGCCGACTGGTCGGCACTTAAACCCAGCTGTTTGGTGAGGCCCTGCATTTGGCGGGCCGCCATTTCTTCGGGTGTGCGTTGAGGGCGACCTCCATCCTGGGCCGAAGCGGCAGTGGCCGATAAAGCAAATGCCAGCAGAGGCAACAAAAACTTCTTCATAAAAAATAAGCAGAAAAAAAGGTGAAAAGCCGGAGCCGGGCCGGCACCCTTACAGCTTAGATGCCAGCCCGGCCAGGTAGTTTAACGGCGATACTGGGCCTCCCAGCGGGCGCGCTCCTGAGGTGTTACGCGGTGGCCCTGCTCATACCCGTAGTTGTGACCCTGCTCCCAGCTGCGGCGTTCCTCACGGGTTACCTGGTGGTTGCGGTCGAAGCCGTAATTTTTATTACGGTCGAAATGGTCATTGCCCTGGCGGTTGTCAGCCCGGTCATTGCGGTGCTGTTCGTTGTCGCGCACCTGGCCCTGGGGCATGGCGCGGCGGTCCTGCTGCCCCCGATTATCATCGCGGCGGGCATTATCGTCCCGGTGGCCGGGGTCCTGCTGGAAGCGGCTATCCCGGCCGCGGTCATTAAAAGGAGCAGCAAAAGCGCCGGTGCTCATAAGCAGGGTGGCAGTTGCCAGGGCGGCAAACAGGAAAGATTTCATGACCAAGAGGAAAAGGAAGTAAAAAATAACATGAGCAATCAGGCAGCCGCCGGTAAGCTGGGTCCCAGTGGCTGGCTGCTGAGTACTTGGCAAACGAGCGGCCGGAAATATGGTTGGGTTCATCGGTAGTGGGCCAGCGGGCCTCAACTCCCGACCAACGCCGCGCTTGTCCCGACGGAAAGGTTATTTCAGCCACTACCTGGGCCGCCCAGCTTAAGCTGAATGGCCCGGTGCTACCGGCAAGTGGGGCCAGGTTGCCGCCTGACGGCGCGCAAGCCGAAATAACGGGCTATCTCAGTATTAGCCGCCGCGTTTAGCTTGAGCTCAACGCTGAAATCGATGGAACGCCCCGCTACGGCCAGCGGCACTAGCACGCCTGGCACCTGCGCCAACTGCAAAGCAGCGGCGCTTACCTCCAGCCCCCCCGCGCCCGCGCCTGGCGCAATAGCGCGTAGCGGGCCTGCATCTGCTGGTCGTAGCTTGGGGCCACCATCAGCAGCTCGACCCATGCCTGTTTTACCTGCCCTACCCCAACCAAAACCACTAGCAGCACTACCCCTGCGCCGGGCACTAGGCGGCCAGCTAGCCAACGCGAGCCCACCGGCTGCCACCAGGTACCTACCCATAGCGCCAGCCCGGCAGTAGACAGCAGCAGTACCAGAATAAGCAGGTTAGTGACCCGGCCCAGGAGCGGGTCTACCCAGAACGTTTTCAGAAACACTACCACGATGGTATTAAGAGCTACATAGCTTGCTAGCACAACCAGCCCATCGGCCCGACGCGGACGGGCCGATGGGGCCGGACACAGCCAGGCGCCCAGCTTCAAACAGCCTAGTGCCAGCCCCACCGTACTGGCCAATGTAACGGGCTGGGTTATCAGGCGCAGCACGGCCAGACCTGCCCGAGGTAGTAGCAGCAGCCAGCGCCCGGCCGGCGGGTAAGCGTCCGTTAGCGCGGCCCGGTTCCAGTTGCCAGGCGCACTCAGCGACAGGGTAATGCCCACTACAGCTAACGCGCACCAACCCAGCCACAATGACCAGGCTGCTGGCCGGTGCCGGCGTATCCACCACCCTAGCGCGGCCATAGTTACCGCGCACAGCAGCAAAGCGGGCTCGCTGCTGCCAATGGCCAGCCCCAGGCTGAGCCCGGCCCCCCGGCCCACCGCCGCCGCTGCGGCCCGGGGGGTAGCTCACTCGCTCGCAAGGCTGCCGTTGTGAAGCCTAGCGTAAATACCCAGGCCAGCTGGTAAACGAAGGTGGCACTGTACCAATAAAGAAAAGAAAAGGGCTCCGGCATTGCGTTCAGTCCTAGTGCCGTTAGCAGGAGTGCCAGTAGCCACTCGAGCTGCCGCCTGTCCCTGTCGGCCCCGCTGACGGGGGTTAGCAAGCGCAGCAGCACCCGAAAAAACTGTTGCAGAGCCACTATCTGCGCCAGCATCACTAGTAGTAGTATTGCCCGCAAGCCGGCCAGCACATGGGAACCAGACTCGCCCAGCTTTCCCCAGAAAAGGGGGTTGAGCATCGTGTCGAGGAAAATAGTGACTATTCGCCCCGACCAGGTTTGATACCAATGCCATTGACTAGCAAAGGGCCCCATAGCAGTGGCATTATTGGCTACATCATAATCGTCGAAATACGGATGCGCAAAGAAAGCAAGCCCCATAAATGGTAGCACGGCTAGCAGCAAAAGTATTGACAACAGTAACCAGCGATAATAATAAATTTTCACTATATTATACTTATAAAATCAGCAATACTAGTACTCTCTGCAGGCACATAGCCGGCGAAAACCAGTGCAAAAGTAACCAGGTGCCCGGCTGCCGCCAGGAGTTGCTAACCCCAGTATTTGGCCAGCAGACGGGATGTACCGGGCAATTGAACCCGGCCCGAACCGGCCGCGCTAAACCCGGTTGAGTTTGCGGCTACCTTTGCAGTCATAAACTCCCTCCCACCCCACCCCTCCTTTTAACACCCCCTGCCCCTTTTTATGGCCCGAGTGGAAATGACGATGCCCAAGATGGGCGAATCCATCATGGAAGGCACCGTGCTGAAATGGCTCAAGCAAGTTGGCGATACCATTGAGCAAGACGAGTCGGTACTGGAAGTAGCCACCGACAAGGTCGATACCGAAGTGCCCGCCCTGTACGCCGGCACGCTGGCCGAAATCCTGGTGCAGGAAGGCCAGGTAGTAGCCGTGGGCGCGCCCATTGCCATTGTCGAGACGGATGCAGCCTCGGCCCCTGCCCAAAACACCGACGACCTGGAAGAAGCCAGCGCCAATCCGCCCGTAATCGCGCCCGACCGCGTACCCGCGCTGCCCACCCCGCCGGCCGGCGACGAAAGCGTCCCCTACCTGCCGGGCCCTGGCACGCCCGTAGCGGCTCCCGAGCCCGCCGGCGCCCAGCATCCGGTGCAGGAAGGCCGCTTTTACTCGCCGCTGGTGCTCAGCATTGCCCGCGAGGAAGGCGTGAGCATGGCCGACCTCGAGCGCCTGCCCGGCACCGGCCAGGAAGGCCGCGTAACTAAAAAAGATATTCTCGACTACGTAGCCAACGGCAAGCAGCCGCTGGTACCGGCGGCTCCGGCGCCCGCCGCGCCGGCGGCCCAGCCTGCCCCGGCTGTGCCCAAGGCAGCGCCGCAACCCGCTCCGGCTCCCGCTGCTCCCAAGCCGCAGGCCGCCAGCGCTACGGCCAAGCCCGCGCCGTCGGTATCGGGCAGCCAGGAGCTGGTGGAGATGGACCGCATGCGCAAGATGATTGCGCAGCGAATGGTCGATTCCAAGCGTATTTCGCCGCACGTTACGAGCTTCGTGGAGGCCGATGTAACCGAGCTGGTGAACTGGCGCAACAAGCACAAGGATGCTTATAAGAAGCGCGAAGGCGAAAACCTCACCTTTACGCCCATCTTCATTCAGGCGGTGGCGCGCGCCATTCAGGACTACCCCAACATCAATGTGTCGGTAGATGGCGATTATATAATCAAAAAACGCGATATTAACATCGGGGTGGCGGTCGCGCTGCCGTCGGGCAACCTCATCGTGCCGGTCATTCATAATGCCGACCAGCTTAACCTTAACGGACTGAGCAAGAAGGTGAACGACCTCGCCAACCGCGCCCGCCAGAATAAGCTCAAGCCCGAGGACCTCGAAGGCGGCACGTACACGCTCAGCAATGTGGGCTCGTTTGGCAACGTAATGGGCACGCCCATTATCATGCAGCCGCAGGTGGCCATCATGGCCGTGGGGGCCATCAAGAAAAAGCCCGCCGTTATCGAAACGCCCCAGGGCGACCTAATCGGTATCCGGCACTTTATGTTCCTGAGCCACAGTTACGACCACCGCGTGGTCGATGGCTCGCTCGGGGGCATGTTTGTGCGCAAGGTGGCCGACTACCTCGAGCAGTTTGACCCCAATACGGCAGTATAGCTTAGTGGTCAGAAATCAAAAAAGAACGTCCTGCTCAGCTGGCTCCCCTTGTCGAAGCGGATGCCGGCTGAGCAGGACGTTCTGCGGTAATTACAGCTTACCCAATACGCATGAAAAACATCCTTTTTATCGCCACACTGGCCATTGCGCTGGGCCTTATCCTCTTTCTCTACCAGCGCCTGCTGTCTACTGAGGCCGCCCTCAAAACGGCCGAGCAGCATTTTGCCGCCTGCCAGCAGGTCACGTTTCAACTACAGGCCCAGCTGAGCGCCGACGAAAAAAGCGCGGCGGCCCACTCGACCACCGCGCCTTCGGTACTGCGCTAAGCTTTTCGTTGCTTACATCACCGATTTTTGCCCCAGCAGCATAAAGAGGAAGGCGTACTGCCGGGCTACGTCGTGCAACGCCTTAAAGCGGCCCGATGCCCCGCCGTGGCCGGCATCCATGTCGGTATGCAGTAGTAGCAGGTTGTTATCGGTTTTGGTGGCCCGCAGCTTGGCTACCCATTTAGCGGGCTCGAAATACTGCACCTGCGAGTCGTGCAGGCCCGTAAGCACCAGCATATTGGGATATTTCTGGGGCTTCACGTTGTCGTAGGGCGAGTACGAGAGCATGTAGTCGTAGTACTTTTTATCGGCCGGGTTACCCCACTGGTCGTACTCGCCGGTGGTGAGCGGAATGCTGGCGTCCGACATAGTCGTAACAACATCCACAAACGGCACTTCGGCGATAACGCCTTTATATAGGTCAGGGCGCATATTCACTATTGCGCCCATCAGCAGGCCGCCGGCGCTGCCGCCCTCGGCAAACAGCTTGGCGGGCGACGTGAATTTGTCCTTGACAAGAAACAGCGAGCAGTCGATAAAGTCGGTAAACGAGTTTTTCTTGTGCAGCATGCGGCCATCTTCAAACCACTTGCGGCCCAGCTCCTGCCCACCCCGGATATTGCACAGCGCGTAGGCAAAGCCGCGGTTGAGCAAACTCAGCCGCGCCGAGGAGAAGGTTGGGTCCATGGAAATGCCGTACGAGCCGTAGGCGTATTGCAGCAACGGGCCGGTACCATCCTTTTTGAAGCCTTTTTTGTACACCACCGTCATCGGAATCGTTTTGCCGTCGCGGGCCGTCACGAAGTAGCGCTCCGTCACGTAGTCCTCCTTGTTGAAGCCGCCCAGCACCGGCTGCTCCTTGAGCAGCGTGAGCTTGTGCGTAGCCATGTTGTAGTCGTAGGTAGTGGCCGGCGTGGTAAACGAGGTATAGGTCAGGCGCAGCGTCGGGGTATCAAACTCCGGGTTGGCCCCGATGTAGGTAGTGTACGCCAGCTCACGAAATGGAATAGTGTGGCCCACCTCATCCGAGAAGTTGATGACGCGCATCTCGCGCAGTCCTTCGGCCCGCTCGTTGAGTACCAAGTGGTCTTTAAATAGCTCCATCTGCTCGATGAAAACGTCCTCGCGCTCCGGCACCACGTCTTCCCACTGGCCCTTGCCGGTGTTGGTAAGCGGCGCGGCCATTACCCGGAAGTTGGGAGCCTCCCAGTTGGTGAGGATGTAGAACTGACCGTTGGCATCCTGCACTTCGTAGAGGTGGTCGGGCTCGCGCTTCAGAAATACCTTAAACTCGCCGGCCGGCTTATTGGCCTCCAGATAGCGATACTCCGACGAGAGCGAGCTGTGCAGCGTAATGCCGATGTAGTGGCGCGACTTGCTGCGCTCGATGCCCACGCCAAAGGTGTTATCCTTCTCCTCATACACCAGCACGTCGTGGCCAGGGTCGGTGCCCAGCGTGTGGCGATATACCTGAAAAGGCAGCAGCGTAGTTACGTCCTTTTTGGCGTAAAAAACCGTCTTGTTGTCGGCGGCCCACACGGCCGAGCCGGCCGTATTAGCAATTTTCTCGGGATAGAGCTTGCCGGTTTTCAAGTTTTTGAAGCGCAGCGTATAAAGCCGGCGGCTTACACTGTCGACACCGTAGGCCAGCGTCTGGTTATCGTCGCTCACGGCGTAGCCGCCGATGGCGAAGTACGACTTGCCCTGGCCCATCTCGTTGCCGTTGAGCATCACTTCTTCGGGCCCCTGCGGCGAGCCCTCCTTGCGGCAATAAAGCGGGTACTCGCCGCCGGTTTCGTAGCGGGTGTAGTAATAGTAGCCGTGGTCGCGGTAAGGCACCGAAGCATCCTGCTCCTTAATGCGGCCTTTCATCTCATTGAAAAGCTTTTCTTCCAAGGGCTTAACGCCGGCCATTTGCTGCTCGGTGTAGGCGTTCTCCTTTTTCAGGTAGTCGAGTACCTGGGGATTTTCGCGCTCGTTGAGCCAGTAGTAGTTGTCGGTGCGGGTGCCGTTGGGCGACACCAGCTCCTTGGCTTTAACCGTGGCAATGGGTGGATTAGTCATAGAGGCAGAAGGGGCAGCCTGCGCCTGAACCTCAAGCGCCGTCAGACCAGCCAGGCAGCTAAGGCAGAATGCGTATAGTATTTTCATGGAAAAAAACTTTATTAACTACCTCAAAGAAACGGCATAAATTGTGACTGAGCCCATTATATTTTTCTGCTTCCCTGGGCTGAGTACCGCTTCCCAGGCCCAGAAAGCAGCGGCATATTACTGACCCTCAAAAGAGTGTTGGGGCTGGCACCGAATGTGGTACCAGCCCCAACACTTCTTTAATCCCACCAAATCATTCTCGTTCACAGCGCTTTCAAGGCTTGCTCCAGCGCCGCGATTTTGGCCTCGGCGTCGGCCAGCTTCTGGCGCTCACGCTCCAGCACGTCGGGCTTGGCATTGGCCACAAACTTCTCATTGCCAAGCTTTTTGTTTACCGAGTCGCGGAAGCCGATGGCGTAGCCCAGCTCTTTCTCCACGCGGGCGCGCTCGGCGGCGGCATCCACCTGGCTATCGAGCGGAATAAAGAACTCGCTGCCGCCGAGCACGAAGCTGACCGCACCGGCCGGCGCTTCCTGGGCAAACGATAAGTCGCTGAGGTTGGCCAGCTTGCGCACCAGCGGCGCATAGGCTAGCACGGCGGCCTGGTCGTCGGTTTTCACCGCCAGTGTTAATGGCTTCACCGGACCAAGGTTTTTCTGGTTGCGCACGTTGCGCACGCCGGCCACAATGGCCAGCGCCTTGTCCATCTCAGCCAGCGTGTTGGCGCTGTCGGCGGGGGCGGTCACTTTGGGCCAGTGGGCCACGGTTACGTAGTCTTTAGGGCCGCGCTCGGCCAGCTCGTGCCACAGCTCTTCGGTGATGAAGGGCATGAACGGGTGCAGCAGCTTGAGCAGCGTTTCGAGGAAGCCCACGGTGACGCGCAGCGTTTCGGCATCAATCGGGTGCTGGTAGGCCGGCTTCACCATTTCGAGGTAGAGTGCGCAGAAGTCATCCCAGACCAGTTTATACACGGTCAGCAAGGCATCGCTCATCCGAAACTTGTCGAAATGCTCATCGAGCACCGCTACGGCTTCGGCCAGTCGGGCCTCAAACCAACTCACCGCCTGCGCATTGGCGAAGGGCAAGCTGTTATCCACTTCCCAGCCTTTCACGAGGCGAAAGGCGTTCCAAAGCTTGTTGTTGAAGTTGCGCCCCTGGTCAATCAGCTTCTGGTCGTAAAACAAGTCGTTGCCGGCGGGCGACGAAAACAGCATCCCGGTCCGTACCGCGTCGGCGCCGAAGTCACGGATGAGGTCGAGCGGGTCGGGCGAGTTGCCGAGCTGCTTGCTCATCTTGCGGCCCTGCGCATCGCGCACAATACCCGTGAGGTACACGTTTTTAAACGGCACTTCCTTGCGGTATTCCAGGCCGGCCATTATCATGCGCGCCACCCAGAAAAACAGGATTTCGGGGGCCGTTACGAGGTCGTTGGTCGGGTAGAAGTAGTTGATGTCGGCGTTGTCGGGGTCATCGAAGCCATCGAATACCGAAATCGGCCACAGCCACGACGAAAACCAGGTATCGAGCACGTCCTCATCCTGGCGCAGGTCGCTGGCTTGCAGCCCGTTGTTGCCGCTTTGCTCGCGGGCGAGCTCTACGGCTTCGGTTTCATGCTGGGCCACTACAAACGAGCCATCGGGCAGGTACCAGGCCGGAATGCGCTGGCCCCACCACAGCTGGCGCGAGATGCACCAGTCGCGCACGTTCTCCATCCACACCCGGTACATGTTCTTGAACTTGGGCGGGTGCAGCTTGATGGTGTCGTTTTCCACCACTTCGAGCGCGGGCTTGGCCAGGTGCTCCATTTTCAGAAACCACTGCAAGCTCAGCTTGGGCTCAATCACGGCCCCGGTGCGCTCCGAGGTCTGCACGATGCTGGCGTACTCCTCAACTTTATCGAGCAGACCGGCTTCCTGCAAATCCTTCACGATGTTGCGGCGGGCCGCAAACCGGTCCTGGCCCACGTACAGCTCCGCTTTCTCGTTCAGCGTGCCGTTATCATTCAGAATATCAATAACCGGCAGGTTGTGCTTCAAACCCAGCTCGTAGTCGTTCAGGTCGTGGGCGGGCGTCACTTTCAACGCACCCGTACCGAAGTCTACCGTCACGTACTCATCCTGGATAACCGGAATTTCGCGGCCCAGCAGCGGGATGCGCACGCGCTGCCCGGCCAGGTCCTGGTAGCGCGGGTCGGTGGGGTTCACGGCCACGGCCACGTCGGCCATGATGGTTTCGGGGCGCGAGGTAGCCACCGTGAGGAAGCGGCCGGGCTGGCCCACCACTTCGTACCTGAGGTGGTACATCTTGGCCTGGGTGTCCTTAGCAATTACTTCCTCGTCGGAGATGGCGGTGCCGCCCAGCGGGTCCCAGTTCACCATGCGCACGCCCCGGTATATTAGGCCTTTCCTATATAAGTCTACGAACACGCGCAGCACGGCCTCGGTCAGCTTGGGCTCCATCGTGAAGCGCGTGCGGCTCCAGTCGCAGGAGGCGCCGAGCTGCTTCAATTGCTCCAGGATGATGCCGCCGTACTTCTCCTTCCAGGCCCAGGCGTGGGTCAGAAAATCTTCGCGGCTCAGGTCTTTCTTATTGATACCCTGCTCCTTGAGCATAGCCACTACCTTGGCCTCGGTGGCGATGCTGGCGTGGTCGGTGCCGGGCACCCAGCAGGCTTCCTTGCCCTGCATCCGGGCGCGGCGCACCAGCACGTCCTGGATGGTATTGTTGAGCATGTGGCCCATATGCAGCACGCCCGTCACGTTGGGCGGCGGAATAACCACAGTGTAGGGCTGCTTGCGGGGGTTGGGTTTGGCTTGGAAAAAGCCCTGCTCCTGCCAGCGCTGGTACCATTTGGCTTCAACGTCGGCGGGCGAATAAGTTTTGGCGAGGGACATTAGGTCGGGGGTCTGCTACTAGGTAGCAAAAGTACGGCAAACCGTTAAGGTGCCGCTTTTGCTTTTCAGTACCCTACCAGCTAGTACTGGCGCGAGTTTAGGCGAAGCCGTAACTCGTGCCTTTTTTATGGTGGAGGTTGCACCTCCACTGCCGCGCCAGCGGCAAAGCGGCATCGAAAGACTTGTGCTTACTGCGCAACCGTAGCTTGCTGCGTTGCGGCAGATGAGGTACAACCTCATCCTTATAGTTTGTCACGAGTTACGGCTTTGCCTAAACTCGCGCCAGTTGGGGCGGCAAATCCCCCGGTAAGTCCCGCCACATGCACCCGTTTTTGAGCACGTACAAAATGGCGTTCACGACCTCCACCAGCGGCCACTTGCTGCGCCGGCGCACGACCAACAGCGGTTCCAACTCCTGCCAGTCCCGCGTCGACAAATCCGAACTGTAGCGCTTGCGAGCGACCTTTTCCCCTACTTGTTTCACCAAGCTAAACTCGTCGCGAAGTAAAAAGCGAAAGCCGTTGATTAAACTTGCGGCATGCAGGTTTCCCTCACCGACCCGGAGCGCCAACGGTTGCGTGCGTTGCAAAAGCAACGGCGCGATGACGAGGGCTACGTAAAAGTGACGGTGGTGCTGTTGCTGGACAAGGGCGCTCGGCGGGAAGCATTGCCGACGATTTGGGGCTGGATGATGGCACGGTGTACCGCTACGCCGAGGCCTTTGCCCGGTTGGGCTTGGAGAAGTACCTGGCCCACGAGCAGCGCGGCTACTGGGGGCTGCTGACCAGCACCCAACTCGCCGGCTTGTGCCAGGAGCTGCGCCGGACCCTGTACACCGACTGCCGCCCGTTGCAGGCCTGGCTGACACAGGCCACCGGCGTGCGCTACTCGGTTTCGGGCCTGACGGACCTGCTACACCGGTTGGGCTTTGTGTACAAGCTCACCACGCCCATGCCTTGCGAAGCGGACGCCGACGCGCAGGCCGCTTTTCTGGCCAACCGGTTGCAGCCCCTGCTGGAACGGGCTGCGGCCGGCGACGCCGTGGTGTATTTTGCCGACGCGGCCCACCCCACCCACAACACCCGCTGCACCCGGGCCTGGACCGAAAAAGGCGCACAGCGGCCCCTGCCTACGGTCAGCGGACGCGAACGGGTGAATCTGAACGCGGCCCTCAACGCGCACTGCCCTACGCAGGTGTACGTGCACGAAACGGCCTGCGTCAACGCCCAGAGCACAAAAGCCTTATACGAACAGCTGCTGGCCGCCCATCCCAGCCAACCGATTTACGTGGTCTGCGACAACGCCCGCTACTACAAAAACCAGGAACTGACCCAGTGGCTGGCCGATAAGCCCCTGGTGCAGGTCTTTCTGCCGCCCTATTCGCCCAACCTGAACCTGATTGAGCGCCTGTGGAAGTTCCTGCGCCAGAAAATCATCAACGCCACCTTTTACCGCACCAAGGGCCACTTCCGACAAGCCGTGCTCGGCTTCTTCTCCCGACTCAACGAGTTCGGCCAAGAACTCGCGTCCTTACTTACCCTCAACTTTCACCTCCTGGATTCGCAACCCACTTCGTGACGGGTATAAATTAACTCAAACAGCTTCTTAGTGAAGGTAGCAGTTATGGCTTTTTCCATTGGATAGAGTGTACAATTTGCATAAACAGTTCTCTATTATTCTTATTAATGCTTTCAGAATGGCTTAACCCTGTCCATAATAGAGAAGCAAGCTGTTTATCCCTTTTATAAAAAGCAAAAATCTCCTCTAGCTTCATATTAAACTCTTTATTTCTACAGTTCAATTCAACAATTTTCAATTCACCTTCCTGTGTTACAAAGTTTTTCGAACTAAGTATTCTTATTTGGTCTTGCCCTGCACCCATATTTGTAAGCAGTGCTTTTTCTAGTTTTGAGAAGGAGATTGTACCATTACGCTGTGCTATTTCAATTATAACAGTTTCACGTAGTACTGTATCCTTGGAGTGTGTATTAAGGAATAGATACTTCTTATCCTTGTTGGATGACTGTAAACCTTGCGCTGCAAAATTTAGATATTCCCAAGTGCTCGGAATCTGAACGGTAAGCGCTCCTAAATCGTGGCTATTATAAAGGTTAACCCCATTTGCTTGACTATTCTTGTCTTTAGCGCATCCACTTGCAAAATAAAAAATTAATACATTTAAATACTTATACATATTATTCATATTTATTTCGCCTTGATTAATAGGATAGGCGACCCGCGCAAGTTAGACGCAAAATATTCCTGATGTCCCTCGCTTTCCCCACCCACCGCCGCGCGACGACCTTGACGGCCTGCTGCTCGGCGGCCAGCCCATCGTCAAATAATTACGAAGCCCAACAAACTTTTAGCAGGAGATTCACCCAAGATTTAATAACTCACGTACATTTGCCTTACAAAACAAAGGCCGCACCTCGCGGCACGGCCTTTGCAACCTAGTGCAGCAAGTGAGCTACCGCCGTGGCGGCAGTCCCACCAACTACTAGCCCGACGAGCCACTTGACTAGCTCGGCAGGCATCCGGAGTCTGACTTTAAAATCAAACTCCGGTCTCGCGTTTTCCTTCATGATTTCGGTGAAGTAAAGGGTTGTCCAATAACCCCGCACTTCTGAAGCCCCGGCCGCGTCCACGGTTCGGGGCTTCGTCTTTCAACCGAAAGTCGGTGTAGGTCGCGGGGCATAACCCCACGCGAGTGCGGCAAAGGTAGCCGGGCTAGCCCCGCAGCGCGAACTTTACCGGCAGCCAGCTAGCTCGCCCATGCCCCTCACCTTCCCGCCACCCACCGCCGCACGCGACGACCTCGACGGCCTGCTGCTGCTCGGCGGCCAGGCCAGCGCCGAAAACCTGGTGGCGGCGTATGCGCAGGGCATTTTTCCGTGGCCGGTGGAGGGCTGGCCGCTGGCCTGGTTTTGCCCGCCGCGCCGGGGCATTTTGCGGCTGGCTAGCCTGCACGTGGGCCGCAGCCTGGCGCGGGCGCAGCGGCAGTCGCCGTGGCGCATCAGCTTCGACGAAGCATTTGGGCAGGTGATGCGGGCCTGCCAGGCCCAGCCGCGCCCCGGCCAGGCTGGCACCTGGATAACACCGCAGCTGGTGCGCGGCTACGAAGCGCTGCACGCCGCCGGCCACGCCCACAGCGTGGAGGTGTGGGAGGGCGACGAGCTGGTGGGCGGCCTCTACGGCGTGGCCGTGCGGGGCGTGTTTGCGGGCGAAAGTATGTTTCACCACCGGCCCAATGCCTCGAAGCTGGCGGTGCTGGCGCTGGCCGGGCACCTAAGGGCGCGCGGGGCCAGCTTCGTTGATATTCAGCAACTGACGCCGCACATGCTGGCGCTGGGCGCGGAGGAAGTGTCGCGGGAAGAATTCCTGATGCTGCTTAAGGCAGAGCAGGGAGCAGGGCGGCAGTTGTTCTAAGCTGGAAATAACCAAAGAACGTCAGGCTGAGCTTGTCGAAACATCTCTACCGCGCCGCTAGGCTCGTTCGGTAGAGATGCTTCGACAAGCTCAGCCTGACGTTCTTTTTTATTACAGTTCAGTCAAACGCGGACTCGCAGAGTCCACGCTACTTTACGCGGCCTTGTGCAGCCACTGCTGCTTCTGAGTGAGGCGCTCGCGGCTTTCGCGGTGGTCGGGGTCATCGACGCAGCAGTCGACGGGGCATACGGCGGCGCACTGCGGCTCCTCGTGGAAGCCTACGCACTCGGTGCATTTGTCGGTTACGATGTAGTAGTACTCGTTCGACACCGGCTTTTGGGGGTCGGTGCCGCCGGCCAGCTTGCCGTCGATGGTCTGGACTTCTTTCAGGGTGGTGCCATCGGCCCAGCGCCACTGGGCGCCGCCCTCGTAGATGGCCGTGTTGGGGCATTCCGGTTCGCAGGCACCGCAGTTGATGCACTCGTCGGTTATCATGATGGCCATTGCCGTCGTCTCCTTATGCTAGTGAGTAATTTTGCTTGGTCAAAGCTGCCCGGCTGTACGTAAAAGCGCCGGGCCAGGCTGGTTTGAACCCTCAAAGGTACATTTTCAATGTGGCAAATAGCAAGAATGTGAAAATACGGGAAATGGCAAATGAGCTAAATACCCCCTCCAGGCCGCCGGCTTTTTCTACATCTTCCACATTTTCACATTCTTCTCATTTTATTTAATGCTGAATCACACTGCCCGCCTTGCGGCCTTCGCGGCGCTGGGCCGCCGCCTCGCTACTCTTTCCGAGGACGAAATACTGGGCCTGGCCGACCGCGCCCGCAATCAGAATGCCTGGTTCGACCTGCCCAACGTGCGCACCGCTCTCGGTGGCGTGGCCCACCTGCTCGAAGAGCCCACGCTTACGCGCTGGGCCGGCCGCTACCCCGCCGAGCCCGCCACGCCGCGCAAAGTAGGCGTGGTGATGGCCGGCAACATTCCGCTGGTGGGCTTTCACGACCTGTTGTGCGTGCTGCTCAGCGGCCACACGCTGCTGGCCAAGCTCAGTAAGGACGATACCGTACTCATGCGGTGGATTATCAAGGAGCTGACTGAGATTGAGCCCGCCTTTGCCGAGCGCATTCAGGTAGTGGAGCGGCTCAACGCGGCCGATGCCTTTATTGCCACTGGCTCGGACAACACGGCGCGCTACTTCGAGTTTTATTTCAAGAGCCGGCCGCACATTATCCGGCGCAACCGCACGAGCCTGGCCATCATTACAGGTCACGAAACGGCCGACGAGCTGGCCGCGCTGGGCCCCGATGTGGTGCAATACTACGGCCTGGGCTGCCGCAACGTGAGCAAGCTCTACGTGCCCGAGGGCTACGACTTCGTGCCCCTGCTCGATGCCTGGCAGCCCTGGCACCGGGTGCTCAACCACCACAAGTACCAGAACAACTACGACTACAACAAGAGCATTATGCTCGTAAACGCCGTGCCGCATTTCGACAACGGCTTTTTGCTGCTCACCGAGAGTGCGGCGCTCGTGTCGCCCATCTCGGTGCTGCATTACAGCTATTACACCCAGGAAATCGACCTGCTCGACCAGCTTACTGATGTGGCGGCCCAGACGCAGGCCCTCGTGTCGGCGGGCGGGCGCTATCCGGGCTCGGTACCCTTTGGCCAGGCGCAGTTTCCGGGCGTGGCCGACTACGCCGATGGCATCGACACGATGGAATTTTTAGCGGCCGAATTATAAACCGAACTGGCTTAAACTTGGTACAATAACGGCGCCGCTACCTGGGTAGCTAGGCCCTCCGCTCTTTTACTCACCTCCCGCTATTATTGCCTTATGTTTTCCCCCATTACCGACCAGCCCGTTGAAACGGTTGAAAAAGAAGCGCTCCCATCGCTGCACTTTGGACCTGAAGATGTCTTGACTGATAAGGCCGCGCGTGAGCGCCGCCGCGTCGATGCCGAACGCGCCTGCGTGCTGGGCAACGCGCACCACGGCAAGCTGGATATTTTCTTTCGAACCGCCGATGGCCAAACCAAGCGCGTCCAAACCGCCGTGTGGGGCGCTCACACCGAGTATCTTAGCCTGAAAGCCGGCATCACACTACCGCTGCGGGCCGTGCTCGGGTTCGATTTTTATTAAGTCTGAACCGTGGATTTATCGGATTCGTCGGATTACTCGGATTTTGTGGACGTAAGAAAGGCCACCCAATTGGGTGGCCTTTTCAGCTAAAGCAAACAAATAAGAATTGTCCACAAAATCCGAATAATCCGACGAATCCGATAAATCCGCGGTTCAGACTACACTAAAGCCAGCGTGCGGGCAATCATGCGGTCCATGATATCGCCGGCATTTTTGGCAAACTCGCCGGTGGCGCGGTTAGCTACGATAGCGTTGAGGCTGAGCACCTCGTGGCCCAGCAGCTGGCCCAGGGCGTAGTAGCCGGCGGTTTCCATCTCGAAGTTGCTGAGGCGGAAATCACCCTCCGGGCTTTGGTGGCGGAAGCCCTGCAGGCGCGCCATGTAGTCGGGCTGGCGCAGGTCGAGGCGCAGGCGCCGGCCCTGCGGGCCATAAAAGCCGGGGCAGGTCACGGTGTTGCCGACGAGCAGGTCGGCGGCCAGCTGCTCGCGCAGCAGGTCGGAGCCGCGCACCACGTAGGGCGCGAAAGGCAACGCCAGGCTTTGCTGCAAGTCTTTGGCTACCTGGGTTTCGAGGCCGGTTTCCATCAGCGGATAAAACTGCATCAGCGTATCGAGGCCCACGGCGTGCTGCGTAGCCAGCATAGCCCCCACCGGCACCTCGGCCTGCAGGCTGCCGCTGGTGCCCAGCCGGATAATGCGCAGGCTCAGGCGCTCCTCCACGGGCCGCACCGTGCGCGAGAGAAAGTCGATATTGACGAGCGCATCCAGCTCATTCATCACAATATCTATATTATCGGTACCCATACCGGTACTCAGCACCGTCAGGCGCTTGCCCCGGTAGTAGCCGACGTGGGTTACAAACTCGCGGTGCGTACCCTCAAACTCGATGGAGTCGAAATGCCGGCTTACCTGGGCCACCCGCGCCGGGTCGCCCACGGTCAGAATGGTATCGGAAATATGGTCGGGCAGCAGATTGAGGTGATAAATCGTGCCGTCAGGATTCAGAATAAGCTCGGACTCGGGAATCATGTTTTTAATTAAAAAATTAAAGAATTAAAAATTAAAAATGAGCAAAAAAGCTACTGCAATTCGGGAAAGAAACAGCCGCAATTTTTAATTTTTCATTTCTGATTTTTAATTCTAAAAGAGGCCAGCCCCTGCGCGGGGGTGTAGTGGTTGCTGAGTTTGGGATACGTGCCGGTGCCGTCGTAGGGGCGCTTGTCGGGGTGCTCGGCGCAGGCTTCGGAGCAGGCGCCTTCGAGCAGCGTGCCGCAGCTTTCGCAAAGCGGCAGGTGGGCGTTGCAGTGCGGATTAGCGCAGTTGATGAGGCGGGGCGAGGGCTGCTGGCAGTGGTGGCAGCGGGCGATAATGCTGGGGTTCACGCGGTTGACATCCACCGCCACGCGGTTATCAAACACGTAACACTGGCCCTCAAAGTCCTCCCCGCCCGCCTCAATGCCGTATTTGATAATGCCGCCGTGCAGCTGGTACACGTTTTCAAAGCCCTGCTCGAGCAGAAAAGCGGTGGCTTTCTCACACTTCACGCCGCCGGTGCAGTAGGTCAGGATTTTCTTGTCCTGAAACTCGCGCAGGCGCTCGACGCGCTCAGGGAAGTCGCGGAAATTCTCGATATCCAGCGTCACGGCATTTTTGAAGCGGCCGAGGTTATACTCGTAGTCCGAGCGCACATCTACCACTACCACGTCGTCGCGGTCTTTCAGCGCCTTAAACTCCTGGGGGCTCAGATGCTGGCCGGTTTTTTCATAGGGCCGCACGTGGTGCAGGCTGCTGTGCACGATTTCGGGCTTCACCCGAACATGCAGCTTTTGAAATGTATGCCCGGCCGCCTCATCAACCTTAAATTCCAGCGCGGCAAAGCGCGGGTCGGCTTTCACGGCGGCCATGTAGGCGGCGCAGCTTTCGCGCGTACCCGACACGGTGCCATTCAGCCCTTCGGCGGCCACGATGATGCGCCCGCGCAAATCCAGCGCCAGGCACAGCCGATGATGCTCGTCGCGAAACTGCTCGGGGTCGGCGAGCGGGGTATAGCAATAATAAAGAAGGACCTGATACATGTTTTAATTGAAAATTATGAATTAAAAATTATGAATTGGTGCCTGGGTAACCTTGCCCACTCGTAACGAACAGCAATTTTTAATTCATAATTTTTAATTTTTAATTTAAACCTTAACCGCCGGGTTGCCGAATACCGTTTGGCCAGCGGGCACGTCGGCCACTACCACCGAGCCGGCGCCTACGCGGGCCTTGTCGCCCACTTTTACGCCGGCCACCAGCACGGCTCCCGCGCCCACAAACGCATTGCTGCCCACGCTGGCTCCTACCCCAATCTGGGCGCCGCTACCAAGCTGGGCATAGTCGCCCACGGCAGCGCTGCCTTCGACCACGGCGTTGGGGCCAATGAGCACGCCTTCACCAATCTTGGCAGTGGCCGCGATTACGGCATTGGGACCCACATAATTACCATGCCCCAGCTCGGCGTGTATCGACACGCTGGCCCGCTGATGGATGCTGTTTACGGGCACCACCTCATACTCATCGCGCAGCATCTTGGTGAGGCTGCGGCGGCTGGCCGCGTCTTCGGTAGCTACGAACACTTCGCACTTTTTGCCCAGCAGCTTCAGCAGCTCGCCGTCGTCGGTGTTGCCCATTACGGGCACGTCGAGCAGTTCGGTGTTGTGCAGCTTGGGGTCATCATCGAGCAGACAGTAAACTACTACATCGTTTGACAAAAAAGCATCCAAAGCGGCCGTTCCCACGGCCTGAGCGCCGAGAATGATAACAGGGTTTTCCATAAGCAGGCAAAGGTACGACCGGGACAAAGTAAGCCGAAAGGATTGTACCGAAGTCGTTGCCGCGTGGGCCAGTTTAAGGGCTCACTCTGCCAGGCCTGCTTTGCTGAGCAGAGCGCGGGCGTAGTCATTTTGCAGCAGCAGCAGCAGCAGCCAGGGCAGCAGTACGGCCCGGTAGCGGTGCAGGGTGCCCAGGTTGGGAGTGCTCAGGCCGATAAAGGCGGCCAGCAGCAGGCAGTACCCCACCAGCACTACTACTAAGGCAACCGGCAGCCGGCCGACCCGCCCATTCCAGCCGGCGGCAAAGGTGAGGAGCAGCAAGGCCACCAGCGCTACGTTTTCCAGGGCCGCCAGCAGGTACAGCGGCCGCGCCGATTCGCCGAGCCAGGGCCGCACCAGCACCTGCACCACGGCCTGCGGCGCATGGCGCAACAGGCCCAGGGGCGTGGGTTGCCAATCGGCGTACACAAGGTGCGGCCGGCCCTGCGAGGTTAGCAGGCCGTGCTGATAGTTTTTATTTACTTCCAGGCTGAAATAGCTTGGCTCCAGGTAGCGGCCGCCCACCAGCATGGCGGTGCCGCCACCGGCGGCAATGAGTAGCAACACGGTGCCAGCCTGCGCCGGCCACCGGCTATTCAGCCAGCCGCGCCCCGTAGCCAGCTGCACCAGCGCCAGGGCCACCAGCCCGCCAAATAGCGGCAGGGCAAAGAAGTAGCGCATCCGGAACAGCACCCACGCGAGCAGCCCACCCAGTACCACGCTGCCGGCCAGCCGCCAGCCGGGCACCGGCCGGCGGCCATACACGCCCGCCAGCACCAGGGCGGCGAGGCCAGCGCTGGCACCGACGAGCACCGTTTCCTTGTTGAGACCAGCCGACCACCACAGCACCGAAGGCCACAGCAGCCAGGCCACCAAGCCAGCCCCGCGGGGCGTAGTCGGAAATACCTGACTCAGTACCCGGACCAGCTCCCAGCAGGCTATATAGCAAAAAACACTTAGATACAGCGAATTAAGCCATAAGGCTCCGCCCGAGGCCAGATTCAGTAAGCCCAACAGCTTACTAAAGAAGAGCGTATTCGACATGCTGTGTGTGGTCATCACTTCTCCGTGCGCGTGCACGGTCAGGCTTTGCCAGCGCTCAAAGGCCGCTGCCGGGTTGGCCCAGAAATCCGTCGTCAGCCCTTGGGCCCAGTAGCTTACTCCGCGCGCATCGGGCCCCGGCCAGTAGCCGGCAATAGCCGTCAGCCCCAGGCGCAGAGCCAGGGTAAGTAGCAGCCAGCGCCGGAGCCGGGGGGTAGCAGCGCGGAACTCGCGCCGCAGCCACCAGCCGGCGGCGGCCAGCAGCAGCCCGTTCAGGAGCAGCGCAGTAAGCAGCTTCATCGGTTGATAAGCGACTTGGCCCCGCCCCCAAGCAGCCGCCCGCCAATGGCGCAGTGCAGGCAGCGACGCGGCTGGCAATAGCCTTTATGCATAGCCAGCAGGCCCTGCGAGTCGGCCGCGGTGCGGTGCTCGAAGCCGAGGTCCTGGTAAAGGTCGGTGTACTGATTGTGCTCGGCGGGCAGCTCACTCAGCAGGGCTACGCTGCTTTCGACCAGCGCGGGCTGACCCACCTGGCGGGCGTAGGCCACCCGCAGGGGCACCACCACGTTGGTAATGAGCAGGGCAATGCTGCTTTTGCCCAGGCCCGGCACCTTGCCCGGCCGGCCGGGCCGAAAATGCGCCTGCCAGTAGGCCGGAGCGGGCGCACTTCCAAAAAACTCGGTGAGAGCGGCTACGCTGCCGGCCGTAAGCAGCGCATCGAACAGGGCCGGGCGGCGGTGCAGCAACCCCACCAGCTGCCCCAGCCGCACGGCCGGAAAGTTGGCGGGCCGTAATCTCAAATAATTCCACTCGTGGGCAGCCAACGCGCTGGGGGCCAAGCTATACTTATGACGCAGAAACTCGTACTCCAGCCGCAAGTCGGCCAGGTAGTCGTCGCCGGCGGTTGCCTCGTCTTCTACTAAAAAGCCGGCCTGCCCGAATAGCAGCGCCTCCAGCTGCCGGGCATCGTGGCGGTGCCGGCGCACTACCGGCAGCGGCACGGCCTTGGCCAGGCGGGCTAGCGGCTCGCTGTTTTTCTGGAAGCCAAAAGCCGCCATCAGGGCATGGTAGGCGGTGGCTTCCCAGTCGTGCCCCAGGTGCGCGTGCAGCTCGGCCAGCATATCGGCTTTTTGCTCTATTCTTTCCAGTAAAGCCCGCTCGGTCATCATGGTGCGCACCAGCTGCGGCACCTGGGGCAGTAGCGGGGCGCAGGGCAACGGGGCAGCAGCGGGGGCCTGTACCAGCGCTTCGTAGCGGCCCAGCAGGTCGGGAGCCAGGCGCGGAGCCAAGGCCAGCGCCGGAATGAGGCTGCCATTGGTGCGGTAGATGTCGGCGTCGGCGGTGTGCACTACGTGCAGTACCACCTGGTCGTACTTGGCATCGGTCTGGTGGCGGTGGCGCTGCCAGTCGGAGGCCCGCAGGTGAATCTCCACGGCGCCGTTCCACTCCACCTCGCCCAGGCGCAGGCGCGCATTCAGAAAGTCGGGGCCGGCATCGGCGTTGCGCTGGCCGGGGCGCAGCACCTGAATTTCCTCGCCGGCCGTGGTGCGCAGGTCAGCTTTATCGAAGTACTGGTGCTGCCAGACGTAGTGCAGGAAATCTTCGCGCATAGCGGGCTAAACATAAGAACCGCCTGTCATTGCGAGCAGAGCGAAGCAATCGCACCAGAACGAGCCGTTCGGGTTTGTTCTGGTGCGATTGCTTCGCAAGCTCGCAATGACAGACGGTTTTTCCAGCCTATCCCAGTCCGGAACCTAGCGCAGGTCTACCACCTTCACGCCCTTGTGCGCATTTTTGTCAAATGCAAACGTGGTAGCCGATACCGGTACGTTGGGCTTGAAATTCTTGAGGGTGAACGTGGTACGCGTCCCGTTTTTCTTAAACGTCTTCACGCTGTGGATGGCATGGTCGGCTGTGCCCACCACGATTTGTACCTTAAACACGTCGTTCTTGCGGTCTTCCGGCGACAGCTCGATGAGGTCGCTGGTAACACCGGCGTCTTTCAAGGATTTTACATAGACATATTTATATCCTTTTTTGTACATGTTGTACATCTGGGCCGGCGACATATCCTGGTTCGTGGGGTCCGACTCGGAGATATTTACCTCGTTCTCGTTTTTGAGATACGTCCAGGTCGTTTTGCTGTCGTTGATAACTTCCTGGCCGCTGGCGGTGAGGTGATATTTCTGGCCGCTCACGGTTACGTCGCCGGTCAGGTTTTGCTTGAGCTTGGCGGCGGGGTTTTCCAGGGTTTGGGTAAAGCTGGCCTGAAACGACTTGAGCGCCGTGTACTTAGCGCTCACGGCATCAAGAATTTTACCGGCTTTGGGGTCTTGCTGGGCAGCGGCAGGCAAAGCGAGCGAGGCGGCCAGCGCCAGCAGGGAGAAGTGCTTGGTCATAAATTTGCAAAATGCCCGGCTGAGTTGGCACCGGGCGAAGCCTGATACGCAAAAGCGGGGCCAAAAGGCTAACGTAGCGCGGACTCTGGGAGTCCGCGCGTATTCGCGCAGTATCGTCCGGCTGCTACCGCACGCGGACTGCCAGAGTCCGCGCTACTTCACCAGCGTATTCAGCAGCTGCTCGAGCTGGTACTCGTCGGGAATGAGCACGGCGCGGGCCTTGCTGCCCTCAAACGGCCCCACAATACCGGCCTGCTGGAGCTGGTCCATAAGGCGGCCCGAGCGGTTGTAGCCCAGCTTGAGCTTGCGCTGGATGAGCGAAGTAGAGCCCTGCTGGTGCAGCACGATGCAGCGAGCGGCCTCGGCAAACATGGAGTCCCGGTCGCTGGGGTCCATCTCTTCCTGGCCGCTGCCGTCGTCGCCCTCGGCGCCGGCCACTTCGGGCAGCAGGTAGGCATCGGCGTAGCCCTGCTGCTCGCCGATATAGTCGCAGAGGCGGTCAACCTCGGGCGTGTCGATAAAGGCGCACTGCACCCGGATAAGGTCGGAGCCGGCTGAGAACAGCATGTCGCCCTGCCCGATGAGCTGGTCGGCCCCGCCGGTGTCGAGGATGGTGCGCGAGTCAATCTTGCTGGTCACCTTAAAGGAAATCCGGCAGGGAAAGTTAGCCTTAATAATGCCCGTAATCACGTTCACCGACGGGCGCTGGGTGGCCACAATGAGGTGAATACCGATGGCGCGGGCCAGCTGGGCCAGGCGGGCAATAGGCGTTTCTACTTCCTTGCCGGCCGTCATCATCAGGTCAGCCAGCTCGTCAATTACCAGCACGATAAAGGGCAGAAAGCGGTGGCCCTTCCTGGGGTTGAGCCGCCGCTCCACAAACTTGAGGTTGTATTCCTTGAGGTTGCGGCAGCCGGCTTCCTTGAGCAGGTCGTAGCGCCGGTCCATCTCCATGCAGAGCGAATTCAAAGTATTGACTACCTTTTTCGTATCGGTAATGATGGCTTCCTCCGTATCGGGCAGCTTGGCCAGGAAGTGGCGCTCAATCTTATTGAAGATGCTCAGCTCCACCTTCTTGGGGTCGACCAGCACAAACTTGAGCGTAGCTGGGTGGCGCTTATACAGCAGCGAGGCCAGGATAACGTTCAGTCCCACCGACTTGCCCTGGCCCGTGGCCCCGGCCATGAGCAGGTGGGGCATCTTGGCCAGGTCGGCCACAAACACCTCGTTGGTGATAGTGCGGCCGAAGGCCACCGGCAAATCCATCTCGGTGCGGGCAAACTTCTCGCTGCCCAGCACCGAGCGAATGCTGACCATCTCCTTCCTGGTATTCGGCACTTCAATGCCGATGGTGCCCTTGCCCGGAATGGGGGCGATAATACGAATGCCTAACGCAGCCAGGCTCAGGGCAATATCATCTTCCAGACTCTTGATTTTGGAGATGCGTACGCCGGCTTCGGGCACAATCTCGTAGAGCGTAACCGTAGGCCCGATGGTGGCTTTGATGCTGGCAATGGTAATGCCGTAGTGCCCCAGGGTTTCCACAATGCGGTCCTTGTTGGCTTCCAGCTCCTCCTTGGTTACCTGCGCCTTGGCCACGCCGTAGTCGTTGAGCAGCTCCAGGGTCGGAAACTGATAGCGCGAAAGGTCGAGCGTGGGGTCGTAGTTCACGTCCGGCATCACATCCGCGTCCAGGTCCTCGTCGGCCACGGCCGCGATATCGGCCCCCGCATTGGGGTCCAGGTCGTCGCGGCTCGGTACTGTTAGTTCGAGGGGTTTGACGGTAGCATCGGGCAGCGCCGGGCCGGCAGCCGGCAGCGGGCTATCGGCCAGGTCGGCCATGGAGAGCGGGGTCGGAATGCTGGCCGCGACCGGCGCGGGCGCTACCTCCGGCTCAGCTTCGGGCAGCTCAAACGAGAATGAGGGGCCGCTGGCTGCGGAGGCCACCACCGCGGGTATAACCGGGGCCGTAGTCAGCGGAGCGGTGGCCAGGGCCACCTCCCCCACCGCGCCGGTAAGCGTCGCGTCGGGTAGCGCCTCCGGCTCGGCTTCGGGCATAGCTACTACCTCAAAGCTGGCGGCGGGCACCGGCGCTTTGAGCGGGCTGGCCCGCGGTGGGGCCGGCTCAAACTCGGGCTCACGGGTAGGCGCGGGTTCCGGGCGGGCCGGCTTACCGGGGCGTTGGGCCACGGCTACGGGCGCAGCGACTTCCGCCGCGTCAGCTTCGGTATTCTCCTCGTCTTCGTCCTTATCGCCCAGGCCCAGGTTGAGGCTGGTGACGTTAAAGAAGAACACCACGAACATAATCAGCCCAAAGGCCAGCAGCAGCACCGTGCCCCAGCCGATGAGCGAGTCAAGCCAGAGCGCCAGCTCATAGCCGCCGCCGCCACTTAGCCAGTCCAGCCGATGCGCCAAGGCCGGGTCGGTGCCGGGCTGCGCCATCTGCACCACCACATATCCCAGCAAGGCACTGACCCACAGCATAGTAAACAAACCCAAAGCCAGCACATAGCTTACCGAGCCCGCCGCCCGCCGGAACACAATTTTGTAGCCCAGAAAAAAGACTATTGGAATAAGCGCGTAGGAAGCCAGGCCAAAGCCCCGGTAAATCAGCTTTTCGGCAAGCCAGGCCCCGAGCAGGCCCAGCCAGTTGCCCGACTCCTGCCCGGCTTCCTTCACCGGCACGGTGCCCAGGGCTGCTACTACACTCTGGTCGGCCCGGCCGCTGAGCAGAAAAGAGGTAAAAGCGATGGTCAGATACAACGAGCCGAGCAGCAGCCCAAACCCGATGAGCAGGTGAAAGCGGCGGTCGTGCAGAATAGCCGTTAGCTGGCTGACGCCCGGCAAAGGGCCGCGCGGCACCGCGGCGGCCTGCGGCCGGGCACGGGCGGCCGGGGCCGCCGCCTTGGCCGGGGCAGCTGTCGGAGCCGAAGCCGGGGCCGGGCGGGGCATATTGCCCCGCGCCGGACGCGGACCGCCATTGTCGGCGGGCGGCACCGGGCGGTTGGTGGCAGCGGGGCCACCAGGCGGATTTCGATAATTATTGGTAGCCATGCGCGGGCAAACAGAAAGGTCAAATCTACGCCAGCGAAGCCGCTTTTGACCATGCTGCACTGCGTATGATAAGCTGTACTATAACTACCAGCCCAAAACTTGCGTCTAGTGTCGGCGACACTTTTACCGGCAGCATTCTCTCCTCATGACTATCCCTCCCAGCATTGTGCGGCACCCAAACGGCCAGGCCTACTGCATCACCGAATACGTGCCGGCCGAGCACTGGCTGCGCACTACCTGGCAAGGCTTCGTATCACCGGCCGATGCCGAAAAGGGAGCCTTGGCCGCGCTGGAGCCGCTGGGCCTGCAGGCTATCCCGTACCTGCTCAACGACAACAGCCGAATCCAGGGGCCGTGGTTCGATTCGGCGGCCTGGCTGCAGCAGGTATGGGCCCCGCAGGCCAATCGGCTGGGCTTACGCTACGTGGCGCACGTAGCCCAGCCCCACACCGAAGGCGACCTGGGTGCCCTGCTCCGGCACGACCCGTTTGCCGGGCAGTTTGAGCTTCAGATATTTTCGACGATGGAGCAGGCCAGCGGCTGGCTGCACGACTGCCAGCGCCGCGATTTGCTTTATCCGGCCTCTACCGCGAGCCAGGAACCGGGCCAGCCGGCGGAGGCAGCGTAGCCGCCCCTACCCTGGCAATGGGCTCGTATAGATGCAAGCGCCAATAGGCCTGCGAGTCGTCGAAAACGCCCAGTAGCTGCAACCCGCTTTCCTCGGGGTGAGCCAGGCGCACGGCCGAGAGCACGTAGCGCCCCCCCAGCTGCCGAAAAGCAGCGGTATCGAAAGCCCAGTGCTGCACCTGCCGCACCGCCGGCAGCTTACCAAGCTGATAGTTTCGCCCCAGCTCAGCCGACATCAGGTAGCAGCGGTTGCCCCAGGCGTCGAAGTACGTGGCCAGGGCCGGGCTTTTGGCCAGCTCGCCGGCGATGAGCGGGCGAAAGGCATGCTTGTAAGCCAGCGGATAAAGCGTCTGGTACGAGTCGAGGGTATAAAAGCCGTTGAGCTGCGCCACCGCCGGGGGCAGCCCCAGGCACACCACCCGATAAGCGGGCGGCTTTATTTTATTTTTACTATATATAAAATTCTCAACCTGTCGTAGTAGCCCCGGTGCTACGAACGCCGCATACGAGGGCGCATCGGGCCGGGGCCGCCCGGCCAGGGCACGCACATTATTGGTAAACTCCGGGTTAGCGGCCAGGGCCGGCAGCAGCTGTAGCCCCACCAGCGCCAGGGCCAGCCGGCCCGGCGGCAATTGTCGCAGGGCCAGCACCAGCACCAGCACCCAGGGCAGGGCCAACAGAAAATAGAACCGGCTGAGCGTAAATGCGTGCAGCAATGGCAGCTGCGCCTGGAGCCGTATCGACAGCTGCGGCAGGAAAGCGGCTAGCAGGCAGAGCGCAGCAATGCCCGCGAGCAGGCCGGCTACCTGCCGGCCGAGCTGGCGGCGCTGCGGCGCGGCCAGCCGGGCCAAGGCAATAGCCACGGCCAAGATAATACCGCCTTTGAAAAACGGGCTGGCGTGGTAGTGCCCCAGCCAGAATAGCGCCCCCGCTTCCCGCAGGCCCACTCCTACGCCCTGGGGCAGCAGGCGGGCCAGGTCAAACTCCTGGCGATGAGGAAGGAATGATTTGGCAATGAGCGTAGTATAAAACAGCTGCCACTCTACCAGCACGTAGCTCAGCAGCAGCACCAGCAAGCCCCCGGCCCCGCGCCGGGTGGCGGCCCCTGCCGCCGGGCCGCGCCGAGCCAGGTCGAGCAGCAGGGCCCCGACCCACGCCACCGCTATAAACGGCCCCACCAGCACAAACGACGACCACCAGGGCAGCGCCACCAGAACCAGCCAATCGGGCCAGCGGGCCGACCCATCGCGCAGGCGTAGCGCCGTGCGCAGCAGCAGGGGCTGGCCCAGCACACTCAGCCCGAAGATGCTGTAGGCCGGCAGCACCGCCCACAGCAGCGCCACTGCCGCAGCCAGGCTCCGCTGCTCGGGCCGCGGCAGGCCGTAGCGGCGCAGCAGCGCATACATTCCCAGCAAGGCTACTACGCGCACCAGGGCCTCGTGGAGCAGGTAGGCGGCCAGCGGCGAGCGGGGCAGCAGGTGAAAAATCAACACCGTCACGCTCAGCCCCGAGCGCAGGGCCTCGCGGGGCAGGCCGTTCATGATGGGCAGCACCAGCGCGCCCGGCCCGTGCGCCAGGGCCAGGTGCAGCTTGGTTAGCAGGTGCACCCACACCACCTCGCCCTCCAGGTTATCATGCACCAGAATGAAGGTGTGCGGGCCCAGCACGGCCAGCGGCACCATAAACAGGAAAAGCCCCAGCAAGGCCCAGGTAAGCGGCTTCAGCATGGCCCTAGCTACGCGGATGAAACTCCGTCATTACCTGCCGCAGATAGTCGCGGTCGAGGTGGGTGTAAATTTCAGTGGTGGTGATGGAGGCGTGGCCCAGCATTTCCTGCACCGCCCGCAGGTCGGCCCCGCCTTCGAGCAGGTGCGTAGCAAAGGAGTGCCGCAGCGTGTGCGGACTAATAGTCTGGCGCAGCCCGGCCAGCTCGGCCAGCTTTTTAATGGTCGTAAACACCGTGATGCGCGAGAGCTGCCTGCCGCGCATACTCAGAAACACAACATCTTCGTTGCCCGGCTGCACCACCAGGTGCTGGCGCACGCCGCCCAGGTAAAAGTGCAGGTGCTTCACGGCCTCGCGCCCAATCGGCACCAGCCGCTCCTTATTACCCTTGCCCAGCACCCGCATAAAGCCCTGCTCAAAATACAGGTTCGAGAGCTTCAGGTCGCAGAGCTCGCTCACGCGCAGGCCCGAAGAATAGAGCACCTCCAGGACGGCCCGGCTGCGCAGGCCCTCACTGGTGCTGAGGTCGATAGCGCCGAGCAGGTTTTCGATATCGGGATACGAAAGCGTGTCGGGCAGGTGGCGGCCGGCCCTGGGCGACTCCAGCGTATCGGTGGGGTCGATTTTGAGCAGGTCTTCCATGATGAGAAACTCGTAGAACGCCTTGATGCCCGAGAGCGTCCGCGCCTGCGAGGTCGACGATAATCCCAGCTCGGTGAGAGCGGCCAGAAAATCGCGCAACAGGCGCGTGGTTACCTGCAGCGGGCCGGCCTTGAGCTTTTCCAGCTCCAGCCACTGCTGCAGCTTGCGCACGTCGCGCACGTAGGCTTCGACCGAGTTGGGCGAGAGCGATTTTTCGAGGCGTAGGTAGCCGTCAAATTGTTTTATAGCTTGCGGCCAATTCATGGGCAATAGCAACACGTCTGGCCTAGCGAGTGCAGCGTAGCAATCGCAGCAGAATGATTCTGCCTGAACAAGACTACCACAAACGTAGTCGCTCTGCGGCGATTGCTGCGCTGCAACTGCCCGGCAACGCGCTTTTATTATAGTTATATGAATGTTTTAATTTTAAACGGCCCAAACCTCAACCTGCTGGGCCGGCGCGAGCCCCACATTTACGGCACGCGCTCGTTCGAAGACTTTCTGCCCGAGCTGCAGGCTGATTTTCCCGACCTCACCCTCACCTCGTTCCAAAGCAACCACGAAGGCGCGCTCCTCGACCGCCTGCACGCGGCGGCCGGCTGGGGCGAGGCCGGCAGCGAAGCCGCCAGCCAGGGCGTAGTGCTGAACGCCGGCGGCTTCACGCACACCAGCGTGGCGCTTGGCGATGCCGTAGCGGCCGTGGCCGGCGCGGGGCTCCCCGTAATTGAGGTGCACCTGAGCAACCTGGCCGGCCGCGAAGACTTTCGCCACCAAAGCTTTATCGGCAAGCACTGCGTGGGCAGTATCGCCGGCTTCGGGCTCGAAAGCTACCGCCTGGCGCTGCACTACCTGCTCAGCCAGCGGCCCCGGCCGGTGGGCTTCCGGCGGTAGCGAAACTTGCAAAAGAATTGCCGATGCCAGTCCGTTGCAGGGCGAAGGCCGCCGTAAATTTGCTGGAATTATCTGGCAACGCCGCTTTATTTTCTGTATGAAATACCCTTTACTTTCGGTCCGCTCGGGCCTGCTGCTTCTATTGACGGGCATCCTGCCCCTACTGGCCCCGGCCCAGGGCACCTGCCTGCTGGTGCCCGTGCCCCTGGCCCAACGGGTGCAGCAGGCGGCCCTGGTAGTAGAGGCCCGCGTAGTAAGCCAGCAGCCCGAGCAGGCGGCAGGGCACATCGTAACCCGCAGCACGCTCGACGTATTTAAGGTGTTTCGGGGTCAGCTGCCCGCCGGGCCGTTGAGCCTGCTTACCGTGGGCGGCACGCTGGGAACCCAGCGCGAAATTGCCAGCGGCACGCTGCAGCTGCAAGTGGGCCAGCAGGGCATTTTTATGCTCGAAGCCGACCCGACCCAGCCGGGCGAGCTACGGGCTTATGCCGGCCCGCAGGGTTTTATCCGGTACGACCTGGCTTCTCTTACGGCCTCGGAGCCATTCGGCAGATACGATAATATTCAAAATTCACTATACAATGCCGTAATTGCCAGCGCCGGCACTACTTACCAGGAGCTGGAACCCAACAGCAGCCTGAGCGGAGCGGCCAGCCAGCGGGCCACCCGCCGCCAGACCAACGCCCTGCAAGCCGTGCCCCCCACCATCAGCGGCTTTTCGCCGGCTTCGGTCACGGCGGGCACGAGCACGAGCACGTCGAGCAGCTCTACGGGCGTGCTCACTATTACGGGCAGCGGCTTCGGGGCGGCGCGTGGCACCGGCTACGTGCAGTTTCCCAATGCCGACGATGGCGGCACGAGCTACACCCAGCCCCTGGCCAGCGACTACCTGAGCTGGACCGACACCCAGATTGTGGTGCGCGTGCCGTCGGAAAGCGCGTCGGGCAATACGACCGGCACCGGCCAGTTTCAGGTAGCCCTCGACAATACGGGTACGCTGGTAGCCACCAGCCCCAGCGCGCTTACGGTAACTTATGCGCTTATCAACGTTAATTCGAGCGGTACTACCTACCGCGTGCATCTTATCGGTACCGACGGCATGGGCGGCTATACGCTGCAATACGCCAGCAGCTTTCCGGCCGTGGCCAAGCCCGCGTTTGAGCAGGCCCTCACCAGCTGGCACTGCCAGACCGGCATGAACCGCACCATGAGCGCTACGCCGGCCCCCAGCGATGTAGCAGCCCGCGACGGCGTGAACGTGGTGCGCTTTGCGGGGAGCGCCGAGCTGGGCACCGGCGTGCTGGGCGTCACGTACTCTTACTACAGCAGCTGCACCGGCAGCAGCACCAACTTTCGGCTCGACGAAACCGATTATTCGTACACGCCCGTGCCCATTCCGGCGAACCCGAACGCCACCCCACCCACCCCGGCTTACAACTGGCACTACGACCCCAGCACGCAGCCCGGCTTTCAGGAATATGATTTCCCGAGCGTAGCCCTGCACGAGCAGGGCCACGGCGAGCAGCTGACCCACATCATCTCCAGTACGGGGGTCATGAATTACGCCATTGCCAACGGCCAGGCCAAGCGCACGCTGGACGGACCAACTGATATTGCGGGCGGCAAAGACGTTATTGCCTACAGCACCAGCATTGCGCCCGCTCAGCTGTGCACCAGCACGGCCTTCACGCCCAGTACCGCCGGCTGCCCGCTGCCGGTGGTGCTGACGGCCTTTACGGCCCGCTACCAGCCCAACCAGGGCACGCTCGTGAGCTGGACCACGGCTTCGGAGCAGCAAAGCGCCGCCTTTATCGTGGAAAGCCAGGACGACCAGCCGGGCAGTGCCTGGCAGCCCGTGGTACGCGTAGCGGCCGCCGGCACTACCCCCAGCCTGCACCAGTATAGTGCCCGCGACGCCCGGCCGCTGGCCGGCACCCGCGCCTACCGCCTGCGCCAGCTCGACCTCGATGGGCACGTAGCTTTTTCGCCGGAAGTGATGATAGCGGGGGTTGCTACCGAGTTGGTTGCTTACCCCAACCCGGCGGCGGGCACCGTTCACCTGAGCGGACCGCTGGCTACCGGGGCCACGGCTCAGGTACGCCTGCTCGATGCCACGGGCCGCTGCCTGGCCACCCGGCGGGCCCCGGCCGGGCAGGCTGCCTTCGACCTGCCGCTGGCCGGGGTACCGGCCGGCCTCTACCTGCTGGAATGGACGGGCGGCCCCAGCCCCTGCCACCTGCCGCTGGAGGTGACAG
This sequence comes from Hymenobacter baengnokdamensis, assembly GCF_008728635.1. Lineage (NCBI taxonomy): Bacteria > Pseudomonadati > Bacteroidota > Cytophagia > Cytophagales > Hymenobacteraceae > Hymenobacter > Hymenobacter baengnokdamensis. The sequence continues at coordinate 2,759,092 of NZ_CP044285.1, read as the reverse complement.
AGTAGTACAGCCCCCCAAAAAAGGCTTATTCGGCCAACCACAGCACGCTTTTGCTGCTGCCATTCGTTGCCCAGGGCACTGCGCACCGCTTTTCATCGCCCTACCTTTGCCCTATGGCAACCCTCCCGACTTATACCTTCAATCCCGGCCCGGCGGCGGTGTATCCCGAAGTGCGCCAGTACCTGGCCGATGCTTTCGAGGAAGGCTGGCTGTCGGTACCGCACCGCTCCGAGCGCTTCACGGGCCTGGTGCGCCACTGCCTCGACCAGGCCCGGCTCAAGCTCAATATCCCGCAGGACTATACCATTCTGTTTACGTCGTCGGCGACCGAGTGCTGGGAAATCCTGACCCAGAGCCTGACGCCCCGCCGCTCGTTTCACCTCTACAACGGCTCGTTCGGGCAAAAGTGGTTCGACTACGCCCGCGCCCTGCGCCCCGGCTGCACCGGCCTGCGCTTCGACCTCAACGACGTGCCCGACCCGGCCACTCTGCCCTTCAATGCGGAGGAAACTGACCTGGTTTGCCTTACCCAGAATGAAACCAGCACGGCCACCCAGCTGCGCGACAACTTCATTCTCAATACGTTTAACCGCCTCGGCCCCGCGCTGCTGGCCGTCGATGCCACGTCGTCGCTGGGCGGCGTGGCACTTAAATTCATAAAAGCAGATATTTGGTACGCCTCGGTGCAGAAGTGCCTGGGCCTGCCCGCCGGCCTGGGCCTGCTGGTGCTCTCGCCCCGCGCCGTGGCCCGCGCCCGCGAAATCGGCGAGAGCGCGCACTACAACAGCCTGAACGCCATGGTGAAGCAAATGCTGAACTATCAGACCACCCACACGCCCAATGTGCTGGGCATCTACCTGCTGAGCCGCGTGCTGCAAGCCCGCGAACCCATCAAGACTATTGCCCCGCACCTGGCCGGGCGCGCCCAGAAGCTCTACGACTACTTCGAGCAGGTGCAGCCGCTGGGCCTGCGCCCGCTCATCGAAAACCCCGAGGCGCGCTCCACCACCGTTATCGGCCTGCAAGGGCCGCCCGCGCTCATCGAGGAAGTGAAGCGCCGCGCCCGCGACGAGGCCGGCCTGCACCTGGGCTCGGGCTACGGCGACTATAAAGCCACCAGCCTGCGCATTGCCAACTTCCCGGCCGTGCCCGACGCCGGGTTTGAGGCGCTGGTGCAGTTTTTTGAAGGCATCCGCGCATGATAACGCTGTTTACTGATGGGTCGAGCCGGGGCAACCCCGGCCCCGGCGGCTACGGCACCATTCTGCGCTACGGCCCCCACGAAAAGGAGCTGAGCCAGGGCTTTCGCCGCACCACCAACAACCGCATGGAGCTGCTGGCTGTGATTGTGGGCCTGGAGGCCGTGACGCGCCCCGAAATTCCCATCCTGGTCGTGTCCGACTCCAAGTACGTGGTCGATGCCGTGGAAAAAAAGTGGGTGTTCAATTGGGCCGCCAAGCCCGATTTCGGCAAAAAAGCCAACGAGGACCTGTGGCGCCGTTTCCTGCGCGTGTACCAAAACCGGAAGGTTTCCTTCAAGTGGATAAAAGGCCACGCCGGCCACGCCGAAAACGAGCGCTGCGACGTGCTGGCCGTGCAGAGCGCGCTCGGCAAAGGGCTGCTGGTGGATGAGGGGTATGAGGCGCTGGGGTAGTTTTTTAGCGAGTCAGGAAGTACTAATGCAGCCGCACATCAAAACCCTCCCGGAAACCCTGCTGGCCGGCCAGCGCCAGCGTCTATCGCTGCTGGCCGATACCACGGCCGTCCTTTGGCGGAGCTTTGGGCAGCGACTGCGGGCGCGGCCGTTTGCCAATGACTCCGCGCGGTATTCGGTGCAGGTGTACGACGCGACTTACTTCCGGCCCTTTCGCCCCGAGGCCACCTTCGAGAAATGGGCCGCCGTGGCCGTGGCCCATCCGCAAGAAGTGCCTGCCGATTTAGAGCTGCTGGTGTTGCCGGCCGGCCTCTACGCCGTATTTGACTATAAAGGCCCCGCCAGCGACGGCCCCACCGTGTTTCGCTACATCCTGCTGGACTGGCTCCCGGCCTCGGCTTACGAGCTGGACGACCGCCCCCATTTTGAGGTGCTGAGCGCCCACTACCGCCCCGACGACCCGGCTGCCGAGGAAGAAATCTGGATTCCGGTGAAGCCGCGCGTGGTACCCCCTGTTTCGAACCTTCCCCTTGGCTAACGACTATTTCCAGTTTCAGCAGTTCCGCATCGAGCAAGCTGCGTGCGCCCAGAAGGTGAGCACCGATGCCTGCGTGCTTGGCGCCGTGGCCGACCTTAGCGCAGCTACCCGCGTGCTGGATATTGGCACCGGGACCGGCCTGCTGGCCCTGATGGCCGCCCAGCGGGCGCCCCAGGCTACGATTGAAGCCATCGAGCTTGACCCGGCCGCCGCTAAGCAGGCAGCCGCTAATGTGGCGGCCTGCCCCTGGCCCGACCGTGTGACGGTGCGGCCGCTGAGTCTGGCGGCTTACGCGGCCAGCCAGCCGGCGCCTTTCAGCCATATTATTTGCAACCCACCGTTTTTTCGGGGCAGCCTGGCTCCGCCCGATGCGGCCCGCGCCACGGCGCGCCACGAGAGCGCGGGCTCGCTCCCGTTTGGTGAGCTTAGCGGCTTTGCGGCAAGACACCTGCTCCCAGGCGGCTCGCTCACGGTGCTGCTGCCCCCACCCGAGATGCAGCAGTTTGCCAACGAGGCGCGGGCCGGCGGCCTGGCCGAGCAGGCCCGGCTGACGGTGCGGCACCGGCCGGGTGGGCGCGCTACGCGCTGCATTAGCCAGTTTGGGGCCAATTGCCCGGCCGCAGTGCCCCAGGCCGAGCTGATTATTCAAACAGCCAATGGCACTTATTCGGCAGCCTTTCGGGCGTTGCTGGCGGGGTTTTATCTGGCACTGTAGCGCGGGCCTTCGCCGTTTGCGCTACGCCGTTTTTACGGCGGCCGCGGCTTGCAGACCTAGCTCTTCTATGGCCTGCTCGCGCATGAGATACTTCTGAATTTTGCCGGTCACCGTCATCGGGAAGCTGTCTACAAACTTCCAGAAAGCCGGGATTTTATTGGTGGCAATGCGGTTTTGGCAGAAGGCGGCAATGTCGGTACCGGAGGCAGTGTGGCCGTCCTTGAGCTTTACCCAGGCCATTACTTCTTCGCCGTAGCGCAGGCTGGGCACGCCAATTACCTGCACGTCGGCTACGGCCGGGTGGGTATAGAGAAACTCCTCGACCTCACGCGGGTAGATATTATCGCCTCCTCTCAAAATCAGGTCTTTGATGCGACCCACAATGTTGAGGTAGCCCTCCGTATCGATGGTAGCCAGGTCGCCGGTGTGCATCCAGCGGGCGCGGTCGATAGCGGCGGCCGTAGCCAGTGGGTTTTCCCAGTAGCCAAGCATCACCGAATAGCCGCGGGTGCACAGCTCGCCGGGCAGGCCGCGCGGCACGAGGTGGCCGGTTTCGGGGTCAATTACTTTTACTTCGAGGTGGGGATGAACGTGGCCTACCGTACTCACGCGCTTAGCCAGCGGGTCGTCGATGTAGCTCTGGGCCGATACGGGCGAGGTTTCGGTCATGCCATAGCATATAGTGACTTCGCGCATGTTCAGGCGGGTTTGCACCTGCTTCATTATCTCCTCGGGGCAGGGCGAGCCGGCCATTACCCCGGTGCGTAGCGAGCTAAAATCGAAGGAGTTAAATTCCGGGTGCTCCAGCTCGGTAATGAACATCGTGGGTACTCCGTAGAGCGAAGTGCAGCGCTCATCCTGCACGGTGCGCAGAGCCGCCAGCGCCTCAAATGCCTCCGATGGAATGACCATGCAGGACCCGTGCGACACGCAGGCCAGGTTGCCAATCACCATGCCAAAGCAATGATAAAATGGCACCGGAATGCACACCCGGTCGGCTTCGGTATAGCGCAGCGTTTCGCCGATGAAGAAGCCGTTATTCAGAATATTATGGTGCGAGAGCGTGGCTCCCTTGGGGAAGCCGGTGGTGCCGCTGGTATACTGAATATTGATAGGGTCGTCGAACTGCAAGCTGGCTTCGCGGGCGGCCAGCGCCTCGTCGGCGATGGCCGTGCCGCCGGCCAGCAGGGTTTCCCAGTCGTCTTCAAGCACCACGACATGCTCAAGGGCCGGGCACTCGGCACGCACGCTGGCCAGCAGGTGCACGTAGCTGGTTTGGCGAAACTTGGCGGCCAGCAACAGTACCCGGCAGCCCGATTGGTTAAGCGCGTGCTTCAACTCTTCGGCCCGGTAGGCGGGGTTGATATTGACCAGAATGGCCCCCACCCGCGCCGAGCCAAACTGCGTAATAACCCACTCGGCGCGGTTGGGCGCCCACAAGCCCACGCGGTCGCCGGCCGCCACGCCGAGCGCCAGCAGGCCCTTGGCTAGCCGCGTAGTCTGGGCCCACAATTCCTGATAAGTAGCCCGGTAGCTTTGATGAACCACTACCAGGGCCTCCTGCTCGGGAAAGCGGGCCACCGTGCGCCGCAGGTTTTCACCAATGGTATCGCCCAGCAGCGGCGTGGTGCTGGGGCCGCTGAGGTAGGATAGCGCGGGGGAATTCATGGGATATAACAGCTAAAAGGCAGGCCAAGGTAGCGCTTTTACCCTGTTTTGGCCAAAGAGACTGCGCTACGGCCCCGGCTAAAGCAGTTCCCGTAGCTGGCCCAGCTTTTCGCCGTGCAGGGCGGCCAGCAGGTCGGCTTCGAGGGTGCCAAACTCGGCGGCGAGGTAGTGGCGCTGCACCTGGCCGCCCACCAGCACGGTCGCCTCGTTGGCCACCTCGGTGAGCGTGCTCAGGATGTGCGAGGTGAGCAATATGCCGGTGCCCCGGTCGCGCAGCCGCCGGAGAATTTCCTTGAGCAGCAGGTTAGCTTCGAGGTCGAGGCCATTGAAGGGCTCATCCAGAATCAGATAAGGAAAGTCCTGCACCAGCACGGCCAGCAGGGCGAGCTTTTTCTTCATGCCGGCCGAGTATTCGTCGGCGTACTGGTTGAGGGGCAGCTCCAGCAGCTGGTTCCAGGCGCGCAGGTCGGGCACGGGCCGGCCGCGGGCCTGCACGCAAAATTCTACGTATTCGCGCCCCGTCAGGCGCGGGTAGAAGTATGGCTCGTAGGGCACCAGGCCCGCGACCTCGCGCACCAGCCGGGTTGTTTCGGTGGCGCGCACCCGCCCGGCAAAGTCTTTTTCCAGGCCGTAGAGGCAGTTGATGAGCGTGGTTTTGCCCGCGCCGTTCGCGCCCACCAGTCCGTGAATAGTGCCCGGCCGCACGGCCAGGCTCACCCCGCGCAGCACCTGATGCCGGCCGTAGGCTTTGCGTAAGTCGCTAATCTCCAGCATCCGGTAGCGGCGATGAGTAGTGGTTGGTTTCCAGCACGGCCCGCAGCCGGCGCTGGCTTTGCCACACCAGCCCGCCGGCTATTGCCAGCAGCAGCGGCGGGTAAGCCGGGTGCCAGGCCCCGAGCAGGCTCACGGCCAGCACCAGCCCCTGCGTGGTGCGAATATGGCTGGCATTGGGGTAAAACGCATATTTACTGAGCATAAGCAGCGTGAGCAGCAGCAGCCAGAACAGCCCCACCGCCAGCGCTGCGCCCCAGCCCGCGTTTCCCGCCCCCAGCAGCGCCAGGAAGGGCGCGGCCGTGAGCGCCCCGTAACCCAGCCCCAGCGCCAGCCGCCGCCGCAAAAACTGGCGCGGGGTGCGCAGGGCCAGGGCCAGCATCGTGGGCGGCTCGGGCGTGGCGTAGCCGGCGGCCACCACCAGCAGCCAAACCAGTAGCGCCGCCACCGGCACCCCCGGCGCGGCTCGCTGCCAAGCAGCTCCACCCACCAGCAGCGGCCACAGCCACAAGCCTTTACTGGCGCGCATACCGCCTACCCACTCAAAGGCCTCGCTGCGAAACGGACTGCGCCAGCGGTGCCGCGTGGTGGCGGCGCGACCGGGGGGCACCCAGGCCACCAGCGGCGCCAGTCCCAGCGTCAGCGCGGCCGGCCCCCCGGCCCGCCGGGCCAGCAGCCCCAGCACGACAAACATAGATAAAATACCATATTCTACCACCAGCCAGCGCCGGCAGTCGGGCGCCGCGATGGCCAGAAACTGCGCATCGGCCCGCCGCCGGTGCGCCCCCAGCAGGCTGGCCGCCGTGAGCAGCGGCACCAGCCAGCGCCCCACCGGGTGGCCGCCCAGGGTAACCAGCGCCTGGAGCAGGCTCAGCGCCAGCAGCGGCCCCACCAGCGCCAGCCGCAGCCAGCCGATTTCGCGCAGCAGCCGGCCCAGCAGGCGCAGCCGCAGCCCCAGGTAAGCGCACAGCGCCAGGCCTCCAGCTACGGGTTCCATGCGGTGCTACGCGGGAAATGGGCCCACCAACGTTTCCTCTTCCGTGAAGGCAATGCCGTAGTCGGTCGCCAGCTCGTCCAGAATCGGCTCGTAAAGGTCAGCAGTGGTCGGAATAACGACGCCCCGGCCCGCAACTTCCCCCCGTGCCAGGCGGCGCACGGCCATGCCCAGGGGCAGGCCCACGGTTTTGGCCATCGCGGTGTGCAGGGCATCGTCGCCCAGCACCACCAGCGAGGACGTAAGCCGCTTGCTTTCAGCCCCCAGCTCAAAGTCAAACCGGTGCTGCATCACTATCATGTCGCGGTCGTGGGGCTGAAGCTGCCATTTCCCGGCCAGCAGGTGCTCCAGCAGCTCCGCGGGCGTGGCATTGGCGCGGCCCACGGGCTTTGGCTCGAAAATACCCAGCCAGACCAGGCGCTCCAGTTCGGGGCCGTGAGGGTCCAGGCCCAGGTAGTCGGCGGTGAGCGCGGCCAGCGACTGCCCGGCGGCGGGCCAGCGGGGCAGGTAGCCGGCCACCACGTCGTGCCAGGTAAGCGCGGCCGAATTGTCGAGGCGCACACCGTCGTCGGTGAGGCCCAGGCGCACCAGCGCGTGCCAGGCGGCGCAGTAGCCCGGCCGCCGCAGCGTGCCGCGCCGGATGCTCGGGATGTCGTCGAGCCCGTACGGCGCGCGGTAGTTGAGCGAGTCGCGGTTGGCATAGCCCTCAAATGCGCCGTGGCCCGGCACGTGGATTTCCTCGGTGCGGGCAAAAAGCTGCTGGTACGGAATGACGCGCAGGTGGTTATCCTGCAAGTACTTGGCGGTGCTCTGGCCGGCCAGCACCACGTTGCGCGGGTTCCAGGTAAACTTGTAGCGCCAGGGGTTGTCGCCCTCCGAGGCAGGGTCGAGCAGCCCGCCGCAGTACGAGGCGAAGGCCGTCAGGCGCCCGCCCCGCGCCCGAATGTGAGCAATGGCCCGCATGGCCGACAGATGATCGAGGCCGGGGTCGAGGCCGCATTCCATCAGAAAAACCAGGCCGGCCGCTGCCGCCGGCGCGTGCAGGGCCTGCACTTCGGGGCTCACGTAGCTGGCCGTGGCTAGGTGGCGGCCAAAATCGAGGCAGGCCTGCGCCACTACCGGGTGTAGAAACGCCGGCAGCATCGAGATAACCACGTCGGCCTCGGCTACCAGCTGGCGCAGCTGCGCCACGTTTTGCGCATCGCAGGGCACGGCGCGGGCGTACTGCGAGTGCGCGGCCAGCACCGGCGCCAGGTGGGCCGGCTGGGCATCAGCCACGGTCAAAAACCAGCGCTCGGCCGGGGCATGGCGCAGAATATAGGTAATAAGCGATGAAGCCGAGCGGCCGGCCCCGAGCAGTAGCAAGCGGGTGGGTGGGGTCATGGCGGCAAAAGTACACCGGCCAGGGAAGGCGGCGTTTGGTAGCCGGAGCGAAGCCGGCCAAGATACCAGCCAGCCCTGGCCGGGCTTTTCACGCCAGCTCCAAAATGCCGGATTACTCCCTTTCTTTGTCGCCCCATTTTCAACCCCGCCGCCATGGCTGCCTCCTCTATCGAAGCTCCCCCTACGCTACGCCAGCTTACCCTACGCTACCACGAGCTGACCACCCCCAACCAGCTGACGCCCGCCGAGCGCCGGGTGTGGGACGCCGCCCGCGCTGCCACGGCCCACTCGTACGCGCCGTACTCGCACTTCCACGTCGGGGCCGCGCTGCTGCTGGCCGATGGCAGCCTGGCGCAGGGAACCAACCAGGAAAATGCGGCCTATCCGTCCGGCCTCTGCGCCGAGCGCACGGCTTTGTTTGGGCTGGCGGGGGGCCGGCCCAGCCCCCCGCCGCTCATCGTGGGGATGGCGGTAGCCGGGCGGCCGGCCGCTGGCGATTTCGGCGCCGCCCTGCCCTGCGGGGCCTGCCGCCAGGTGATGCTCGAATACGAGCTGCGCCAGGGCCAGCCCATCTGGCTGCTGCTGCCCAGCACTACCGGCACCGTGCTGCGCTTCGAGCGGCTGGCCGATTTGCTGCCATTCCATTTTTCTTCGGATGACCTGCCGGTCAGGAGTTAGCACCAACCCCTTGACCAGTTGGGTCTGGCTGGCTAAAGTAACGTGCTGCTTCCCGTCGGTCAGCACTGACGTACTTTGAGGCAGGTTTTCCTTTTTCCCTTTCTCTACTATGTCTCCCCGTCTTATTCTTCAGCTAGCGGCGCTACTCGGCGCCCTCACCGTGGCTATCGGGGCCTTCGGGGCACACGGCCTGCGGCCCATGCTCGAAGCCAATGGCCGCCTCGACACCTTCGAAACGGCCGTGCGCTACCAGTTTTACCACGTGCTGGCGCTGCTGGCGGTGGGCGTGCTGGCCACGGCCCGGCCCGAGCTGCGCGACCCGCTCGACACCACGGCGGCGCTGTGGCTGGGCGGCATCCTCATTTTCAGCGGCTCGCTCTACGCCATCTGCTTCACGGGCATCACCAAGTTTGGCGCCGTGGCTCCGCTCGGCGGCCTGCTGCTGATTGCCGGCTGGATTCGCCTGCTGCTGGCCGTAAGCAAATTATAAATTTACTATATAATGCATAAAAAATACCCCGGCCGTAACGACCGGGGTATTTTTTACGTGGTTTTCCACCAGCGGCGGCTTACTTGTTCGAAGCCGTGGCGGCCTCTTTCACCTCGCCTACCAGCGAAACGGTGGTGCTGCCACCGGCCGAGTTCGAGTCGATAGTCAGCACTTTGGTTTGCATGCCCATCTTGCCGGCCGAGTTGAACTTGGCCGAGATGGTGCCGGTTTTGCCGGGCTGCACGGGCTCCTTGGTCCACGAAGGCGTGGTGCAGCCGCAGCTTACGCCGATGTTGGAAATTACGAGCGGCTGGGTGCCGGTGTTCTTGAATTTAAATACGTGGTCCACCACGTCGCCCTGCTTGATGGTCCCGAAGTCGTACTTCACCTCCATAAACTCAATCTGGGGGCCGGCCGGCTTGGCGGTGGCTTTGGCAGGCTTGGCAGCCTGGGCGTGGGCAGCGGTGCCCGCAAACGTGAGGCCCAGGGCCAGCAGCAGCATCTTCGTCATGACAGGGTAAAAGTTAAAAAGGGTTGTTGAGAGTAAACAAATTTAAGCGATAAGTCGGCCTTTGCAAATCTGCGGCCAAACTAACGCCCGCCGGCTGGAGGCCAGATGAAGCTCCCCCCTAAACCTCCAGGCTAGCTTTTGAATTCCTTAGAATACGGAAATTGCCGCGAAGCCTTCCGCATAATCACCGTAATAATGCTGCCGGTATCGGAGCCCAGGCCACGCCCGAGGCTTTTGTCGTATTTCCACAGCAGCTCGCCCGTTTTTCCATCATGGATATTGATGCTGAGCTTGCCGGTATTGGTCGAGCCGCTGAAACCCACCACCATGGTCATGGCGATAGCCGCGCCGTTGGAGAAGGGCTGCGAGCTTTCAAACGTACCCGAGATAATCCCATCTACTCCCAGCAGCTGGGCTAGCTCTTCCATCGTCATGGCCGGCAGCTTTTCGGCCGTAATGTTGTTTTTAGCCAGCAAGGCGTTGGTTTTGGCGATATCCTGCACGTCTACCGATATGTCTTTGTCCTGCTTTTGCTTCAGAAAATAGGATTGCAGCGCGCTTTGAACATTTAGCCCTTCGCGCTGCTCCAGCTGGTGCACTCCTTCGGCGCCGCCATTTTTGGCCACCTCATTAGGCCGCAGCGACAAGGTGGCCTTAAAAGGCAGGATGGCTAATACTTTATGGTCTTTGGCCAGCTCCTTAAACTTGGGACTGGTATAAATCTCACGGGTTTGAGCCGATGCCGCGCCCGCCGTAAGCAGCAACGCGAAAACTAGTAACAGGTGCTTCATAAAAGCCGCAGAAAAAAGAGTGGAATGAAAAAGTGAAAACGCGGCTCGAAAGTACGTGCTTCAGCTGCAATAACTCCACTTCTCAATCAACTATTTATTCAGTTGCCTCAACCTCTCCTTCGGCCAGCAGCCGCCGCTGAAAATTGAGCAGAAACAGCCGCTCCGACGCCCGCGTGATGGCCGTGTAGAGCCAGCGCGCAAACTCGCCGCCCACCGGCTCGTCGGGCTTCAGGAAACCGTGGTCGACAAACACCGCCTGCCACTGGCCGCCCTGGGCCTTGTGGCAAGTGAGGGCGTAGGCGAATTTTATCTGCAAGGCGTTGAGGTACGGGTCTTTGCGCATCTCGGCGTTGCGCTCGCTCTTTTTGGTAAGGTGGGCGTAGTCGGCCAGAATCTCCTGGTAAAGCTTCTCGTTCTGGTCGCGCGGCAGCGCCGGGCTTTCGGTATGCAGCGTGTCGAGCAGCAGCTTCACTTCCATCTCGGGCTCATCGGGATAGTCGACCAGCCGTACCCGCGCCTGGGCAAAGCGGCAGCCAAACATTTCTTCGCGTCGAACTATCTTCTTGATTTCCAAAAAGTCGCCGTTCGCCAGAAAGCCTATTTCCGACTCCTTGGGCAGCCAGAAATAGTTGTTGCGCACTACCATGATGTAGTCGCCGGCCTCAATCTCCTCCTCCGCCTCAAAGAGCGTGCGTCTAATCAGCTGATTATACTGGTTGGCGTTGCGATTGGAGCGGCAAATGATAGTCGTGTTCTCGTGCCCGAAGTTGCGGTAGGCCCAGCGCAGGCCGTCTTCCAGCTTGTCGCCGCCCATTTTGAACATATCCTTGAACCCCTTGGTATGCAGCTGAATGTTAGGCGCTTCCTCCCGCAATTCCTCCCGCAATTCAGTGGCATTCACCAGGATGCCCGAAGCCTCGGCCTGGCGCATTACCTGGCGCAGCTCCACGCCCTCCACGCGGGCGCGAAAGCGGTGGGCCAGCAGCTCGGGGTCGAGGGCCGGGCTCAGGAGCTGGCCCACCGGCGGCAGCTGCGCCGTATCGCCGATGAGCAGCAGGCGGTTGGTCGATTTCTCAAACACGAAGCCCATGAGGTCATCGAGCAAGCCGTTTTCTCCGAAGGCTTTCTCATCCGAAATCATGGAGGCCTCGTCCACGATAAAGAGCGTCTCTTCCTGGCGGTTGGGCTGGCGCTGAAAGCTGAGGCGCTCACTGGGTGAGCCGCTGGTCTGGCGGTATATTTTCTTGTGAATGGTGCTGGCGGGCACACCCGCGTAGGCGCTCATCACCTTGGCGGCGCGGCCGGTGGGCGCCATCAGGGCGTAGCGGCGCTGCATGCGGCCCAGCCACTGCACGAGAGCGCTCACCACGGTGGTTTTGCCGGTGCCCGCGTAGCCGCGCAGCACAAACACCTTGCGCCCCGGCAGCTGGTCGCGCAAAAACTCGTCGAGCTGCACGAATAGTTCGGCCTGGTCGTCGGTCGGCTCGAAGGGAAAATAATCGCGGACCGAAGGGAAGCGGGTTTTTAGCATCAGATTAATTAGCCGAGACTTTTATCTTGTAATAAGGCCAAGTATCCAACAACATGCACAAGCCTTTTTTACGCTTAACAAGCTTAAATTGAACATTTTAGCGAATTGGCTCAACGATTTTATAAGTTTTCGCTTGCCCACTCGCAATTGACCAAGAGTCATTAAGCGTTGTTATATGACTTCTCTCCAAAACACCACCTTTCAATTCAGTCGTGTATTCCGGCGTCAGGTATAACGTATTGCCTAGCAATTTATAATGTCCACCTATTTTCAAAACTCTTTGCAATCCATCATAGCCACTAGGAGTATAAGTGAATTTTTTGTCGGCACTGAAAACATAATGCTGCTGATAATTTGAGCTAATAGTTGTGTCACTAGCCTGCCAAAATCCAACAATATTTTGGCTGAAAGCTTGGCTTGCAAGTATGAGCCAGAAAACCGTAAAAACTAGTTTCATAATTTCCAGCAAAATTGATTAAACAACCGGCTCCACCACCGCCATCGTGGCCGACGCCTTGGCAATGAGCACCTCATCGCACCACACTTCGGCCTCGCAAAAGTGCAGTCGCCGCCCGGCTTTCAGCACCCAGCCGATGGCTTTGATGCGCTGGCCCACGCCGGGGTGCAGGTAGCTCACTTTCAGGTCGGACGTTACCACGCCTACTCCTTCGGGCACGAGTGTAATAGAGGCGAAGCCGGCGGCCAGGTCGGCCATCGTAGCTACCAGGCCGCCGTGGGCAAAGCCGCGCTGCTGCTGGTGCTGCTGGCCCAGCGCCAGCTCGGCCTCGACGCGGCCGGGCTCGATGCGGGTGAGGTCGGCCCCGATGAGGTGCATAAAGTACTGGCGCTTCAGCTTTTCGCGGATGCGGGTTTCGAGGTCGGTAACGGAAGTAGATTCAACTGGCTGCATAAGTAGCCCAAAGATACCGGCCTGGCCCGCGTACCGGCAGTTGAGCAGCAGTTGGGCAAGCACGGCAACTAGTAATACCCCTACGCAGCAAGTTTGCGTAAAGGCAGCTGGCTATCCGGGTTTTCCTATTCTTTATGTCTGGCACTGCTATTCAAGAAAACAGCTCATTACTAACTCCTTACGCTGGCCTGGTACGGGTGCGGGTAGGCGGACTGCTGGTTCGCAATGGCGCCATCCTGTTGGCAGCCCACCGGGGTTTATTGCCCAACAACGCTCCCTTCTGGTCGCCGCCAGGCGGGGGCTGGGCCTTTGGCGAAAGTTTAAAAGAAGCGTTGCAGCGCGAATTTCTCGAAGAAACCGGCTTGCGGGTACGGGTAAACCGACAATTGCACCTGCACGAGTTTCGGCGCGATGAGCTGCAAGCCCTGGAAATTTTCTTTGAGGTACTCACCGAAGACCCCGGTGCCACGCCGCAGCTGGGCCAGGACCCCGAGCACGCCCCCGGCCAACAGCTGCTTAGTGAGCTGGCCTGGCTTACTCCGCGCCAGCTGCTGGCGCTGCCGCTGCCGCAGATACACCCGGTGCTGCGGGGCCTGCTCAGCACCGACGACGTTTTTGTGCCGCAGGTACTGCTGGGCTAACTTCCCCGCCGGCAACCAGCACGCAGGCCCTAATTTTACCTCGTGCCTGCCTCTCCTCTCCTGCCCGCTCCCGAAACGCTGCGCCTGCGCGACGATACCTTCGACCCGACCAACCCGACGGCGTACCAGTTGTATGCGCTGGCGGGCCCCGGCCGCCTGCGCGTGGCGGCGCTCGACATTGCCCGCCAGAAGGTAGTAGCTTTCGATGACCTGGCCCTTTCCTCGCTGGCCGAGCTGCCGGCCGTGGCTGCCGGCCACGAATTGCTCAGCCAAGCCGGCTGGGCTCGCCTGCGGCTGGCCCTGGCCGGGCGGGGCTGCCCGCTGCTGCCGGCTCCCCTCTACCGGCCCGGCGACGAGGCGGCCTACCTGAGCCTGCACTACGAGCTGGCCGCTACCGAGGAGGCCTTGGCCTACGTGCTGCACCTGCCTGCCCCGGCTACCGATGTAGTGAGCTTATTTGCCGCTCCCACGCAGCTGGTTGCCTGGCTACAGCAGGTGCACGGTCCTGGCGCCCGCCTCCTGCCCCAGGCCAGCGCCCTGCTTGGGGGGCTGCTGCACCAGCGCGGACCGGGCCCCGCCCCGCGCCAGCTTTACCTGAGCCTGGGCGACCAGGAGCTAACGGCCATTGTGCTGGGCAGCCAGCTGGAATTCTGCAACTCCTTTGCCGTCAGCACCGCCGAGGATGTGGTGTACTTTACCATCCTCGTTATGCAGGAGCTGGGCCTCAACCCCGACCAGGATGCCGTCACTATCTGGGGTGAGCTGACCAGCGACTCGGCTACGTTTACCCTGCTCAGCACCTACCTGCGTAATCTGCGCTTTGGCACCCGCCCCTTCGGCCTGCAATATTTTTATTACCTGAATGAGATTGCTGATTACCGGCACTTTGACTTGTTCAGTCTTGCCTTTTGTGAATGATTGAGTGCGAGCAATATTAAATATATATTATATTTAATATTTCTAATATCACCTCACCCTCTCTGGTCCTTACGCGCTGCGTTTACATGAAAAGAATTGCGCTGTTTCCCGGCTCCTTCGACCCCTTTACCAATGGCCATCTCGACGTGGTACGGCGCGGTGTGGGGTTGTTTGATGAGCTGATTATTGCCATTGGCACCAACAGCAGCAAACAGCGCTACCTGCCCGTCGACTGGCTGACGGGGCAGCTGCAAGCGCTGTTTCAGCACGAGCCGCGCGTGTTGGTGCGTAGCTACCGGGGCCTGACCACCGACTTTGCCCGCGAAACCGGGGCCCGCTACCTGCTGCGCGGGCTGCGCAACACGCTCGACTTCGAGTACGAAAATGCCATTGCGCAAGCCAACCGCCAGCTCAACCCCGAGCTGGAAACGGTGTTCCTCATTACCTCGCCGCTGCTGGCGGCCGTCAGCAGCACCATTATTCGCGAAATTCACCGCTTCGGCGGCGATGTAGCCCCCTTTGTGCCGTTTGACCTGCCGGCGGCAATATAGATTATTTTATGTGTTAAAAGCCCCGGTCCATTCCGAATACGGAAATGGGCCGGGGCTTTTAAGCTAACGTGTTAACTGCCTAGCGCTCCATAGCTTTCATAGGGTCGGCGCGGTCGGCTTTGAAATACTGCATGGCGATGAGCGAGGTGATGACGCCCGACATGGCCCCCATCAGCACGATGGCCAGCGCGGCCACGGTTACGGACAGGTTCAGATTGAAATCGGAGCCAAACAGGTTTTCTACCTGCGTCATATCCAGCGAATGCGGCATTATAATAGTAAGCACGATAAAAAACAGCCCCAGAATGGCCGAAGCAACCAGTCCGGTAATAATACCCGTGCCGTAGCCGCCCAGATACGGCATTTTTTCGCCATAAACGTGGCGCAGGTGCCGGATGGCCAGCACCGAGCCCAGCACCAGAATCAGCACGTCGAGGCTGCCGGCCTCTACGTGCGAGAAGAAGCCCAGCAGTGCCGCGACCAGCGTGTAGGCACACAGCACTGCCGCTGTAATCAGTCCGTACCGGACACCATTCTGTTCGGGGGTAGGCAAAACTTGGGCAGGAGCGGAAAGCGAAGTAGTAGCCATGACAAATGAAGGTGAAAGGTGAGAAAAAAGGCAGCGCCGGAGCCGCACGGCCCAGCTACATACAATACTGCTTTGAACCTGCGTAAGTTATGACAGAGCAGGGCACAAATTGCTACTTTGGGGCGTTCTCGGGGAGTAAGGGCGTGCGGCGGCGTATTTTTGCATAGTTTTTTTGGTTTCTTACTCTGGCTTAGATGATTTCCACGACCAACGTGAGCTTGCGCTACGGCAAGCGGGTACTGTTTGAAGACGTAACGGTAAAGTTTTTACCCGGCAACTGCTACGGCCTCATTGGGGCCAACGGGGCGGGTAAATCTACTTTTCTGAAAATTTTATCGGGTGAGCTGGAGCCCAATACCGGCTCGGTAGAGATGCCTGCCGGCCAGCGCCTGGCGGTGCTGAAGCAGAACCAGTTTGCCTACGACGACCAGCAGGTGCTGCAAACCGTTATTCAGGGCCACCAGCGCCTGTGGGCCGTTATGAGCGAAAAGGACGCGCTCTACGCCAAGGCCGATTTTAGCGACGCCGACGGCGAGCGGGCGGCCGTGCTCGAAGGCGAGTTTGCCGACCTCGAAGGCTGGAATGCCGACTACGAGGCCGCCGAGCTGCTGAGCGGCCTCGGCATCACCGAAGACAAGCACTACGCGCTGATGTCGGACCTCGGCGCTTCGGAAAAAGTGCGCGTGCTGCTGGCCCAGGCACTTTTTGGCAACCCCGACGTGCTGCTGCTCGACGAGCCCACCAACAACCTCGACGCCGAGAGCGTGCTCTGGCTCGAAAACTTCCTCGATAACTTCCAGAATACGGTGATTGTGGTAAGCCACGACCGCCACTTCCTCGATGCCGTGTGCAACTACATGGCCGACCTGGACTTTTCGAAAATCACGATGTACCCCGGCAACTACGGCTTCTGGTACGAAAGCAGCCAGCTGGCCCTGCGCCAGCGCCAGGATGTGAACAAGAAAACCGAGGACAAGCGCAAGGAGCTCGAAGAGTTTGTGCGCCGCTTCTCGGCCAATGCCTCGAAGAGCAAGCAGGCTACCAGCCGCCAGAAGCTGCTGCAAAAGCTGACCCTGGAAGAAATCAAGCCTTCGTCGCGCCGCTACCCCTACATCGCCTTCAAACCCGAGCGCGAAGCCGGCAACCAGCTGCTGACCGTGGAGGGCGTGGCCAAAAAGGTCGATGGGCAGTCGGTGCTGAAAAACGTGTCGTTCACGCTCGATAAGGGTGATAAAATTGCCATCGTGGGCCGCGACGACCGGGCCGCTTCGCTGCTGTTCGATATTCTGTTTGGCGAAGCCCAGGCCGATAAAGGCACCTGTAGCTGGGGCACGACCATTACGCCGAGCTATTTCCCTAAGGAAAACAGTGCCTACTTCCAGGCCGACAATATGAACCTGGTGGACTGGCTGCGCCAGTACTCGGTAGAGAAAGACGAAAGCTTTGTGCGCGGCTGGTTGGGCCGCATGCTGTTTTCGGGCGAGGAGTCGCAGAAAAAGCCCAACGTGCTGAGCGGGGGCGAAAAAGTGCGCTGCATGCTCAGCAAGATGATGCTGGAAAGCGGCAACGTGCTCGTGCTCGACGACCCCACCAACCACCTCGACCTGGAAAGTATTCAGGCCCTGAACAATGGCCTGAAGGACTTCACCGGCTCCATCATCTTCGCCTCGCACGACTTGCAGTTTATCGAAACCGTAGCCAACCGCATCATCGAGCTCACGCCCGAAGGTATCATTGACCGCCGCATGAACTACGAGGAATATCTGGCCGATGAAACCCTGAAAGCGCAGCGCCAGAAAATGTATCAACTGGCTTAAAACCCGGAATTAAGCAGATGCTTTCGGGGGTTTCGTCTAGTAAACCGGGCTTCTTCATCCTTTCTTTTCGCCTCTCCGCTAATTTTCATTCATGAAACGTCTGCTTCTTCCTTTTTTGCTGGGCGCCGTAGCGCTGCTGGCACCCGGCCGCAGCCTGGCCCAGGACAAGCCGGTGCTGAATACCGCCCCTCCCGGCACCGCGCCGGCACCCGGTCAGCTCATGACCGCGCCAACCGATACCACTTCGCGGCGCCCCTACTCGCCGCGGCCTGCTTATTCGCCCCCCAGCAGCACGGACCCCCAGCCCACGCCCTACAGCCCCTCGGGCCTGGAGCTACCCGGCCGTGAGCAGGCCCGTAAGGCCGCCCAGCAGCACGCCGAGCAATATACCAAATTGTTTATATACTCGGGGGTAGGCCTGGGCTACAGCTCTAATTACTACAGCGATGGCGGGGTATTCAATTTTAGTATCTCCCCTTCGCTGGGCTACCGACTCACCGACCGCCTGGCCGTTGGCCCCGGCATAAGCTATACGTATGTTAACTATACATTTGGCAAGAATAACCCGACCCTGAACCTCAATAATATCGGGGTAAAAGTATTCGGTCAGTTTCGGGTAATCAACCAGTTTTTTATTCATGCCGAATACGAAGTCACGAAAGCGGAGCTGCCCCTCGTAGACCAGTACAATAATTATATTATTGTTAATAATCAGATTGCTACCGGCTCCCGCCAGGTACAGTCGCCGCTGGCCGGCGTTGGCTACCGCTCCCAAATCAGCAACCGGGCGGCGGCCGATATTGTACTCCTGTATAATTTTCAGGATGGCTACAACAGCATTTATTCTAACCCGGTTATCCGCTTCAACTTCCTGTTCAATATTGGCCGCTAGGTAATAGGGGCTGGCGCAAAAGAAACCCCCGCTGTCTTCACAGCGGGGGTTTTTTATGTAGAAGCAGGAGCGCCGGTACTTATACCGGGTTACGACCGCTGATAACGCGCAACAGGATGGCAATAATAGCAATTACCAACAGAATGTGAATCAGGTTGTTACCTGCCAGGCCAGCGCCCAGCACGCCGAAAAAGCCGAGAGCCCAAATGATGATGAGGATGACGGCGATGATATACAACAGATTGCCCATGAGTGAAAAAGGAAAGAATGGAAGTGAAAAGGTGTGCGTAAGCCGGGGCAGCTTACGGGGGTTTGTACGGCAGGAATAGAAAAAGGATGAAGTTGTGTACAAAATTTTTGCCGGGCCCGGCCAAACTTTTCGGTAGCCAGTAGCTTTGCCGGGCGGCGGCCCCCTGGCCGGCCGTTTGTTTTTACCCTTTTACTCTCCCACCCATGAACGTTGCCGTTATTGGCTCGGGCACGATGGGCAATGGCATTGCCCACGTTTTTGCCCAGCACGGTTTTGCTGTTTCCCTCATCGATATCAACCAGCCGGCCCTCGACCGGGCGCTGGGCACTATCACCAAAAATCTCGACCGCCAGGTAGCCAAGGCTACCCTCAGCGAAGACGACAAAGCGGCTACCCTGGGCCGCCTGCGCACCTTCACGAGCCTGGCCGAAGGCGTGGCGGGCGTGGAGCTGGTAGTAGAGGCCGCCACCGAAAATGTGGACCTCAAGCTCCAGATTTTTCGCGACCTCGACCAGCACGCGCCGGCCGGGGCCATCCTGGCCAGCAACACCTCGTCGATTTCGATTACCAAAATCGCGGCCGTAACCAAGCGCCCAGCCCAGGTTATCGGAATGCACTTCATGAACCCGGTGCCCGTGATGAAGCTGGTAGAAGTTATCCGGGGCTATGCCACGTCCGAGGAGGTGACGCAGCGCGTCATGGAGTTGTCGCGCCAGCTCGGCAAAACGCCGACGGAAGTCAACGACTACCCCGGCTTCGTGGCCAACCGCATCCTGATGCCGATGATAAATGAGGCCATTATCAGCCTTTTCGAAGGCGTGGCCGGCGTGGCGGAAATCGACACGGTGATGAAGCTGGGCATGGCCCACCCGATGGGGCCGCTGCAGCTGGCCGATTTTATCGGCCTCGACGTGTGCCTGGCCATTTTGCGGGTGCTGCACGAGGGCCTCGGCAACCCCAAGTACGCGCCCTGTCCGCTGCTGGTAAACATGGTAATGGCCGGCCGCCTGGGCGTGAAGTCTGGTGAGGGCTTCTATCAGTACACGGCGGGCTCCAAAGACCTGGTAGTGGCCCCGCGCTTCAAACCGCAGATTTAACGGATTTAACGGATTGCGCGGATACGCTTGCTGCGCAAGCTGACTACGCACTGACTGTATGATGCGAAGGTATGGAGGCCGGGCAACATGAACGCTAGCCCCCTTTTTTTCGTTACCGAAACAGCACGGTAGTCAGCTTGCGCAGCAAGCGTATCCGCGCAATCCGTTAAATCCGTTAAATCTGCGATGGAACATGCAACATTTGGGGCCGGCTGCTTTTGGTGCGTCGAGGCCGTTTTTCAAAATCTGAAGGGCGTGGCGAAAGTGGTTTCCGGCTACGCCGGGGGCCGCATCAAAAACCCTACGTATAAGGAAGTATGCAGCGGCCTGACCGGCCACGCCGAGGTGATTGATATTACCTTCGACCCGGCCGTTATCAGCTACCCCGAGCTGCTCGAAATTTTCTGGAAAACCCATGACCCGACGACCCTCAACCGCCAGGGCAACGACACGGGCACGCAGTACCGCTCGGTTATTTATTATCACAACGACGAGCAGAAGCAGCTCGCCGAGGACTACAAAAAGAAGCTCAACGACGGTCACGCTTTCCCTAACCCCGTGGTAACGGAAATTACGGCCGCACCCGAGTTTTACCCCGCTGAGAATTATCACCAGAATTATTTCAACCTGCACGGCCACGAGCCCTACTGCCAGTTTGTGGCCAAGCCCAAAGTGGACAAGGTGAAGGCGCTGTTTGGGGAAAAGTTGAAGGCTGGAGTGGTGTAAGTACGGCCTCACTTGTAAAGAAAAAAGCCCGCTAGCCAGCGGGCTTTTTTCTTTACAAGTGAGGCTGTTTAGGAAGTCAAGATTGACTTCCTAAACAGCTTCTGTAATTAGTTTTTGTAGTTCGATTATTTATACCGACACCCCGAAATCGCGCAGCGCATCATTCAAACTCGTTTTCAAATCGGTGCTCGGCTTGCGCTGGCCGATAATGAGGGCACACGGCACCTGGTACTCGCCGGCCGGGAAATGCTTGGGAATAGTGCCCGGAATGACGACCGAGCGCGGCGGCACGTAGCCTTTGTATTCCTTGGGCGTGGCACCCGTTACGTCAATGATTTTGGTGCTGCCCGTGATGGTGACGCCCGCGCCGATGACGGCTTCCTTGCCAATGCGGCAGCCCTCGACCAGGATGCAGCGCGAGCCGATAAAGGCCCCGTCTTCGATGATGACGGGCGCGGCCTGCACGGGCTCCAGCACGCCGCCCAGGCCCACGCCACCGCTCAGGTGCACGTGCTTGCCCACCTGGGCGCAGGAGCCCACCGTGGCCCAGGTATCGACCATCGTGCCCTCGCCCACGTAGGCGCCGATGTTGGTGTAGCTGGGCATGAGGATAACGCCGGGGGCCAGGTAAGCGCCGTAGCGGGCCACGGCGGGCGGCACCACGCGCACTTTCTGGCTGGCGTAGTCGGTTTTGAGGGCCATCTTGTCGTAATACTCGAATGGACCAACCTCCTGGGTACTCATCTGGCGCAGCGGGAAGTAGAGGATAACCGCCTTCTTCACCCACTCATTTATCGTCCATTCGCCGCCATCCTCGGTGGGCGGCTCGGCTACCCGCAGGTGGCCTTTGTCGAGGTCTTCAATGGTATGCTCGATGGCCAGCTGGGTATCGTGCTGGTCGAGCAGGGTGCGGTCGGCCCAGGCCGCTTCAATGGCCTGTTGGGCAGCAAAGCGGTCGAGTACTGGGCTGTGGTGAATGGTGGTGTCCATGAGAAGGGGTAGATAATTGAGCACAAAACTAGCATCTTTGAGGGCAGGTCGGTTACTTGCCCGGCCGGGCTTTCTTTCGCCACGCCCCTCATGGTCGCTGCTCCTTCCTCGCCCAGGCGGTTCCTGCTTGCCTCCGTGCTCAAGCCCGTAGACGACACCCGGATGCGGGGCAAGTTTGCCCAAACCCTGCTCGCCGAGCCCCTTACCGAGGTGCACATAGCCGGCCGCAGCACCGGCGCCGACCTGCCTCAGTCGCTGACTCAGGATTCTCCGCGGCTTTATCACCACCACCTTTTTGGGGGCTCACGGCTGAGCCTGAACCGCCTGGCTGCCCAAGGGCGCTATTGGCGCCTGCTGCGGGGGCTGCGGCCCGACCTGGTAATCGTGCACGCGCCCGAGCTGCTGCCGCTTACGCTGCTGTGGCAGGCGCTGGGGCGCGGCCGGCAGTTTGCCTACGACATCCGCGAAAACTACGCCCTCAACGTAGGCACCCAACGGGTATATAGCGGTTTTACAAAGCGCCTGTTGGCCGCCGGTCTGCGCTGGGTAGAGGGTGCGGCGGCCCGGCGAGCCGCCGCGGTTTTTCTGGCCGAGGCCAGCTACGCCAACGAGCTGCCTTTTTTAAAAAAGCTGCCTCCTGAACGCGTTTTACTGCTCGAAAACAAGTACCAGTCGGCCCCCGGCGAAGTGCTGCCGACTACCTCCTGCCCCATGCCGGCCGCCACTGCGCCGTTACGGCTGCTGTTTTCGGGCACCATATCGGAGCTGAACGGCGTGAGGGAGGCTATTGCGCTGGCCCAGGCACTGCCTCAGCACTGGCCGGCCGGGGTGGAGCTAACCATCATGGGGTTCTGCCAGCAGCCTGCTTTACTGGCCGAGCTGCGGCGGCTGGCGCAGCAATTATCGGCGCCGCCGCTTCGGCTCACGCTTATTGCGGGGGCCGAGCCGGTACCGCACAGTCGCATTGTGGCCGAAATCGGGCAAAGCCACTTCGGGCTGCTGGCTTACCGGCCTCACCCCAGCACCGCCCGCTGCCGGCCCACCAAGCTTTTCGAGTACCTGGCCCACGGCCTGCCCGTGCTGGTATCCGACAATCCCCTCTGGACCAGCATAGTGCAGGCACATGGGGCAGGGCTGGCAATTAATTTCGGGGAGGCGCCCCGAGCAGCGGCAACCGTAGCAACGGCGCTGTCAACGGCTGTATTTTACCCCGCAGGCATCCCGGCCGACGAAGTGCTGTGGGCCAGTGAAGGCAAAAAATTAGGGCATATGCTGAAAACCCTCGGGCCAGGCCCGACCTTTGCGGCCCCTTTCGCGTAGCCCTGTTGAGCAAGAGCTGAACAGCTGCCACCGGATTTCAAGTAAATGTATCTTACTTGCAAGTCGGTTCATGGCTGATTTTCTGAACCATCGCTCTTTCTACCCACCCCCTTTCCTACCCCCTTCAATGGCTTCTGCTACCACCCTGCGCCACTCCGAGATTGCCGGCGTCGGCCACTACGTTCCCGACCGCGTTGTCAAGAACGCCGACCTCGAACAGCTCATGGAAACCACCGATGCCTGGATTCAGGAGCGGACCGGCATTCAGGAGCGGCGCTGGTTTGAGGAAGGCAAGGATACTACTGCCGGCATGGGGGCCGAAGCCGCCCGCCGCGCCCTCGCCGCGGCCGGCCTCACCCCCGATGATGTGCAGCTGATTGTATTTGCCACGCTTTCGCCCGATTATTTTTTTCCGGGCTCGGGCGTACTCATGCAGCGCGAGCTGGGGATTAAGAATACCATTCCGGCCCTCGATGTGCGCAACCAGTGCTCGGGCTTTGTCTATGGCTTGTCGGTGGCCGACCAGTTTGTGCGCACCGGCATGTACGATACCGTGCTCGTGGTGGGCTCCGAAATCCACTCCTCGGGCCTCGACAAAAGCACGCGCGGCCGGGCCGTGTCGGTTATTTTCGGCGATGGTGCCGGGGCAGTGGTGCTGCGCCCCTCTTCGCACGAAGGCCACGGCATTCTCAGCACGCACCTGCACGCGCAGGGCGAGTTTGCCGAGGAGTTGATTGTGAAGGAGCCGGGCTCAAACCGCGAGGGCCGCGTGAACTACGCCATTGCCCACGAGCCCGATATGTATCCGTACATGAATGGCCAGAACGTGTTTAAGCACGCCGTGGTGCGCTTCCCGCAGGTTATCAAGGAAGCGCTTGACCACAATGGCTATCAGGCCCAGGATATTGACCTGCTCATACCGCACCAGGCCAACCTGCGCATTACGCAGTACGTGCAGCAAAAAATGGGGCTGCCCGACGACAAGGTGTTCAGCAATATTCAGCGCTACGGCAATACCACGGCGGCCAGCATTCCCATTGCGCTCAGCGAGGCCGTGCAGGCCGGCCGCATTAAGCGCGGCGACCTGGTGTGCCTGGCTGCTTTCGGCTCGGGCTTCACCTGGGCTTCGGCGTTGATTAAGTGGTAACTTTTCATTTAACAGGTATCCATTAACAGTTAACATCCTGGCTGCCTGGCTTTCGGCGGGCGGCGGCCTATCATCTGAATTGTTAAATGATAAATGTTAATTGTTAAATGACAATTACGGAGGAAAACTACCTTAAAACCATCTATAAGCTGGCCGAGGCCGAGCCGGGGCAAGGGGTGAGCACCAACCGCATTGCGGCCGCCCTGGCAACCCGCGCCGCTTCGGTAACGGATATGCTGCGGCGACTGGCCGAAAAGGGGCTGCTCGCATACGAAAAGTACCGGGGCGTGCGCCTCACCCCGGAAGGCCAGCGCCTGGCGCTGCTCACCGTGCGCAAGCACCGGCTTTGGGAAGTATTTCTGGTGCAGCAGCTGGGCTTCAGCTGGGATGAGGTGCACGAGGTGGCCGAGGAATTGGAGCACGTTCAGTCGCCGCTACTGATGCAGCGCCTCGATGCGTTTTTGAATTACCCGACCCTCGACCCCCACGGCGACCCCATTCCGGCCGAGGATGGGGCCATGCGCCGCCCCCTGCATCGCCTGCTCACCGACCTGAGCCTGGATGAGTGCGGCACCCTTGCGGCCCTTAAAGACACCTCCGCGCCCTTCCTGCAATACCTGGACAAGGTGGGCCTGCACCTCGGCGCGCAGGTGCGGATACTCGCTAAAGTAGCCTTCGACAACTCGCTGGAGCTGCGCGTCAATCGCGACCGCATGGTGCTTATTTCAGCCGAAGCGGGCAAGAATTTATACATAATATAGTTTATTTAATATATTATATATTATAGGTATTACTCTCCCGTGAAGAATGCCTTTCGCCGACAAACTCAGCACCACGTTCGGCCTTTTTTAAGGCGTGCATTTTGCAACTCTATTATCTATTAAATATATTAAATAGCCTGACTCGCAGTGCAGACATTTTTTTCCGATACTATTGTGGCCCTCTCCACTCCGCCCGGCGCAGGTGCCCTGGCCGTGGTGCGCTTATCGGGGCCGGATGCCATTCGGATTACGCAGGCCCTGTTCTCGAAGAAAAATCTGGCCGCCCAGCCCGGCCACACCGTGCACTACGGCACGCTACGCGACCCGGAGAGCCACGTCGTGCTCGATGAGGTGGTAGTGGCGCTGTATCGCGGGCCGCGCTCTTACACCCGCGAAGACGTGGTGGAAATCTCGGGGCACGGCTCCGACTTTATCGTGCGCCAGATAATGGCCGCGCTGCTCCGCCAGGGCGCCCGGCTGGCAGAAGCCGGCGAGTTTACCAAGCGCGCCTTTCTGAGCGGAGCGCTCGACCTGGCCCAGGCCGAAGCCGTAGCCGACCTGATTGCCGCCGACTCGGCCCTGTCGCACCAGGTAGCCCTGAACCAGCTGCGGGGCGGCTTTTCGGATGAGCTGCGCGGGCTGCGGGCCCGGCTGGTGCAGTTTGCGGCCCTGCTGGAGCTGGAGCTGGACTTTGGCGAAGAAGACGTGGAATTTGCCGACCGCACTGGCCTGGGGCGGCTGCTGGCCGAGGTGCAGGGCGTGGTAGCCGGGCTGCTGCGCTCGTTTGAGCTGGGCAACGTGATTAAAAACGGCATTACCACCGTAATTGCCGGGCGGCCCAACGCCGGCAAATCGACCCTGCTCAACGCGCTGCTGCGCGAGGAGCGGGCTATTGTATCGGCCACGCCGGGCACTACCCGCGATTTTATTGAGGATGAGGTAACTATCGACAGCCTGCGTTTCCGCTTTGTGGATACGGCCGGCCTGCGCGACAACCCGGCCGACGAGGTAGAGGCCATCGGTGTGCGGCGCACCCGCGAGCGCATCGGCCAGGCGGCACTGCTGCTTTATGTGTTTGACCTCACGGAGCTGACGCCCGCCGACGTGCAGGCCGACATTGCCGAGCTAACGGCCACCCTGCCCAGCCTGCCCGTGCTAGCCGTAGGCAATAAGCTTGACCTGGCCACGCCGGCACAGCTGGCAGCCTTTCGTGAGTGGGACAGTAAAAGACAGGAAGTAGCCCTTATTTCGGCAGGTCAGCGCCGGGGGCTTGAGGAGCTACAAGCCGCGTTGCTGGGGCAGGTGCGCGGCGCGGGGCTGGCCGGCACCGGTACCAGCACCATCGTAACCAATGTGCGCCACGCCCGCGCCCTCGAAGTGGCAGTGCAGCACCTGGGCGCCGTGCGCGAGGGCCTCGGCCTGGGGCGCGGCACCGAGCTGCTGGCGGCCGACCTGCGCCACGCCCTGGCCGCGCTGGGCGAGATAACGGGCGAAGTTTCGTCGGACGACCTGCTGACGAGCATTTTCACCCAATTCTGCATTGGAAAATGAGCCGGCCGGCCAAAAATCGTCGCAAACGTTGCCAGTCCGCTTCCGAGGCCAAACTGTGCCACTTCCGGAAACCTCCCTTGGCTCACAGGTGTAGTATACCTGGCACTTGTCGGGCAAAAATTTCCCGGCTTACCGCCTGCGCCGTAGCTTCGCGCCCGAAATAGGCTGCTACTTTAATTCCCCTATCCTACCCAACCAATGGCAGAAACTGCTGAACTCATCCTCGACGGCAAGTCTATCACGTTGCCCGTTTTTGAGGGCACCGAGCACGAAAAGGCTTTCGACATCGGCAAGCTGCGTGACCAGACCGGCTACGTAACCCTCGATTCGGGCTATAAAAACACTGGCGCTACGAAGTCGGCCATTACTTTTCTCGACGGCGAAGAAGGCATTCTGCGCTACCGGGGCTATCCTATCGAGCAGCTGGCCGAGAAGTCTAGCTTCCTGGAAGTAGCCTACCTGCTGATATATGGCACGCTGCCAACCGAGGCGCAGCTCAAGGAATTCAGCGGCCAGATTACCAAGCATACGCTGGTGCACGAGGATATCCGCAAGATTTTCGATGGCTTCCCCAGCGCCACGCACCCGATGGCTATTCTGAGCAGCCTCACCTGCGCGCTCACCGGCTTCTACCCTGAAAGCCTCAACCCCAACCAGAGCAAGGAGGAAATCGACCTCACCATCGTGCGCCTGATTGCCAAGATGAGCACCATTGCGGCCTGGACGTACAAGAACTCGGTGGGCCACCCGCTCAACTACCCGCGCAACGACCTCGACTACTGCGCCAACTTCCTGTACATGATGTTCAGCTTCCCGACCGAGAAGTATGAAGTCAACCCCGTGGTAGTGAGCGCCATCAACAAGCTGCTTATCCTGCACGCCGACCACGAGCAGAACTGCTCGACCAGCACCGTGCGCCTCGTGGGCTCGGCCAACGCCAGCCTCTACGGCTCGGTATCGGCGGGCATCAACGCGCTGTGGGGCCCGCTGCACGGCGGCGCCAACCAGGAAGTGATTGAGATGCTCGAAGCCATCGAAAAGGACGGCGGCGACACCAGCAAGTTTATCGCTAAGGCCAAGGACAAGAACGACCCGTTCCGCCTCATGGGCTTTGGTCACCGCGTGTACAAGAACTTCGACCCCCGCGCCAAAATCATTAAGCTAGCCGCCGACGAAGTGCTGAAGGCCCTGGGCCTGGAAGACAGCCCGCTGCTGAAAATAGCCCAGGAGCTGGAGCAAGCGGCGCTTACCGACCAGTACTTCATCGACCGCAAGCTCTACCCGAACGTGGATTTCTACTCGGGCATCATCTACAAGGCGCTGGGTATTCCGACCGATATGTTTACGGTGCTGTTTGCCCTGGGCCGCCTGCCCGGCTGGATTGCTCAGTGGAAAGAGATGCGCGAGAACAAGGAGCCCATTGGCCGCCCGCGCCAGATTTACGTGGGCGAAGGCGAGCGCGACTACGTCGGCATTGCCGAGCGCGCCTAAGCCTGCTTTTTGGTTATTCGATTTTAGTCAGCCTGCCTTGTGGTGGGCTGACTTTTTTTGCCCCTACCCTACTACGACCATCTGGCCGGCGCTCAAAGCACCGTGAACAGAAGTCGGCAAATATATTAATTAAATTCTATATTACTACCACCTCCTTTGGTGCAGCTGGCCCCGCTACGGGAGCCAGCTGCGCCAAGGTGTGGCCGTGCTGCTAGAGCCGGTGGGCCGTGAAGTTGGCCCGCAGCTGCTGGTAGGCTACGCGCTGGTCGGGGTAGAGCAAGTCGTTGAGGGCTTGCTCGTAGCTGAGCTGGGCGGCAGCCATCTGGGCATCGCGGTCGGCGGCCGGGGCTCCTACCAGCGACAGCTCTAGCTCGCGGCGGTCGTTGAGGTACTGTAGGTGCAGGCGCTTGACCCGTACGTACTGGCCCTCGTTGAGGTGAATGCGGTGAGCCAGCGCCTGAGTCAGCGTGGTTGCCCGCACCTGAATGGCTTTCGGATACTCTTCGCCGGGCTTAGTAGTCGGGGCACCGGTAAGGCCTACTGTAAGAAAGGCCGCTGCAAATAGGTGGTTCATGGGTGAAAAAAGTGTGGAGGTGAAAAAATGACATGCTAGCAGCGTTCGGAGCCGGGAAGTATGCGGGGCGGCTGCCGGAACTGGTCCAAACGTACGCTAACTTTTCAATTAGGACTAAACAAGGTGATTTTAGCACTTTTTTAATCAAGCCATTTTTTCATCAGATTACAAGCTTCTCATTTTCGAGCAGTTATCTATTTTAAAAAAAGGCAGCCTTCAGGCAAAAAAAATACCCGCACTTTGGCGGGCACTACAGTTTATTTGAAAAATGCAATAAAAATTTTACTTCTTTAAAGCCTTGCTTTAAGTAAAAATGTCGGAAGCGGGTGCTCAGCCAACGTGCTTAAAGCTTTACTTGAAGGCAGTATTTTATAGAATTCGCAACTCTATTCGGCGGTTCTGGGCGCGGTGGGCCTCCGAATCGTTGGCAGTAAGGGGCTTGCTTTCGCCGTAGCCCTGGGCGCGCAGGCGGCTGGCGGGCACGCCGTGGGCCGTGAGGTAGCTCAGCACGGCCTGCGCCCGGCGCTGGCTCAGGCTAAGGTTAGTGGCGGGCTGGCCCACGTTGTCGGTATGGCCGGCTATCTCTACGCGCAGGCTGGCATCCTGGCGCAGAAAATCGACCAGGCGGTCGAGCTCGGTGCGCGAGCGGGGCTTGAGGGTTGCCTGGTTAGAATCGAAAAACAGGTTGTTCAGTACCGCGCTCCGGCCACTTTTGGCCGGGTCGAGGTAGATATCGAGCGTCAGCGGGTCAAATTTCTGCTGGTTGGAGTAGTCGAAGCTCAGGCTCTTGAGCAGGTAGCCGGGCGCGGTGGCGTACATGGCGTAGGCGCGGCCCTCGTTGAGCACGGCCGTGTATTCGCCGGTTTCGGCATCGGAATACACCTGCTGGGTCAGGGCGTTGGTTTTGAGGTCAAACAGCCGCACCACGGCATTGAGCGGCTTTTTCGTAACGGCATCAAAGACGCGGCCCTGGGTGTAGGTACTGGTTTCGCGGGCGCGGGCGCTGGCCGGGGCTTCGCTGCCGTAGAGCAGAATAACCGGGGGCAGGTTGGCCGCCTCGCCGGGCCGGGGCGGCTCGGTGCGGGTGCAGTACACGCGCTTATTATCCGAAGAGATAAAAATGGAGGCTTCGCTGGCAAAGGTATTGAGCGGGTAGCCCAGGTTGCGCGGCGGGCTCCACTGGCCTTTATCGTCCTGCTCGGAGCGGAAAATATCGGAATTACCCAGGCCCACGAGGCCCGTAGAGCTGTAGTAGAGGGTGGTGCCGCTGGCATGAATAAACGGCGCCAGGTCGTCGCGGCTGGTGTTGATGGGCGCGCCTACATTGCGGGCCGGCCCCCAGGCATCATCGTCCCCAATCGTACTTACATATATATCAAAACCCCCAAGTCCGCCCCCTCGGTTGGAGGCAAAGTAGAGCGTGCGGCCATCGGCCGAAAGGGAGGGCTGCGAGTCCCAGTTTTTAGAGTTAACGAGCACCCCCAGGTTGCGGGGGGCCGTCCACTGGTTGCCGCGCCGGTGCGAGATGTAGAGGTCGCAGTCGCCCACGCCGCCGGCCCGGCCGCAGCTGGTGAATACCAGCGTTTTGCCATCGCCCGAGATGGTGGCCGCGCCCTCATTCTCGCGCGAGTTAATGACCGGGGATATGGACTGCGGCACCCCAAACTTGCCCTCGGCATCGACGGCGCTGATGAGCACATCCTCGTTTTCCTGGCCGCGCAGCTCGGGGTTGCGGCGCACCGTGAAGAGCAGGAAGCGGTTATCGGCAGTCAGCACCGGGAAGTACTGGTCGCGGAACTGGTTGAGCGGCGCGGGCAGGCGCTCGGGCGCGGGGCCGGTGGGGTGTGCCATGGCCTCGGCAGCATAATCGCAGTTCTGGAGCTGTAGCTGGGCGTAGGCTACCTGGTTGGGGCTAGTGGGCTTAGTTTGTAAATAATTGGTATAGGCCGTGCGGATGGTGGCATAGTCGCCCACCTCCGAAGCCAGCTTGCCCAGGATAAGGTAATCGGCCGCCCGGGCAGGCTCAACGGGCAGCTTGCCAAGGCCTTGCTTATACGCCTCGAAGGCACCGGCGTGGTCGCCGAGCGTGAGCTGCAAGGAAGCCTTGCGCAAAAAAGGCTCGCCGAGGTCGGGAAACTTCTCCGTCAGCTGCTGCCACACCAGCAGCGCCTGCTGGGGCTGCCGGTCTTTGTAGTACAGGCTCTGAGCCTTTTCGTAGAGGCTACGGGCTTTGCCGTCGGTGATGGAAGCAGGTACTTGCTGGGCCAGGGTGGGCGTAGCGGCCAGACAAAGTACAAGGCCGGAGCCTAACAGAAGCTTGGATAACATAGCGGAATACTAATTCTTTGACCAGCAGAAAAGGACGCCCTGCTGCGGGCAAAATAGCTGTCTGCTTGCGTTGTATAGGTTGTACAACGCTGCAAGCGGGCGGCTGTGGTGCGCGCAGCATAACGTCCTTTTTTCAGGTATGACCCCGGAATAAAGCTACGGAATGTCGAGGTATTTGTGGGTTTGGAGCGACACTTGCCAGCGCGGATTAGCTTTTACATAGTCGATGAGGGCGGGCGTCATGCGGGCGGCGCGGCTCCACTCGGGCTGGAGGTAGAGGCGCGTGGTGGCGGGCACCAGGGCGGCGTGCTCTTCAGCCCACTTGAAGTCGCTTTCGTTAAATATGATAATTTTTAACTCATCGGCGTGGGCCAGCACGTCGGGACGCGGGGCCTTGAATTTTTTGGGCGACACGCATATCCAGTCCCAGCTGCCCGAGAGCGGGTGGGCGCCGCTGGTTTCAATCCAGGTTTTAAAGCCGGCGGCTTGCAGCGCCCCGGTGAGCGGGCCGCAGTCGTGCATCAGTGGCTCGCCGCCCGTGACGACGACGTGGCGGCCGGGGTGCGCGCTGGCGGCGGCCACCAGGTCGGCCACGGCCTGGCGGGGGTGCGCGTCGGCATCCCACGACTCCTTCACATCGCACCACACGCAGCCCACGTCGCAGCCGCCGAGGCGAATAAAGTAGGCCGCCCGCCCGGTGTTAAAGCCTTCTCCCTGAATAGTATAAAACTGCTCCATTACTGGAAGGATTGAACCAGTGGGGGGCATATTCTCGCCCGCCGCAAGCACGGGCAGCTGGGCAAGTAAATTGGTATCGGCAGACATAAGCAAAACAAAAAAGGGCGCGACTAACGTCAACGCCCGGGGCGCGACCGGGGGTTACGGTCACTCAAATTTACGAACCGTAGCGTGGACGCTGCGAGTCCGCGCGTAGAACGACCCACGCGCGGACTCGCAGCGTCCACGCTACTATTTCGGATATACGGTGCCCTTAGCAGCGCGCAGCGTGTTGAGCAGCAGCATGGCGATGGTCATGGGGCCTACGCCGCCCGGCACAGGCGTGATGCGCGACGCCAGCGGCGCTACTTCGGCGAAGTTGACATCGCCTTTCAGCGCGTAGCCGCTCTTCTTGTTGGCGTCGGTTACGCGGGTCGTGCCAACGTCAATTACTACCGCACCGGGCTTCACCATGTCGGCCGTTACGAACTCGGGCCGGCCGATAGCGGCCACGATGATATCGGCCTGCCGCACGATTTCGGGCAGGTTCTTCGTGCGCGAATGGCATAAAGTAACCGTGCAATTGGCGGTTTCCAAGTTCTTGGCCAGCAGAATGCTAACCGGAGTTCCCACAATGTTGCTGCGGCCGATAACCACGCAGTGCTGGCCGCTGGTTTTGATACCCTGGCGGGCCATCAGCTCCACGATGCCCGAGGGCGTGGCGGGCAGCAGCGCGGGCAGCCCGGCCACCATGCGGCCCAGGTTCATGGGGTGAAAGCCGTCCACGTCCTTCTCCGGCCGGATGGCCTCAATCACCTTCTCCGGGTCGATATGCTTGGGCAGCGGCAGCTGCACGATGAAGCCATCGATGTCGGCGTCCTCATTCAGGGCTGCCACCTGGGCCAGCAGCGCGGCCTCGGTGATGTCGTCTTCGAAGCGCAGCAGCGTGCTGGCAAAGCCGACGCGCTCGCAGGCCAGCACCTTGTTGCGCACGTAGGTTTCGGAGCCGCCGTCGTGGCCCACCAGGATGGCAGCGAGGTGAGGCACCTTTTGGCCGGCGGCCTTCAGTAACTCGACTTCGGCGGCGATTTCAACTTTGATGTCCTCGGCGGTCTGCTTGCCGTCGATGAGGTGGGGAGTGGCTTGGGTCATGAATAAAAATATCGGTCAGGCTGACGAAGGAAGCATCTTGTCAGGAAATAACGGTAGCTATCCAACCTGACGAGATGCTTCCTTCGCCAGTCTGACCGCCAAAAAAACGCGGCCCTTGCGGGGCCGCGTTTTCATCAGTCAATCTTAAGCACCGCCAGAAACGCTTCCTGCGGAATCTCCACCGAGCCCACCGAGCGCATCCGCTTTTTGCCTTCCTTCTGCTTTTCGAGCAGCTTGCGCTTGCGGCTGATGTCGCCGCCGTAGCACTTGGCAATTACGTTTTTGCGCAGAGCCTTCACGGTTTCGCGGGCAATAATTTTCTGCCCGATACTGGCCTGAATGGCGATGTCGAACATCTGGCGGGGCAGCAGCTCGCGCAGCTTCTCGCAGAGGCGCTTGCCCCACTCGTAGCTTTTGGAGCGGTGCACGATGGCCGAAAGGGCGTCTACCTTCTCACCGTTGAGCATGACGTCGAGCTTCACCATGTCCGACTCGCGGTAGCCAATCAGCTCGTAGTCGAGCGAGGCGTAGCCCCGGCTGATGGTTTTGAGCTTGTCGAAGAAGTCGAACACGATTTCCGACAGCGGCAGCTCGAAGCTCATCTCCACGCGCTCGCTCGTCAGGTAGCTCTGGCCCTTGATGATGCCGCGCTTTTCCATGCAGAGCGTGATAATCGGGCCGACGTACTCGGCCGCCGTAATAATCTGCGCCTTGATGTAGGGCTCCTCGATGAGCTTAATCAGGTTCGGCTCCGGCATTTCGGACGGCGCGTTGATGACGAGCTGCTGGTCCTTGGTGCCGATGGCGTGAAACTGCACGCTCGGCACGGTGGTGATGACCGTCATGTTGAACTCGCGCTCGAGGCGCTCCTGCACGATTTCCATGTGCAGCATGCCGAGAAAGCCGCAGCGAAAGCCGAAGCCCAGCGCCACCGACGTTTCGGGCTCCCACACCAGCGAGGCGTCGTTGAGCTGCAGCTTTTCCATGCTGGAGCGCAGCTCTTCGTACTCGGTAGTATCGACCGGGTAGATGCCGGCAAACACCATCGGCTTCACG
Source organism: Hymenobacter baengnokdamensis (assembly GCF_008728635.1). Taxonomy (NCBI): domain Bacteria; kingdom Pseudomonadati; phylum Bacteroidota; class Cytophagia; order Cytophagales; family Hymenobacteraceae; genus Hymenobacter; species Hymenobacter baengnokdamensis. The sequence goes on along the minus strand of NZ_CP044285.1, from coordinate 2,725,890 downwards.
TCGGCAAAGCCGTGGATGGCCTCGGCCGTGGGGTTGTGGACGTGGGTAATCGTATCGCCCACCTTCACTTCCCGCGCTTCCTTGATGCCCGAGATGAGGTAGCCCACGTTGCCGGCGCTCATTTCGGGGCGCGGCTCCTGGTTGAGGCCCAGGATACCGATTTCGTCGGCGCCGTACTCCTTGCCCGTGGCCATGAACTTCACCTTGTCGCCTTTGCGCATGGTACCGTTCTTGATGCGGAACAGTACTTCGATGCCCCGGTACGAGTTGAAGACCGAGTCGAAAATCAGGGCTTGCAGCGGCGCGTTCGGGTCGCCGAGCGGCGCCGGAATCCGGTCGCAGATAGCGTTCAAAATTGCCTCGATGCCGATGCCGGCCTTGCCTGAGGCGTGGATAATGTCTTCCGGCTTGCAGCCGATGAGGTCCACTATTTCGTCGGTCACTTCCTCCGGCATGGCGTGCGGGAGGTCGATTTTGTTGAGTACCGGAATGATTTCCAGGTCGGCCCCGATGGCGAGGTAGAGGTTGGAAATTGTTTGGGCTTCAATGCCCTGCGAAGCGTCCACAATCAGCAGCGCGCCCTCGCAGGCCGCGATGCTGCGGCTTACCTCGTAGCTAAAGTCGACGTGGCCGGGGGTGTCAATCAGGTTCAGCGTGTAGGTTTCCCCTTTGTAGGGAAACTGCATCTGGATGGCGTGGCTCTTGATGGTGATGCCCCGCTCGCGCTCCAGGTCCATGTTATCGAGCAGTTGGGCCTGCATGTCGCGCTTGGCCACGGTGCTCGTGAACTCCAGAAGCCGGTCGGCCAGGGTGCTTTTGCCGTGGTCGATGTGGGCAATGATGCAAAAATTTCGAATATTCTTCAACGGAGGGCGGTTTTTGGCAGCACGAAGATACGGCCAATTCGCGGGAGGGCGTATGTTTGAGCCTGGCTCCACTCCTTACCTTTTTCTCCTTGCTTCCTACTGCTCCTACCGCCCCCAAGCCCGTAGCGCGGGCTACGCGCAGCAAGTTTACGACGGTGTTTATCAATGCCACTGCCTGCTACCTGCTGGCCTACCTGGTGGTGCGGCTGGTAAGCCAGGCTACCCTGGTATATATGGGCCGACAGGCGGGCATTCCAGGCACCTGGGACGTGAGCGGCGTGCACTTTATGCTGGCCGATAGCGGCTGGCGGCGCGATACCGTGCTGGCCGTGTACGGCCCCGGGCCGGCCGCCATCGGCGGCATGGCGGTGGTGGCTTTCCTGCTCTTCTGGAAGTGGCAGCGCCACCGCCGGGGCCTGGCCAAGCTTCTGCTGCTGTGGCTTATCTTCCATGCCACAAACGCTATACTCGGCGGCCTGCTGGCCGATACCATCACGCAGTCGGGCTCGTGGTTTGTGCCCAACTGGCTGCTGGGGGCGGGTACCTGGCCCAGCACAGTGCTGGGGCTACTTTTTGGGGCGGTGCAGCTTGCGCTGGGGTCGGCGGCGGCTATTCCATTTTTACTGGCCCAGGACTCGCGCACGGTGCTGCAATTCGACCACCGGCCCCTGCTGGTACGCTACACTATTCTGGGGCCGTGGCTGGCGGGCTCGGTCCTGCTGGCCGTAGCGGCAATTCCGCACCTGGGCCTGAACGAAGTGCTGCGCTTTGGCACCATGGGGCTGCTGCTTATTCCGCTGGCGCAGGGAGTAGCCGAGGAGTCGTTCACCTTTAAGAAGGTGCTACCCAGCCCCACCCGCGTATCGTGGGTGCTGGCCGGCCTGGCCCTGCTGGGATTGCTGGCCTGGCGGCTGGCGCTGGGTGGGCCGGTGGCGGTGCATTAGGCTTATTTACTGAACAAGGAGCACTTAGCTTGCAGGCCCATCTGGCGGGACTATAATTCCGCTTTTGCCCGGTTAGTGAGTAGCCGGTGTCAAACAGATAGCCCAGCCTGCTAGTTAGGAGCCGGGAGGTCTATCATTCATCTTCTTTTTCCTATCTTTCCTTATGGGTATCACCCTTGCTCAAGCGCAGGCCGCCATTCAGGCCGCGCACCAGAAATCGCTCGCGATGGGCGTAAAAATGAATATCGCCATCGTTGATGCCGGGGCCAACCTCGTGGCCTTCGCCCGCATGGACGATGCCTGGCTGGGCTCGCTCGACATTTCCATTAAGAAAGCCAAGACGGCCCGCTTCTTCGATATGCCTACCAGCGCTATCGGCGGCCTTTCGCAGCCCGGCGGCCCGCTCTATAATATTGAGCACTCCAACGGTGGCCTCATCACCTTCCCCGGCGGCCTGCCCATCAAGGATGGCAGCGGCACGGTTATCGGGGCTATCGGGGTGTCGGGCAGCACCGTGGAAGACGACCACGCCGTGGCTGAAACCGGCGCGCAGGCAGTGAAGGGGTAATAACCGGAGCTTTTTTGACAAAAAATACCCCTGTGCGACGGCACAGGGGTATTTTTTGTTTAGTTTTAGCCGTTTAGCGCCGTTTCCAAAATCGGTGTACCGGGTGGGCTGCCGGCTTTTTGGCCGGCTGTCCGCTCGTCGCTGGCGCCGCTTGTTCTGCTAAAATGCGGACGGCCGGCTCAACCCCGGCAACTCGTACCAACCATTATGTACTCGGACCAGAAACTTGCGCTATGTCACTCTTTACGCCCGATTGGCAGTCTGTTAACCTTTCTGGTCTCCTACCTGCAACGCAACACGTATTCCAGCGCTGGTTATTACGGCAGACGGCTAACTCTTTGGCTTTTACCTTTCCTTATCAAAGCCTTGCCTCCTCCGCCCGGCTCACTTACGAACTGGTAGACTGGCTAAATTTTCCAATTTATTTAACCCTCTTCGCGGGCGACCCGTCCCCATTCGTTGATGCGCGCTTTAAGGAACGGAGTGCGCTGGAAATGTATGCGGTGGCATTGCTCACGGAATTACGGTTTTCCAGGAAGCACGGGGCCTGCGACTGGCTCGTGCGCCGCCGTTCTGACGAGCAGGCTATTGGCGTACTGCACTTATATGAGCTTAACCACGAGATAATTAACGACCAGCCTGCCCCCTGCGTCGTCGGCATGTCGCTGGCTGCGCCCTTTCGCCAGCAAGGCTATGGCCTCGAAGCATTTCACCAGTTGCTGGCACACACCACCAGCCTATTTGGCCGCCCGGAAGCACGGGCGCTGACTGCCGCCAGCAACCTGGCCGCCCAGCAGGTACTGCGTAAAAGCAGCTTTCTACTACTCGAAGAATACCCGGCGACGCCCCGGCAAGGAGCCATGCAGCTATGGCAGCGTCACCTCTGTTCGCACTACTAACCAACGCGGCCTGCCCCGGCCGACCTCGCCGGGGCTTTTTCGTACCTTCGCGTACGTTTTCCACTCTTACGGTCGCGGACTAAAAGTCCGCGCTACTGCCCTATGCATCCCGCCCCCGTTGCCCCGTACAAGCCTAAAAACCACGTTCGCATCGTTACGGCCGCCGCGCTGTTTGATGGCCACGACGCGGCCATCAATATCATGCGCCGCATCATTCAGAGCAGCGGCGCGGAGGTTATTCACCTGGGGCACAACCGCTCGGTGCAGGAAATCGTGGACTGCGCCATTCAGGAAGATGCCCAGGCCATTGCCATTACCAGCTACCAGGGCGGGCACAACGAGTATTTCAAGTACATGTTTGACCTCTTGAAGGAGCGCGGCGCGGGCCACATCAAGATATTTGGCGGCGGCGGCGGCGTTATTCTGCCTACCGAGATTGCCGAGCTGCAAGGCTACGGCATCACCCGCCTCTACTCGCCCGATGATGGCCGCTCGATGGGCCTGCAAGGCATGATTAACGACCTGCTGGAAAAGAGCGACTTCCCCACCGGCCAGCACCTCAACGGCGAGGTAACGCACGTCAAGGAGAAAGATGCCCGCAGCATTGGCCGCCTGATTTCAGCCGCCGAGAACTTCCCCGAGGAGTTTGAGCGGGTGAAAGGCCAGCTGATTACCGACTTTCAGCAGCAGGAAAACGACGATACGCAGCTCCTGGCGCCGGGTGCGAAGCAGGGCGCACCCATCCTGGGCATCACGGGCACGGGCGGCGCGGGCAAGTCGAGTCTGGTTGATGAGCTGGTGCGGCGCTTCCTGCTCGACTTCCCCGACAAGACGCTGGCCATCATCTCAGTAGACCCCAGCAAGCGCAAAACCGGCGGCGCGCTGCTCGGCGACCGCATCCGGATGAACGCCATCAACAGCCCCAGAGTGTACATGCGCTCGCTGGCCACGCGCCAGAGCAACCTCGCCCTCAGCCGCTACGTGCAGGACGCGGTAGACGTGGTGCGGGCGGCCGATTTTGACCTCATCATTCTGGAAACCAGCGGCATCGGGCAGAGCGATACCGAAATCATCGAGCACTCCGACGTGAGCCTCTACGTGATGACGCCCGAGTACGGGGCGGCCACGCAGCTCGAAAAGATTGACATGCTGGACTTTGCCGACGTTATCGCGCTCAACAAGTTCGACAAGCGCGGTGGCCTCGACGCCCTGCGCGACGTGCGCAAGCAGTACCAGCGCAACCACCAGCGCTGGGATTCGCCGCTGGAGGAAATGCCGGTTTTTGGCACCATCGCCTCGCAGTTCAACGACCCCGGCATGAACCGGCTCTACCGCGCCATTCTGCACACGCTGGAGGAAAAGACGGGCGCGCAGTTCGCCTCGCACCTGGAAACCAGCGGCGAGATATCTGAAAAAGTATATATTATTCCACCCCACCGGACGCGCTACCTCTCCGAGATTGCCGAAACCAACCGCTCCTACGACCAGCGCGTGCGCGAGCAGGTGAACATGGCCGAAGTGGCCGGCGCCTTTGCCAAGCTGGAAGAATACTACCGCGACGTGAAGCACTCGTCGGACAGCATGGTGGGCGAGTTTGCCAAGGAGAAAGACAAGGCCCTGCGCCGGCTGGACGCCGATGCCCAGACCATACTGGAAAACTGGGAGAACACCCTGCAAAACTACCGCAACCCCGAGTACGTGTACCAGGTGCGCGACAAGGAGATTCGCGTTAAAACGCACACTACCTCGCTGTCGGGCAACGAGATACCCAAGGTGGCCGTGCCGCGCTACCTGGGCTGGGGCGACCGCCTGCGCTGGGCCATGCAGGAGAATTTCCCCGGCGAGTTTCCATACACGGCGGGCGTGTTTCCATTTAAGCGCGAGGGCGAAGACCCTACCCGCATGTTTGCGGGCGAAGGCGGGCCGGAGCGCACCAACCGGCGCTTCCACTACGTGAGCAAGGGCCTGCCCGCCAAGCGCCTGAGCACGGCCTTCGACTCGGTGACGCTCTACGGCGAAGACCCCGACCACCGGCCCGACATCTACGGCAAGATTGGCAACGCGGGCGTGAGCATCGCCTGCCTCGACGACGCCAAAAAGCTCTACTCGGGCTTCGACCTCTCGCACCCGGCCACCTCGGTGAGCATGACGATAAATGGCCCGGCGGCCACGCTGGCGGCGTTTTTCATGAACGCGGCCATCGACCAGAACTGCGAGAAGTACATTCACCAGCATGGCCTCGAAGCGGAGGTGGATGCCAAAATCGACCAGCTTTTTGCCGCTAAAAAGCAGCCCCGCCCCCGCTACCAGGGCGAGCTGCCCGAGGGCAACAACGGCCTGGGCCTGCTGCTGCTGGGCGTGACCGGCGAAGACGTGCTGCCCGCCGACGTGTACCAGCACATCAAGGCCAAGACCCTCACCCAGGTGCGCGGCACCGTGCAGGCCGATATTCTGAAGGAAGACCAGGCCCAGAACACCTGCATTTTCAGCACCGAGTTTGCGTTGCGGCTCATGGGCGACGTGCAGGAGTATTTCATCCGCAACGCGGTGCGTAACTTCTACTCGGTCAGCATCTCGGGCTACCACATTGCCGAGGCCGGGGCCAACCCGATTACCCAGCTGGCGCTTACGCTCTCCAACGGCTTCACCTTCGTAGAATATTACGTGAGCCGGGGCATGCACATCAATGACTTCGCGCCCAACCTGTCGTTCTTCTTCTCCAACGGCATCGACCCCGAGTACGCCGTGATTGGGCGGGTGGCGCGCCGCATCTGGGCCAAGGCCATGAAGCTGAAGTACGGCGCCAACGCCCGCAGCCAGATGTTGAAGTACCACATCCAGACCTCGGGCCGCTCGCTGCACGCCCAGGAAATCGACTTCAACGACATCCGCACCACGTTGCAGGCGCTCTACGCCATCTACGACAACTGCAACTCGCTGCATACCAACGCCTACGACGAGGCCATCACTACGCCCACCGAGGAAAGCGTGCGCCGGGCCATGGCCATTCAGCTCATCATCAACCGCGAGTTGGGGCTGGCCAAAAACGAGAACCCGCTGCAAGGCTCCTTCATCATCGAGGAGCTGACCGACCTGGTGGAAGAAGCGGTGCTGCTCGAATTTGACCGCATCACGGAGCGCGGCGGCGTGCTCGGCGCCATGGAAACCATGTACCAGCGCGGCAAAATCCAGGAGGAAAGCCTGCACTACGAGATGCTGAAACACACCGGCGAATACCCGATTATCGGCGTCAATACCTTCCTCTCGTCCAAGGGCTCGCCCACGGTCATCCCGGCCGAAGTCATCCGCGCCACGGAGGAGGAAAAGCAGTACCAGATTACGATGCTCGAAGCCCTGCACGCCCGCAACGCCGAGGCGAGCCCGGCCGCGTTGAAGCAGTTGCAGCGGGTAGCGGTGCAGAATGGCAACCTCTTCGCCGAGCTAATGGAAACGGTGAAAACCTGCTCCCTAGGTCAAATTACGAACGCGCTGTTTGAGGTCGGCGGGCAGTATCGGCGGAATATGTAATTTGGCAAACTTTGGCATCTAGAAGGAAGCTGTCCTTAGCGGACAGCTTCCTTTTTCATTTTAAAGCACTTAGCTATATGAGATACTTCTTTCTGCTAGCCCTAATCCTACAGCATTTTTTTGTCTTGGCTCAAATAGACACTTTGCAAAGCAAGGCTGATGTGGAAGCCTATTTAAAACGCCGGTATCATTACAAGGAGATTGCGCTCAACCCAGTAAATATTATCATACGAGATACTAATGCTGTGCAGCCAATCCGTCCTTCATATTGGCTTAAAAAAGATTTTAACCACGATGGCAAGAATGACTTACTTGTTTCTGCTACTGTTGCCAAAGGGAAACGAGATAATCAACGTGAACTATTTATTATTGCTAGCGAGGGCAATCATTATACTAAGGTTGATATTGTAATCCCTGTTAGCTATGGTCATAATGGGGATGCCTCCTATGATATTTATCTAGCTTTAGGTAAGAGTTATCTGGTGATAAATACCCTAGTTCAAAAGATGCTCCGACCGCAAGATGTTAGACCAGGCCATTATGCTGTTTATAGCACCGGACACGACACAATATTTGTGCAGAATAATAAGCAAATGATTTACGCGAAGCATCCAGCGCAACTAGCTATCGAATCTGTGAAATTTTCCACGACAGAGTGCTTCGGCACTTGCCCAGTTTTTCAGCTTTTTATTAATAAAGATGGTTCGGTGAGCTACAAGGGCATTCAGAATGTTAGTAAAATTGGCGATTATAAGCTTATCATGTCGAAATCAGAACTCTCGTATCTTACTTCTTTACTAGCCGCAATAAACCCGCTGAAACTGAACAACCATTATAGTATCGATGCAAGTGATTTCCCAAGCATCAATTTAACTGTAAATTATGCTAATGGGCAGGTTAAGTCAATCGAAGATTATGGAGAACGCGGCACATACGGTTTAGCTGTATTGTACGAATTTCTATTAGATTTAAAAAACTTCTAATTCTAGACTGGCGCGAGTTTAGGCGCAGCCGTAACTCGTGCCTTTTCTTACCGTGGAGGTTACACCTCCACTGCCGCGCCAGCGGCAAGCGGCGACCGGGCCAGTATAAACCTAGAAACGACTCGTTCTATGGGAGGCACAGCCTCCCCCGAAAAACTGGCACGAGTTACGGCTTCGCCTAAACTCGTGCCAGTGAAGTTGTTAGGGTAATGACAGGCTGATTATTCAATTAGCAACACTTTCAACAGGCCGGGGCGGTCGGCGTAATTACGGGCGCTGCTATACAGGAAATCTTCGGGCTCATCTACAAAGCCAGCCACGACCGGATTGCGGTGTAAGTAGGCTAGCCGTTGCCGCTGTAGGTCGTTGGAGTGCAGTTCGATAGGATGATTGCTTTGCTGCCAGAACTGATAGTGCGTGTTGTGACTGTTCTGTTGGCCAGCGCGGGCAAACATCCTGAGCATCCAGTCGCGGCGGCTTTCCTGGCCGTTTTCCTCAATAGCACGGAGCAACTCCTTGGCCGTGTGCCGCTTCAGGTCGCGCAGGATGCCGGAGAGGTTCTCGGCTTCGCTGCTGATAATGAGGTGCGCGTGGTTGGTCATCAGGCACCACGCGTAGATTTCCAAGCCTTTGTGCTGCTGACAGTAGCGCAGGCTATCCACGAAAATATCGTTGTAGAGCCGGCGCGTAAATACATCAATCCATTGGATGGTAGCAAAGCTGACAAAATAAAGCTGTTGGGAAGCCTGGATTTTATATTTCTCACTCATGCAGCGGCTAAAGTACCGCTTGGCTAGCACCAAATATTACTGGCTTATGCTGGCGCGAGTTTAGGCGCAGCCGTAACTCGTGCCAGTTTTTCGGGGGAAGCTGTGCCTCCCATAGAACGACGTAGTAGCACGAAGCTATCGGCGCGGTTCCGCCTTGCCGCTGGCGCGGCAGTGGAGGCACAGCCTCCGCACGAGAAAAGGCACGAGTTACGGCTTCGCCTAAACTCGCGCCAGTACAAACCATACTTATCGTTAATTATTTTCACTAGTAGCTACTTATAGTATAGCCTTCAAAAGCTATTACGGAAGTAGCGCCAGCACCTCGGCCAGGCTGGCCACTTGCTCAAACTGCACGCCGGCCAGCTCGGCCTCGGGCACGTGCTCGTGAATCCAGTTGGCGTGGTAGGGCACGTGGATGGCGCGGTAGCCGAGGCCAGCCACGGGCACAATGTCGGATTTGAGCGAGTTGCCAATCATCACGAAGCTTTCGGGCGTGGCCCGGTAGCGCCGGAAGAGACGGCGGTAGGTGGCCGGGTCTTTCTCGCTCACAATTTCGACGTGGTCGAACAGCTCGCCGAGGCCCGAGCGGGCCAGCTTGGCTTCCTGGTCAAACAGGTCGCCTTTGGTGAGCAGCATGAGGTGATGGCCGCGCTGGCGCAGGGCCGGCAGCACCTCGGCCACGCCCGGTAGCAGCTCGATGGGGAAGCGCAGCAGCTCCTTGCCCAGGTCAAGAATCTGCTGCATCTCGGTGGCCGTCACGGCGCCGTTGGTTAGCTGAATGGCAGTTTCTATCATCGAGAGCGTCAGGGCTTTGGCCCCGTAGCCGTAGTACTGCATGTTGTGCCGCTGAATGGCGTAGAGCCGGGCATGAAGCGCAGCAGGGTCGCCGCAGCGGGCCAGGATACTGAAAAACGTGGCCTCTACCCGGTCGAAGTGCGGCTGGTTGGGCCAGAGGGTATCGTCGGCGTCGAAGGCAATGAGCAAAGGAATAGGCACGGCTTTTTTCATTCAAAGAACGGCATGCGCAGCCCCGCAAGGCAGTCTGCACGCATTGCGGAGCTCGTGCAACAACTCTGTGACGATGCTGCGCAGGGCGCCGCATGCCGTTCTTTGCAGGTAGAAATAAGCAAAATGAAACACCAAATTGACCTGGCCAGCTGGAACCGGCGCGAGCATTTCGAGTTTTTCTCCCGGTTTGAAGAGCCGTTTTTTGGGCTGGTAGCCACCGTCGACTGCACCCGCGCGCTGGCCGAAGCCAAGCGGCAAAGCATACCCTTTTTTCTATATTATCTGCACCGGGCCTTGCAGGCAGTTAACCAGGTAGAGGCCTTGCGCTACCGCATCGAGGAGGGGCAGGTGTACTGCTACGACCGCATCCATGCCTCGGCTACCATTGGGCGGGCCGACCACACGTTCGGGTTTTCCTTTATCGAGCAGCACCGCGAGCTGGCCGATTTTATACCCGGCGCGCTGGCCGAAATCGCGGCCGTGCAGGCCAGCCAGGGCCTGCGCCTGAGCGACACCACGAGCCGGCCCGACGTGATTCACTTTTCGGCTATTCCGTGGGCGCGCTTCACGGGCCTCACTCACGCCCGCAGCTTCAGCTACCCCGACAGCTGCCCCAAGATTTCGGTGGGCCAGACCTATACCGAAGGCGCGGCTACCCTGATGCCGGTGGCCATCAACGTGCACCACGGCCTGGCCGATGGCTACCACGTGGGGCAGTTTCTGGCCGCGTTTCAGGAGCAGCTGGGCTAGGGCCAGCTTACTTAGGCGGCTTGCTTTCCAGCTCAGCTTTGCTGTGCCACTGGATGGCGAAGTAGCCCACCGGGGCCTGGCTGGTATTGGTAAATGCGTGGGGCACGTTGGCGCGCATTACTATTACGTCGCCGGCCGCGGCCGGGTATGAGGTTTTGTCAATCAGCATCTGGCCGTTGCCCTGGGTCATCAGAATAAGCTCTTCGGCGCGGTGCGTGTGCGGCAGGTGGCTGGCCCGGCCCGGATTGAGCACGGTAGCGTGCACGTCGAAGCGCGGAAACATCGAGGTGGGCCGGTTGAACACCGGCCGGGTTTCGCCCTTCTCGGTTTTGGTGAGCGGCAGGGCCGGCCAGTCGCGCAGCCAGGAGCCGCCCCCGGCCTGGCCCCGCGCCGCATCGACCCCGTCAACCGAAGTGAATTTCAGGCACCAGTAGCGCACCGGCGCGGCGCTGGCATTGCGCAGCGCGGGCTGCTCACCGGCCATTGTCAGCAGCAGCCCGCCGGGGCTCAGGGTTTTGGTAGAGTCGTGCAGCGTTACGGCCAGCTGGCCTTCCTGCACAATCAGCACCTCTTCGGCAGTGGCCGGCCGGGGGCGGCTGGCCTGGCCGGCGGGTAGCAGCACGGTCGTTATTTCCAGCTCTTTCAGGTCGAGGGTGCTGCCTTTCAGCACCTGCTGGGTGGTAAGCGTGCGGCCGGGCTTTGCCGGCGCCGGCGCATGGTACACGGCCGCGGGCAGCGTATCGGAGGGCAGCGCAGCGAGGCTGACCGTAGCCAGCGCAGCCAGGGCCAGGGAGGAGAAATGCATAGCAGCAGGGAAAATTCAGGAATAGGGTAATGCGCCGGCCGGGCCGCCGCTTCCGGCTCGCCTACTGCCAGAAACACGCCTACCCGCAACCAGGGCGCTCATTGGGCAGCAAGTACGGAGATAAATGCGGCTTGTAACGATGCCTTCCGCTTTGGTAGCCAGCAAAAGCTTTGTAAGAAAGCCTTACTTATGCTTGCTAGCCAGCCCGACCGGGGCAAACTTTCCACGGGTCGAAGCGGTAGATATGCCGCTCGCACTACCAGCTTTAACCGAACGGCTTCCGGCCGCCGGGCAGGCTTTTCCACTTTCTCAAGCAGCAGTTCATGACCATTACCATTGCCCCCAACTCGGCCCAGCCGCTCACCGTCAACCGCCTTGGCTATGGCACCATGCGCCTCACCGGGCCGCAGATATGGGGCGAGCCGGCCGACCGCCCGCAGGCGCTCGAAATTCTGAAAACGGCCGTGGCCAGCGGCGTTAATTTTCTCGACACGGCCGATTACTACGGCGACGACGTGACGAACCGCCTGATTTTCGAGGCGCTGCACCCCTACTCCACCGACCTGGTAATCTGCACGAAAGTGGGCGCCACCCGCCGGCCCGATGCCAGCTGGGTGCCTTTCAATACGCCCGCCAACCTGCGCACCAGCATTGAAAACAACTTGCGCACCCTGCGCCAGGAGCAGGTGCAGCTGGTGCATCTGCGGCTGATGGGGCACAGCGCCGTGCCGCTGGAAGAGCAGCTGGGGGCCATGTTTGAGATGCAGAAAGAAGGTAAGATTCAGCACGTAGGCCTGAGCAACGTGAGCCGCGAAGAGCTGGAAACCGGCTTGCGGATGGGCGAAATCGCTACCGTGGAAAACATGTACGGCTACGCCCAGCGCACCACCCTGCACGACGCCCACGGCGAAACCCGGGGCGGCGAAGAAGTGCTGGCGCTGTGCGAGCAGCACGGCATTCCGCTGGTGCCGTTTTTCTCGCTCATCCACGGCCTGCCCAAGTCGGGCGACAAGCTGGCCGAGCTGGCCCGGCAGCGCGGGGTAACCACCGCCCAGCTGAACATTGCCTGGCTGCTGCACAAGTCGCCGGTGCTGTTGCCGATACCGGGCACGTCGTCGCTGGCGCATTTGCGCGAAAACCTGGCCGCGGCCGCTATTCAGCTCACGCCGGAGGATATGGCGTACCTGGGTTAGCGGCTTTTTCGGCTTAAACTTGCGCTGGCCGGCCGCTTGTGCAAAGCCGGCCAGCCTTATCCGATGAAACTTACCCGAACGTTACGCTACGCCGCCGCGCTGCTACTGGGCGGCCCGGCTGCTTATGCCCAGGCGCCCAGCGTGTGGAACAATAAGCAGTGCGCGGTAGTGCTGACCTACGACGATGCCATCGACGTGGACCTCGACAACGTGGTGCCGGCGCTCGACTCGGCCCGGCTGCGGGGTACGTTCTACTTAATTGGCTCTTCGCCGGCGGTGGCGCACCGGCTGGGCGAGTGGCGCCAGGCCGCCCGGCACGGGCACGAGCTGGGCAACCACGCCCTGATGCACCCCTGCGACGGCAGCCTGCCCGGCCGGGGCTTTGTAACGCCCGACAATGACCTGAGCAAGTACACCGTGAGCCGGGCGGTGAGCGAAATCAGGGCCAATAACACCCTGCTGAATGCCATTGACGGAAAAACGGCCCGCACCTTTGCCTACCCCTGCGGCGACCGCCAGATTGGCGGGGTCAACTTCTACGAGCAGCTGCGCCAGGATTTTGTGGCGGCGCGGGGCATCATGCCCGGCCTGCAGACGGCCGCGCAGGTCGACCTGGATAATATTGACTGCTACCTGATTAATGCCCAGTCGGGCGAGTACCTGGTCGACCTGGTGAAGCAGGCCCGGCAGTCGCACACGCTGCTGGTATTTCTGTTTCACGGCGTGGGCGGCGGCCACGGTCTCAACGTGAGCCTGCCGGCGCACCGCCAGCTGCTGCGCTACCTCCAGGCCAATCAGAAAGACATTTGGGTGGCGCCGATGGTGGAAGTAGCCGAGAAGATTAAAGCGGCCCGGCTGCCAGCCGCCAACTAAGCTGCCCGATGTCACCTGGGTCGGCCATGCATAGTAAAAATACTATGTATGGCCGACTTTTTTCGTTATCCTGCCTGATGGTATTTTAGCCCCATGAAACGCAGACTCTGGGGCCAGCTGCTGGCAGTGGTGCTGGCCGCGCCGGCCCACGTATTACAAGCCCAGTCGCTGACCGGCGTATGGCAGGGCGTAGAAACCAAGCCGGGCGAAAAACACTATTGGCCGGCCGTGCTGCGGGTGCAAACCGGCAAAGGCGAAAGCCTGTTCGGGGTGCTGTACCAGGAAGTGGGCGGGCAGCCCGCTATCTCCGTTACGTTTCAGATGGACGGCACCCCCACGCCCGACGGCCTGCAGCTGGAGCACGTGCGCAAGCTGAGTGAAACCGGCCGCTCCCCCTTTTCGGGCTGGTGCGCGGGGGCCATTAGCTTCAGCTACGATGCCACGGAGGAAAAACTCACCGGCCACGCCACTTATCGCCCCATGCTCGACTGCGATACCGGCGAGTTTACCTTTTACCGCATCAAGCTGAAGTCGGCCGCCACGGTACCTGCCGCGGCACTAAGCAGCCTGCGGGTATCGGGGCGCAGCGTACGCTGGTTTGCCGATGCTGAGCTGAAGCATCCGCTGGCTACCGGCAACACCTACCGCACCAGGCTCAGTAAAACCACCACCTTTTACCTCACGCAGGGGTTTTACCCGACCGCCGAAAGCCCGGTGGTGCCCATCACGATTCGGGTTACGGGCAAGGCTGCGGCTCCCCGCCCTTCCTTTAAGCCGGCACCCGTTCCTCCCGCGCCTCCGCGCCCCGACACGGTGCGGCCCCGGCCAGTGGCGTCGGCACCCGTAGCGCCCGCGCCGGTGGTGCTGCCCACCGTATTATTCAAGCTAGCTACGGCCGAGCTGCTGCCCGAATCTGCCCCGGCCCTCGACCAGCTGGCCGCCGGGCTGAAAGCCCGGCCCGCGCTGCGCGTGCGCATAGCCGGGCACACCGACCGCGTGGGCGAGCCGCAAAAAAACCAGCTTTTATCAGAGCAGCGGGCCGCTGCCGTGAAGGATTATCTGGTAAAAGCCGGCGTAGCAGCGGAGCGCATCAGCACCGTTGGCTACGGCGACGCGCGGCCGCTATATCCCTCGCCCGATGCCCGCAACCGCCGCGTAGAAGTGGAGGAAGTGAAGGAGCCCGCCGCAAAATAGCCGCAGGAATACAAGATATTTCTGCCGCTGTAGTAAGCGGACCACCCAACTGGCAACCTTATGGAGCGGGAGCCGGCTCACAGTCGCAGAGCACCTCGTGGGTGGCGGGCGGCACCCGGTAGTCGGGCTGCGACACCTCCTTCATATACACTACCGAGAGGTGGCGCAGGGGCGGGTGGGCGGGGTTTTCGTGCCAGATGCGCAGCAGGTAGTTGCAGTAGTAGCCCCGCATCCAGGCATTATTGACAAATAAATAGTTTTCTGAATATTTTCGCCAGCGGTCGTTCTTGAATAAAGACACCACGGCCGCCGGCTTTACGTAGCTCACGGGCGCGCCGCCACGGTTGAGGTCGAGTACCCGGCCAGTTTGAGTGGTGCCCTCCAGCACGTACCAGCCATCGTCTTTAAAAACCGAGGGCGCAAACATCCCCCAGTGCTGGTCAACGCGAAACAAGTAGCCAAACCAGCGGGTGGGCTCCGACATCCACCGGCCCGCGGGGCCGGCCACGTCATCAAGATTCCACCAGCATACGTAGAAGAACACGCTGAAAACGAAGCCGTCGCGCACTGCCCGCCAGAGCTTTACGCTACCAGGCGACCGGGGCCGCGTGCGCTCGATGCGTAGCTGCCAGGGGCTTTGCCAGGCGGGCAGGCGGGCGTGCCAGCGCCGGGTGCGCTCGGCATGCGGCACCAGGCGCCGGGTAAGCCAGTCGAGCGCCACGGGTGGCAGCAGCCCCAGCACCGATACAATATTAACAATAAAGAATATTCCCACAAACAGCGTGAGGCTGATGCCCAGGTGAAAGCCCACGAGCACACCGATAACAAGCAGCCGCCACCACTTCACCCCAAAGGGAATAAACAAGGCCAGCGGCAGCAGCAGCTCAATATACCAGGTGGCGAAGGTGAGTACGCGCAGCAGGTCGGGGTGCGGGTAGAGCAGGCGCCCGCCCGGCAGCAGCAACTGGTCGAGGCTGAGGGCGTAGTAAAGGGCCGTGCCGTCGCGGGTCCATTCGGGGCCGCTTTTGAGCAGGGCCGTGCACCAGTACACCAGAGCCAGCTGCCCGATGTAGGCCAGGGTAGCGGCGCTGCAATAGGCGTAGCGCTCGGGAGCCGGCTGCGAGCGGGCATCCCGGGACCACACCCGCCCCCAGGGCAGAAAGAAGCCCCAGAACAGCAGCATCCGCAGCAGGTCGTCGCCGCCCTGCCCGATGAGCGGGTTGCGATTTTGCAGCGACACCAGTAATACCCACGAGGCCAGCGTAGCCAGGCGCGTGTGGTAGCCCAGCAGCAGTGCCCCGGCCACTACCGCCGCCAGGCAAAAAAGCACGGCCTGCACCTGCCACAGGCCACTGGCCGCGTGCAGCGAAAATTGGTAGGCCGTCCAGACGTGGTCGAACAGCACTGCCACCGGCAGCACGCCCTTATTAGAATAATGTGCCTCCAGGTCGGTGCTGCGAATGGCCAGGTCGAGCACCAGCAGCGCGGCCGTGCCCATGCGCAACAACGCCAACGCCCGCAAATCGAGTACAAACGGCCGTCGTATTATCTGCCAAAGGCTGTGCATAAGGGCTCAGGTACAAACCAAACAAGGCGAAAAGGTAGCCCCAAACGGGTTTTCCTTTTCGCCTTGTGGCAATCTAAAAAAACTTAGCGCTGGGTTGAGCCGCCGCCAGTCGAGCCTGAGGTGCTGCCCGAGGTACTGCCCGACATGCTGCCGCTACCCGACTTGCTGCCGTGCGAGCGGCCTTTGCCCCGGTGGCCGCCCGAAGAAGAGCTGCCGCTGGTTGAGCCCATACGCGAACCCGACGTCGAGCCCATCGAAGAGCCGGAGGTCGAGCCCGACGTGCTCATACCGCTGCCCGAGGTAGAGCCGGAAGTGCTCATGCCGCTACCCGAAGTAGAGCCGGAAGTCGAGCCAGACGTGCTGCCCCCAGTTTGAGCGCAGGCGGTGCCGGTGGTAAATGCAAATGCGAGCGCGAGGGCGCTACCTACAAGAATGTGCTTTTTCATGGTGGGTAAGAGGAAAAGGTGAAAGGTAAAGAGTTAAAAAAGGTGATTTACTGACCGGTAGAGCCACCAGCGGCTCCGCCCGTGCTACCGCCCCCGGCCGTGGTGCCTGCGCCGCTGGTAGAGCCCGACATGGCCCCACCCGTGCTGCCGCCCGCCGTTGAGCCGCTGCTGCCCGCCGTGCTGCTTCCGGCCGTAGAACCGCTGCCGCTCATGCTGCCAGCCGTAGAGGCCGAAGAGTCGTTGCCCATACTGGTGTCAGCGCCGGTGCCGGTACCGGTACCACTATTGCTGGAAGTGCCGCTGGTGGAGCCACTGCCATCCTTATTATTGCTGCTGCAGCCGCCGAGCAGGGTAAGGCCGAAGACTAATGCTGCCAGCGTGAGTTGAGAGGTGAGTTTAGGCATAAAATGAAGAAAATGAGTGGTACTACAGCCTGCTTATACGGCAAGGTGTTGGGCAGCAACGACGTGAAAAGTGCGTATTTTTTTAGGAAAATTACGTAGCGGTAAATACGTAAACATGCTCTTGCTCAACGACAATAGCTACCCGCCGCAAACCTATAAGCGGCCTCCGCGTTACGCTAGTTGGCTTTGCTCTCTGTTACGCACCCCTGATGGCTACTATTCTTTTCGACGGCGTCTGCAACCTGTGCAACGGCTTTGTGCAGTTCGTTATTCGCCACGACCCGCAGGGCCGCTTCCGCTTTGCCGCCCTGCAAAGCGCCGCTGGCCAGGCCCTGCTGGCCGCGCATGGTGTGGCCGCCAGCGCCCTGACCAGCCCCGAGTCGGTTATCCTGGTAGAAGATAATCAGGTCTACTCACACTCGGCGGCGGTGCTGCGCATTGCCGGGCAGCTGGGATGGCCCTGGCGGCTGGCGGGTGCAGGCTGGCTGCTGCCCGGCGCCTGGCGCGACGGCCTGTACCGCTACGTAGCGCGCCACCGCTACCGCTGGTTTGGCCGCCAGGAAAGCTGCCTGCTCCCGACGCCCGCCTTAAAACAGCGGTTTTTGTAGTTCGTTACCGGCCCGCCGGGCTGACTGGACTTATCAATACCAGCGTAACCATGCCCATACTAAGGGTGGGTAGCCTAAGCGGCCCAGCTTTATCTTTGCCGGCCACTCTTGCTGCATGACGCTTCCTTACCTGCTAACCCTTCCCAGTCACGGCGCAGCCGACAGCGGCCGGCTCACCGTAGCTGAAGACGGCCAGCTTCCTTTTGCCGTGAAGCGCACCTACTGGATAACGGAGGTACCCGCCGGCCGGGTGCGGGGCCGCCACGCGCACCACACCCTCGAGCAATTATTAGTGGCCGTACACGGGCGCATTGACCTCGTGATGCAGGCCGAAGGCGAAGAGCCACTGCGCTTCTGCCTCAGCCAGCCCACCCAGGCCCTTTACCTGCCGCCGCACTGCTGGCCCGAAATCCACTTTGGGCCGGGGGCGGTGCTGCTATGCCTGGCCTCGCAGCCCTACGACCCGGCCGATTATATTCATGAGTAGCCGAAGGGCCTGGCCAGCCGCGGCCCACTGCCGGCGGCGCCCCGCGTGGCCCAGCTCGTAGCGCACCCGCCGGGCCAGCGCGCGTAGCTCGGCCGGCGTGCGGCACAGCGCCAGCGCCTTCTCGCACACCCGCAGCGTGGAGGCCAGGTAAGGGTCGTGGGCGCGGGTTATCTGGGCGCTCATGCTGCGCGGGTGTCGGCGCTTGCGGGTCGTTACGGCATCCTGGTACTGAAAGCGCCAGTCGCGGCTGGCTCGCACCCAGAAGTCGAAGTCTTCGTAGCTCAGGGTTTCGTCGTAGCCCCCCAAAGCCAGCAGCGTAGCCCGGCGCATGAGCATAGTAGGGGTACTGATAAAATAGCGCGTCAGCACGTCCGTAAAAACCCAGCCGCTCGCGGGGTGCGGGTTCAGGCGCCCGGCTCCGGCCGGCCGGTGGTGCAACCCCAGTACCTCGCCGGCTTCGCCGATAAGCTCACAGTTGGAATACACCAGGCCATAATCGGGGGGCAGCTGCCGAAACAGGGCCACCTGCTGGCTCAGGCGCTGGGGCAGCAGCACGTCATCGGTCGCAAAGTCGACCACAAACTCGCCCTGGCTTTGAAAGAAAGCCTGGTTGAAGGCGCGGCAGTTGCCCAGGTTTTCGGGCAGCAGCAGCAAGTGCCAGGCGGGGTTATGCTGCGCATATTCCTGCAGAATGGCTGGGCTGCCATCGGTGCTGCCATTATCTACCAGCCAGACCTCCAGCGCCGCGTAGTCCTGAGCCAGCACCGAATCAAGGGCTTCGCGCAGGTAGGGCGCATGGTTGTGGCACAAGGCGACAACCGTTACGAGCGGCTGAGCGGAAGCCATCGCCGTAACGCTTACCTTATCGGAAACCAATTTACTCTCTGGCTTACCCATTTACATATTACCCATAAGAGAATATTATTTCCAAATGTACCAAGCTCCGCAAGCCACCACGAGCACTCCGTAGCGGGCGGCATGGGCCAGCACCAGCCCGTGCAGCCCAAACCTGGGGAGCAGGCCTGCCAGCAGCGCCACGTAGAGCGCCGCCGAGGCAGCCTGCACAGCCAGGTAAGGCCAGGTGCGGGCACGCGCCAGCAGCTGATATAGAAATACCCAGCTTAAAAACTTGGCCCAATCGCCAAGCAGCTGGGGGGCCAGCAGGTCGCGGGCAGCCAGCAGACGAGGGGCAAACAACAACGACAGCAGTATATCCCGAAAAATGTATATTGCCCCGAGTCCGGCGGCCAGGCTGGTGGCTAGCAGGCCCAGCACTGCCCCCAGGTAGCGGCGGGCCTGCGCCGGCTGAGCCACCAGCGCCGCTAACCGGGGATAAAATACCGTACTAAGCAGCGCCGTGACCACCAGCGTGTAGTTGTCGGACAGCTTCGCAACGGCCTGCCACAGGTCGGTTTGGGCAGGCGCAAAGTGAGCCATCAGCCAGGCGCGCACGGCGTAATCAACGGCCCGGCCAAACAGCAGCGCCCCGGCCGCCATCAGCACAAACCGCAGCAGGCCCCGTTGGGCGCTCGAACTGGGCCACCGCAAGCCCAGGCCCTGTAGCAATCCGGCCCGCCTGGCTGCTCCCAGGGCCAGCGGCAAAGTCAGCGCCTGCCCGACCACATAAGCCAGCAGCACACGCGGCAACGACCAGCCAGCAGCCAGCGCTCCGGCGGCTGCCGCCGTACCAAGCAAGCTTAACGCTACGGACTGGGCCACGTAGGCCCCGCGGCGGCCCGCAGCCAATAAGGCGGTGCTTAGCAGCGCCTGCCCCATCACCAGCAGCATTGCCCCGGTAAATAACCCGACGGGGCCGACTGACCACCGCGGGCCACCAGTAGCCAGCAGCACCGCTCCGGCGGCCAGGCCAACTACCGTCGTCAGGAACAGGGCAGCTCCCAGCCAGGCCCGGTAGCGCCCCGAGCCGGGCCGCAGCGGAGCGAGCCGGGCCGTGGCCCCCACCTGCACCCCGTCGGTGGGTAGGGCTCCAAATAAGGCCATCAGGTTTTGAAACTGGGCGAGCTGAGTGAGGCCGCCGGCTCCTCCGTACAAAGCCACCAGCTTATTAAGTACCAGGGCGCCGACGGCCCGCGCAGCCACGGCTGCGCCCGTACCCAGCGAACCACGCACGAAGCCTTGCCAGATAGCGCGAACAGAGGTAGCCATAAGACAAAGGTCGGAGGCAGGCATTTAGCACAGCTACCAACCACCAGCCAACAGCTGAATAATCAACGCGCTATACAAATGGGCAATACCTGAATTCAATTTACTCATTTGCATAACACGTTACCTTATAACACTTTCTCCCAGCTTAACCTTAATCCCGCTACCCCGCCGAGGTGGCGCTTGAAGCGCAGCAGGGGCTCGTTTGGCCCGGTGGGCAGCGTGGAGGTGCCCAGGTCGACTACCCGCAGCCCGGAGGCACGGGCATAGGTGTGCAGGCTTTCGTTGAGCAGCACAACTGGGCTCAGGTGGTTTTCGGCCCTGGGGCTGGCCGGGTAAAAATTATACAGCACTTCGCTGCTCACCTGGATGGCGATGGTCAGGGCCGCCCAGTCGCCGCCCGGCTTGCGCACCGAAAATAACAGGTGCTGGCCGGGGAAAACCTGAAACAACTCCTGCACCTGGGTCAGGGGCAGCGACAGCGCTACCCCCCGCTCCTGCCGGCAGGCCGCAATGAAGTCGTAGGCCAAGGGCAAAATCAGGGGAGGCTCCTGCTCGGGTACGAGGCCCTGCTGGCGGCAGCGGCGCAGCCGGCGGCGCTCGCTGGGGTGCAGGTGCGCCTCGTAATCGCGGGTAGCATCGAGGTAGTAGTTCTGCTCGGCCAGGGGCACGGTGTAGTGGCGCTGGCGCAGCGCTTCGGCCAGCAGCGCGGCTCCGGCGGGGTCGTAGCAAAACGGGTAGCCGCGTATATGCAGTGTGCGCTGCCCGCGCTGGCGCAGGGCGGCCTCGGCCGTTGTGAGCAGCAGGTGGAGCGCGGCCAGCGGCACCCCGGCCGCCAGCTGCACGGCCCCGAATGGAGCCCGGCCCGGCGAGCTGGCCCGGCCCGGCCCCAAAAAATCGGGCACTATAAATAGCTGCGCCACACTGAGGCCAACGCTTTCATCTTCCAGATAAAAGCTGAGCACCCGGCTTGCTCCCTGCAACGCCTGATGCGCCGGCTCAAGGTACAGAAACGAGGCAAAGGCCAGCGGCCAGCGCGGCCCGGCCGGTGGTTGTCCGGGCGGGGCTTCGGCGGCGTATACGGCCCAGCCAGGCAGGGGCGGCGGGAAACTATCGGTTTTCACAAGGCTATCGGGCAGGGCAAAGTACGGCAGCAGCCGGCAGCAATTCGTTTTTCGGACTGCACCTTGCGGTGCTATTTGCATTTTTGCCCTCGTTTTAATGAATCCTAACGGTTCGACTCCGGCCGCTTCCAACCCTCCGGCTTCTTCCAAGGCCCCTATGGCCCGCACCGCCCCCGGCCCGGCGGCCCCCAGCCGGGAGGCCCGGCGCCAGGCCCTGTACCAGAACGTGGGCCAGCACCCCGGTACGCTGCACGTGCCGCCCGAGTCCCTTAAGCCGCGCCTCTTTCTGATGTCGTACGACGAGAGCGTGCACGAAGAAGCCGAATATACCGACCGCTACGATGAGCTGCTGCACTACCTGAGCGGGCAGCCCGGGCTGAAGCACTGGGTTGACGTGCGCGGCTACGGCGACCTGCCGCTGATGGAGCGCCTCATGACGGATTTTGGCCTGCACCCCCTGCAAATGGAGGATGTGCTCGGCGATTATCAGCGGGCCAAGGTGGAGGTGTTCGACGATAATCGCCTTTTTCTGGTATCGCGCATGACTGAGTTTACGGCCGACCTGACGGTGCACGACGACCAGCTCTCCATCTTTACCGGGCCAAACTACGTGCTTTCGTTTCAGGACGATTACGACGACTGCCTGGAAGTGCTGCGCACCCGCATCCGGGCCAATTTCAGCCAGCTGCGGCGTAAGTCCAGCGGCTACCTGGCCTACGCGCTCACCGATGTAGTGCTCGACCACTACTACCCTACTATGGCGGCCATTGGTGATTATATTGAGGAGCTGGAGCTGAGCATTTTCAACGAGCGGCGCGAGCGGCGCCTGCTCAACCGGATTCTGCGCATCAAGAAAGATGTAGTGCGCTTTCGCCGCCTCGTGTATCCCGAGCGCGATAAAATGTCGGAGATTCTGCGCCTGCCCGATGAAGTAGTACCCGAAGAGCTCAAGGTATTTTACCGCGATGCCTACGACCACGCCATTCAGGCCCTGGACCTGGCCGAGAGCTACCGCGACAACATCTCCTCGCTGGCCGACCTCTTCCTCTCCGACCAGAGCAACCGCATGAATGAGGTAATGAAGGTGCTGACCATCATCAGCTCCATCTTTATTCCGCTCAGCTTTGTGGTGGGCCTCTACGGCATGAACTTTCAGCACGACGATGGCCACGGCCACCTGATGCCCCTGAATATGCCCGAGCTGTATTCGCCCATGGGCTACCCTGTTCTGCTGGTGGTACTTACGCTGATTGTGCTGGGGCAGCTTTATTACTTTTGGCGCAAGGGCTGGCTGAGCAGCGACTAGCCGCGCCCGCGGGCGGGCCAGCGGAGTCAACTACCTGTATTCATGCGGCATTCACTGGTTGCGCGCCAACTTGGAGTACAAACTGAATACTCTATGAAAACGCCGGCGCTCCTGCTAAGTCTGCTGCTGTTGGTGCTGCTGCTGCCACCAGCCGGGCACGGCGCGCACCAACACCCCCACTACCTCACTGGCGGTACCCTGACGCCCAGGCTGCTGCCCGTGCGGGTGCTGCGCACGCCATATGCCGCGCAGCAGCACAAGCTGGTGCGGGCCGTGAAATATGGCAAGCGGAAGGAAAGCCGAAGCGCAGCTCATCCCGAGCACAGCGCAGTATAGCCTACCCTTCGGCCTGCCCTCCCGGTGCCTCACCGGGTGGCGGGGCCGTAATCCTCCCCCGGCACGGGTTGCGGGGGCGCAGCCGCGGCGCTGCTGGCCGGCAACGCGAGCTGCCAGCCCTGCGCCATGGCCGCCAGGCCGACGTAGCTGGTAAGGTCAAACTGGCAGGGCACTACCGACACAAACCCTTCGGCCAGGGCGGCTTCGTCGGTGTCGAGGCCCAGGTCCTGGTTTACGAACTCGCCCAGCAGCCAGTAATAAGGGCGGCGGTAGGGGTCGTGGCGCTGCTCAAAGCTCTCCTGCCACTTGGCGCGGGCCTGGCGCGCCAGCCGGATGCCCTGAATTGGCCCGGCCGAATTTTTGGGAATATTCACATTCAGGGCCGTGCCGGCCGGAATGCCGTGCGCCAGCGCCTGCCGGCACACCTCCAGCACCCAGGGGCCCACGTGCGAAAAGTCGGCGTCGTCGCCGTATTCGCAGAGCGAAAAGCCAATGGCCGGCAGCCCCTCAATGGCCGCCTCAATCGCCGCCGACATGGTGCCCGAATACAGCACGTTCACCGACGAGTTGGAGCCGTGGTTGATACCCGACACGACGAGGTCGGGCCGACGGTCTTTCAATATATAGTGTTTAGCTATTTTTACGCAGTCGGCCGGCGTTCCGGTGCAGGCGTAGGCCTCTACATCGGGGCCGAAAAGGGTAGATTTGTCGAGCCGCAGCGGGTGGCCGATGGTAATGGCATGGCCCATGCCCGACTGCGGGCTGGCCGGAGCCACCACCACTATTTCGGCGGGCAGCTCGCGCATGAGGCGCACCAGGTGCGCAATGCCGGGTGCCGTCAGGCTGTCGTCGTTGGAGATAAGGATGAGGGGGCGGGAAGACATAAGTCAGAAAAGGAAATTTGGCCGGGCCCCGACCCAGGTCAGGGCAGCTCACGGCTGGCAAAGGTACCTTCGCCCTATGTTCCTGGCTTCCCTCCTACTCGCCACCTCGCTCATGACCCCGGCCCCCGCCCCGCGTTTCAGTACGCCCTTCGAGCGCGACCCGCACCACAACACCACCGCTACCTACGCCGAGTGCATCGGCTTTTATAAAGAGCTGGCCGCCACCTACCCGGCTACCATGCAACTGCGCGAGGCCGGCCCCACCGATAGCGGCCAGCCCCTGCACGAGGTTGTGCTCTCGGCCGATGGCACCTTTGAGCCGGCCGCCAGCCGGGCGAAGGGCCGGCCGGTGCTGTTCATCCAGAACGGCATCCACCCCGGCGAGCCCGAGGGCATCGACGCCAGCATGCTGCTGGCCCGCAACCTGTTGCGCGAGAAAAAACTTCAGGCGCTGTTGCAACAGGTAACGGTCGTCATCATCCCGGCCTACAACATCGACGGGATGCTGAACCGCAACTCGACCACCCGCGTGAACCAGAACGGGCCAGCCGAGTACGGCTTCCGGGGCAATGCCCGCCACCTCGACCTGAACCGCGACTTCGTGAAGCAGGATTCGCGCAATGCGCGCTCGTTTGCGGCGCTGTTTCAGAAGTGGCGGCCCGAGATTTTTGTGGACACGCACACGTCTAATGGCGCTGATTACCAGTATACCATTACGCTCATCCCGACCCAGCCCGACAAGCTGGGACCGGTGCTAGGGCCGTATCTGCAAGACAAGCTACTGCCCGCGCTCTACAAAGGCATGAACCAGAAAAAGTGGCCCATGACGCCCTACGTCGACTTTGAGGGCGAAACGCCCGAGAGCGGCCTGCGGGCTTTCCTGGAAAGCCCGCGCTACTCTACCGGCTACGCGGCCTTGTTCAACACCATCGGCTTCATGCCGGAAACACACATGCTGAAAGCGTTCGGGCCTCGCGTGCAGGCTACCTACGACCTGCTGCTCACCTACCTCGAAACCGTGGCCGCCCAGGCGCCCGCGCTGCTCGCCGCCCGCGCTGAGGCCGACCGGGCGCTGGCCGCCCAAACGCAGTTTCCGCTGGCCTGGGCTCTCACCGACACGGCCACCACTACGGTGCAGTTTCGCGGCTATGAGGCCGGCCACAAGCCCAGCGCCGTGAGCGGCAAACCGCGCCTGTATTATGACCGCACCCGGCCCTACGTCCGGCCCGTGAGCTACTACAACACGGCCCGCGCCACGGCTACGGTTACCGCGCCGGCAGCCTATGTCATTCCGGCCGCCTGGGGCGAAGTAGCGGAAAACCTGCGCCGCAACGGCGTAGTGCTGCGCTCACTAGTGCAGCCCCTTACCGGGCCGGCCGAGGTGTACACTATCGGCGATTTTAAAACTACCCCCCGGCCCTACGAGGGCCACTACCTGCACAGCCAGGTGAGGATGCTGACTACCCCGGAGCCTCACGCAACGCTGGCCGCCGGCGACTACCTGGCCGTGCTGGCCGAGCAGGGTCCGGCCGCCCGCTACCTCGTGCAGGCCCTGGAGCCGCAGGCCACCGACTCGTTTTTCGCCTGGGGCTTTTTCGACAGCATCCTGCAGCAGAAAGAGCACTACTCCGACTATGTGTTTGAGGATTTAGCCGCCGATTTTCTAACCAGGAACCCCGCCGTACGCCAGCAGCTCGAAGACGCTAAAAAGACCGATGCTGCCCTGGCTGCCAGCGGTCCGGCGCAGCTGGAGTGGGTGTACCAGCACTCGCCCTATGCCGAGCCCGGCTACCGCCGCTACCCGGTGCTGCGCTGGCTGGGCGCGGTGCCCCGGTAGCCCATATTCCTGCCAAGCCGGTTTACCGGCCAGCAGTAAAAAGCCCCGTGCGCTTCAACAGCGCCGGGGCTTTTATTGTATTAATAATTTGCTATATTTACGCCGCTGTGTCGGGCTTCATAGCTTGCAGGATGTCGTGGCCCATCTTGTCACGCTTGGTGGTTAAGTATGAGTGATTGTGCTTGTTGGGCACGATTTCAATGGGTACGGTTTCGGTTATTTCGAGGCCATAGCCGAGCAGGCCAGTGCGCTTTTTGGGGTTGTTGGTGAGCAGGCGCATCTGCCGGATGCCGAGGTCGCGTAGGATGGCCGCGCCCACGCCGTAGTCGCGCTCATCACCCCGGAAGCCCAGGTCTTCGTTGGCTTGCACGGTATCGCGCCCGGCCTCCTGCAGCTTGTAGGCCTTGAGCTTATTGAGCAACCCGATGCCGCGGCCCTCCTGGTTCATGTAGATGATGGCCCCGCGGCCCTCCCGGTCAATCTGCTGCATGGCCTTGTGCAGCTGGGGGCCGCAGTCGCAGCGGCACGAGCCGAAGATATCGCCGGTGATACACGAGCTGTGCACGCGCACCAGCACCGGCTCCGGGCCGGAAATATCCCCTTTTACCAACGCCAGGTGCTGCACCCCGTTGGAGCGCTGCGTGTAGGCATAGAGGTCGAAGTCGCCAAACTGGGTGGGCATCTTCACCGTGATTTCGCGCTGAATAAGGCTTTCCTGGGCCAGGCGGTATTTGATGAGGTCCTGCACCGAAATCAGCTTCAGCCCCCACTGCTCGGCCACGAGGCGCAGGTCGGGCAGGCGGGCCATCTCCCCGTCTTCCTTTAAAATCTCGACCAGCACGCCGGCCGGCTCAAAGCCCGCCAGGCGCGCCAAATCGACGGCGGCCTCCGTGTGGCCGGCGCGGCGCAGCACCCCTTCCTTGCGGGCTTTAAGCGGAAATATATGGCCGGGCTTGCCCAAATCCTCCGCCTTCGTTGCCGGGTCGATAAGGGCCAGGATGGTCTTGGAGCGGTCGGAAGCCGAGATGCCGGTGGTTACGCCGTTGGTCAGCAAATCGACGCTTACCGTGAAGGGCGTGGCGTGCAGGGCCGTATTGCGGCCCACCATCAGGTCGAGGCCCAGCTCGTCGCAGCGCTCAGCGGTGAGGGGGGCGCACACGAGGCCGCGGCCGTGGGTGGCCATAAAATTGATAACCTCGGGCGTGGCCGAACGGGCCGCGCAGATGAAATCGCCCTCGTTTTCGCGGTCTTCGTCGTCGACAACGATAATGACCTTGCCGGCGCGAATGTCTTCAATGGCCGATTCAATGGTGTCTAGCATGGTATTCTCAAAAAAATCCCCCGCACGTCATGCTTCAGCAAGCGGACGCCCGATGAGGCATAACGTTCTATAAAATTCTAAGTGCTTAACAAGTATCCCGAAACAAGTTCTCAAGCTGGCGCGTGGCCGCGGCCCAGTCGTAGGTTTCGGCTACAAAGGTGCGGCCGGCGGCGGCAAGCCGGGCCGCGGCCGGCTCATCGGCCAGCAAGCTGCTGAGGGCATCGGCCAGGGCCGGCGCACCTTCGGCCACGAGCAGCTGCCGGCCCGGCTCGCCGCGCAAGGCATTGTTGGCCAGTGGGGTAGTTACACAGGGCAGCTGCATGGCCATGGCTTCGAGCAGCTTGTTTTGGAGGCCCGTGCCCACGCGCATCGGCGCTACAAATACCCGCGCCTGGGCGTAGGCGGTGCGAATATCGGGCAGCCAGCCGCTTACTTCCACGCCGGGGCGGCGGGCCAGCGCCTGCACCCTGGGCGCGGGCGTGGTGCCGGCTACCAATAGCCGGGCGCCGGGGTGGCGCTGCTGCACGAGGGGCAAAATGTCATCGGCCAGAAAGCAGGCAGCGTCTACATTAGGATAGTAGCCCATGTTGCCGCAAAAGAGCAGGTCGTGGGTTTTGGCAGCCGGCGGCCGGGGCTGAAAGTAGTCGAGCGCAATGCCATTGGGCACTACCGTAATCTGCTGGTGCTGCGGGTGCCGGATAAGCTGGCGGTCCTGGTCGCTGATAATGGTATGGTGCCGAAACCAGCCAAACGCCTCGGCTTCGTAAGCCGCCAGCCGGCGGGCTTCCAGGGCCAGTGTCGGGCGCTGCCAGGCCGGGGCCGTAGCCAGGCGCCGGGCCACCCCAGCCGAGAATACGTCCATGTAATCGAGGGTCATGGCTACCCGGCCGGCGTGGGGGCGCAGGTATTCGGCCATCCGGATAAGCTGGCAATAGACATGGTCGGGCCGAAAATCAGCCAGCAGCTTATCTACCAGGCGCTGGGCCCCAGCTTCGTAGAAGTAGCCCACCTGCAAAGGCCGCCCGGCGGTAGCCAGAGCCTGGGCCAGCCCCTGGCCCCGCGCCAGCCGGCCCAGCCGGTGCACCTGCAGCCCTCCCCGGCACAGCGGCCGTACGGCCGCCAGCGCGGCAGCGGGTACTACCTCATCGCTGAGGGCCAGCAGGCAGATTGTGTGGCCCTGGGCAGCCAGGTAGCGCAGCTGGTGAAACGCCCGCAGCTTGTCGCCCTTGTCGAGCGGATACGGAAAGCGCGAAAGCAGTACAAGTAGGCGCATAGCGTTACTGCGGCGTAGCAGCCAGGGCGCCGGGCCGCACATGCGGGCCCAGCACCTGGCGGTAGAGGTCGGTCAGGCGCTGCGTTACCTGGCGGGTATCGTATTCGGCGTGGGCCGTGCGGGCGGCTTCGCGGCCGAGCGCCGCCAGCGGCAGCTGGCCGTGGTAGTAGTCGCGCAGCGCCTGCTGCCAGGCGGCGGCGCCATCGCGCAGCAGCATATTTTCGTCGTTGCGCGCTGCAATGCCCTCGGCTCCCAGCGTGGTGCTGAGCACGGGCTTGCCCAGCGCCAGGCCTTCAACCAGCTTTACCCGCATGCCGCCGCCGCTGAGCAGCGGCACCAGCATCAGCTCGTAGCGCTGCATAAAGGCAGCGGCCGACGCCACGAAGCCGTGCACATAGACATTATCCTGCCCCGGCGCCCGCCCGACCAGGGAGGCCGGCGGATGCGAGCCGGCAAGGTGCAGCTCCAGCTCTGGCAGCTCGGCGTGGGCCTGGGGCCATACTTCGCGCAAAAACCAGTCGAGGCCTTCGAGGTTGGGCAGCCAGTTGAGCGAGCCGATGGCGAAGAGCGTACGCGGCTGGGGCGGCGCAGCAGCCGGCTGCCAGCGGCTGAGGTCGAAACTGGCCGGAATAAAGGTAATCGGGGCCTCACACTCCATGCTGCGCAGGCGCTGGGCATCCTGCTCGGTGATGGCCGCTATGGCACTAAAGCGCGGCAGCTCGGCCCGCTCGTACTGCGCCAGCCGGTCAGACAGCTCCTGCAAGTACCATTTTTTTAGTGGATTGCCGGCCCGGGCGGCCAGCATCTGCCAAATTGTATATTCTATATTATGCGCCCGCAGAATGAGCGGCGGCAGGCGTAGCTGAGTGTCGGCAGCGGCCTGGTGCAACAGCCTGCGGTAGGGCGCTACCTGCGTGCCCTCAAACTGGATGATATCGACAGCCTCTTGTCGCAGAATTTCGAGCAGCCGGGCCAGCAAGTCGGGGCTGACAAACCGCTCGATATTATAGGGCTGCCGGCTAAAAAGCAGGTTTTTGAGGGCTGCCAGCGGCCGGATGCGCGTATCCACGTCTACCACTACCAGGCGCACGTTGGGCCCCAGATGGGCCAGCGCATCGGCGGGCTGGTAGTGCTTGGGGGTGTTGGCGGCCAGCACCGTTACCCGGTGCCCGGCCTGGGCCAGTCCGCGGGCCGTTTCGTACATGGCAATCGCCCCGCCATCGTGCGGCGGATACGGAACGCGCGGACAAAGTTGCAGAATGTGCATTAGCGGCAAAGATACGCCGGGCCTACGCTGGCGTGGGCATCGTCTGAATGGCTTGCTGCACGGCCTGCCACAGCACGTTGGCGCTACGGGCCCACGAAAAGCGGGCTGCGTTGGCCAGGCCGGCGGCTTGCAGGCGCGCGCGCAGCGCCGCGTCGCGGCTCAGCTGCGTGAGGGCCGCAGCTATCTCGGCGGGCTGGGCAGGGTCGCAGAGCAGGGCGCTGCCGGGGCCGCCCGCCACCTCGGGCAGCGACGATACCGTGGAGGTAACTACCGGGCAGCCGCTGGCCTGCGCCTCTACCACCGGCAAGCCAAACCCTTCAAAAAAAGGCACATACACGGTAGCCAGCGCGGCGGCATACAAGCCAGCCAGCTCGGGCTCGCCTACCCGGCCCGTGAAGTGCACGGCCGCCTGCACGGCCGGCGGCAGGCTTTTATAAGCCGCGAAAATTGGTCCGGCCCGCCACGCCTCGCGCCCCACAATCAGCAGCTTGGTGGGGTCGCTTTGCCCGGCCTGCGCCTTAAATAGCGCAAACGCCCGCAGGAGGTTGCCCAGGTTTTTACGCTGGTGCAGCGCTCCCACAAACAAAAAATACGGCTGCCCCTGGCTAAACCTGTCCCGCACCGCTCCCTGCGCTTGGGCCGACTGCGGCTGAAAATGCGCGGCCGGGGCGTTGTAAGCTACTTTAATGCCACTGGCTGCTACGCCATACTGCCGCGCAACATCCTCCCGCGTGGCTTCCGACACGGCCACCAGCTGCTCCACGGCGCGGGCAAAGCGCGGAATAAAGTAAGCGTAGTAGCGCCGTATCAGGGCGTGCATGTCGGCGGGCCGATGAATGTAGGCCAGGTCGTGAAGCACCATTACGCGGGGCACGCTGGTACCCAGCACCGTAAAGCCCTCGGGCGAGAGCAGCGCCGCCGGGCGGTGCTGCCGCAGCCACCAAGCCACCGCGCCTTCGTACCAGGCTATCATCAGGAGCGGGTGCCGCGCCGGGGGGTGCAGCACGTGCGGCACTACATTGGGCCCAAACAGATAGGCCGGGTCATAGGCCCGGTCAAAAAGAAAGTGAAACGTGCACTCAGGCTGCTGCTGCACCAGCTGCCGCAGGGTTTCGGCCGTGAAGCGGCCCAGGCCCTCGAGCTGGCCGCCGGGCAATAAAAAACGGGTGGTAACGGCTATCTGCATTCCTACTAACTCATGGTTTTGCCGCAGCGGCCACTGGCTCAGGTTACTTAAACTGCCGATGCACCGCCTGAATCTGGGTTTCGTTGCCGAGCACCAGCAGTACGTCGCCAGCCACGGGGCGGTAGTCGGCGGCGGGGCTTACTTCCAGCTCGCCGCTTTCGCCCCGGCGCAGGGCAATCACGGTGGCTCCGCTGCGCGAGCGCACGTCGAGCTCCCGGATGCTCTGCCCGCGCAGGCTGGGCTTAAGCTCGCCAAACGACAGCTCTTCGAGGCGCAGCTTGTTGGGGTCGAGGCCCGAAATCATGTCCAGAAAGCGAATTACTTCGGGCCGGATGACGAGGTTGGCCATGTGGGAGCCACCGATTTCATCGGGCATCACCACCGAGTTGGCGCCGGCCGAAATGAGCTTGCTGACGCTGCTGCGGGCGCTGGCGCGGGCAATAATGAGCACGTTGGGGTTCAGCTCGCGGGCGGTGAGCGCCACAAACACATTATCGGCATCTTTGGGCAGGGCCGTGATGAGGGCCCGTGCGTGCTCAATGCCAGCCTGGCGCAGCGCGCCCTCGGTGGTGGCATCGCCAAACACGGCCGGAATGTGGTGGCCGATGGCGTTGTTGGCCGCCGTCAGCAGCTCCTGGCTTTGCTCTACTACCACGGCGCGGGTGCCGCTGTGACGCAGCTCGTCGTAGGCCTTATACCCGTTGCGCCCGAAGCCGCAGACAATGACGTGGTCGCGAAAGCTCTTGATTTCCTGGTCGGTGCGAATCATGCGAAAAAGGTGGCGCAGCTCGCCATCAAAAATGTAGGTAGTGAGCACCGACACGAGGTAGGCCACTATCAACAAGTTAAATAATATATAAAAAGAGGTGAATAACCGACCAATATCGGACAGCGGATGCACCTCCCCGAAGCCCACCGTGGAGGCGGTTATCACCGTCATGTAAAAGGCGTCGATAAAGCGGTAGTGCTCCAGCGTCATGAAGCCCGCCACGCCCACTACAAAGCTGAGGACCAGCAGGCCCAAGGCCAGCCACAGGCGTGAAAGGTCGAGTTGTTTAAGCATTAAGCAGTCGGGCTGAGGAAGGCAGCAGCTTGTCAGGGTTGTGAAAAATGATTCTTTCACCTGACAAGATGCTGCCTTCTGTCAGTACACAAATGAGTTTAGGCCCCGCGCGCTACTACCGTGCCAAGCATCTGGGCCAGCTGGTTGTCGAGCTTGGTGAGCTCATTATACCGCAGCAGAGCGTTAAGCTGGTCATTGTCATCGAGGCGGGTGTCGTTGAGTTGGGCCAGGCACTGCTGCCGCTCGCGCTGCACGTGGCACTTGTTGAGGCGCAGAATGGCATTATCGCAAGCCAGCTGAATTAAGTTGAGCTCGGTGGGCACGTAAATATCCTTGATGCGCCAGTTGGGGCTCAGGTCGTAGCGCTCGGTCGCAAAATCGGCCAGCAGGCTCCGGATGGCGGCGTCGGGGTGGTGGGCCAGCAGGCGCAAATCGGGTAGCTGGCCCTGCAGAAAGGCCTCCCGGCACTCGCTCCAGAGCTGCGCGTAGAGCGGCGTACGCAGCGGCGTGCCGTCGAGCTGGCTCAGTAAATAATGCGCCACCGTTACCTCGGGCTGCACCTCGTGCGGGCCGTAGAGCACCAGTAGCCGCAGCACGGCCTGCTCGCACTGCATGAGCACATCGAGCGGCTGGCCCAGGTCGCTGGCGTCGGCAGCGCTACTGCTAAGGCTGCCGGCCATTGCCTCCGAGCCGCCCGACACGCCATACATGGCTTCTTCGGCTTCTTCTTCGGGCGTGAGCGCCCGGCGCGGGGCGGCGGTTGGGGCGGGCGGCACGGCGGGCGGCTGCGAGCCGCCCCTACCTTCGGGCCGGGTCTTCAGCAGCTTATTGTATTCGGTGATAATGACCTGTTCCTCAAAGCCGAACACGCTGGCCGTCTGCTGCAAAAACACCTGGCGCTTGAGGCCGTCGGGCACCTTGGCAATGCTTTGGAGCACCTCCCGAATGGCCTCGGCCTTCTTCACCGGGTCGTGGCTGGCCTCGCGGGCTACGAGCGTGGTTTTGAAGGCGATAAAATCCTGGCTTTGCAGCTCGATGTATTCCGTAAAGCGCTGGTCGCCCACCTTGCGGATGTAGCTGTCGGGGTCGTCGCCGTCGGGAAAGAGCACTACGCGCACGTTCAGGCCACCCTCGAGCAGCAGGTCGATGCCGCGCAGACTGGCCTTGATACCGGCCGCATCGCCGTCGTAGAGCACCGTCACATTGTCGGTGTAGCGCTTGATGAGGCGAATCTGGCCTTCCGTGAGCGAAGTGCCCGACGAGGCCACCACGTTCCGGATACCGCCCTGGTGCAAACTCAGCACGTCGAGGTAGCCCTCCACGAGGTAGCACAGCTCCTGATTGCGAATGGGCTGCCGGGCCTGGTAGAGCCCGTAAAGAATATCTGATTTATGATATATTTCCGACTCGGGCGAGTTGAGGTACTTCGCCATCTTGTCGTCGCGCTTCAGCGTGCGGGCCCCGAAGCCCACCACGCGGCCGCTCACGTTGTGAATCGGAAACATCACGCGGCCCCGGAAGCGGTCGTAGCGCCGGCCGGTGTCGTGGCCCTGGTCGTCTTCGCGCCTGATGACGAGGCCGGTTTTTTCGAGATATTTCTGCTCGTAGCCGGCCGCCGTGGCGCTTTTAAGCAGGTCGTCCCACTGGTCG
This sequence comes from Hymenobacter baengnokdamensis, assembly GCF_008728635.1. Taxonomy (NCBI): domain Bacteria; kingdom Pseudomonadati; phylum Bacteroidota; class Cytophagia; order Cytophagales; family Hymenobacteraceae; genus Hymenobacter; species Hymenobacter baengnokdamensis. Next base: position 2,692,587 of record NZ_CP044285.1, on the reverse strand, counting down.
AGCGAGTAGCCCAGCTCGAAGGTCTGGATGGTAGTCAGGTTCAGCCCCCGCTCCTTGAGGTAGCCGTAGCCGATGCTCATGCCTTCCTCCGTATTTTGCAGCAGGCGATGATAATGGTCTTTCGCCCAGTTGGATACGATATACTGCGAGTCGCGCTCGTTCTGGGCCAGCTGCTCTTCGGGGGTGCGCTCCTCTTCTTCGGGCACGGCCACGCCGTACTTTTTGGCCAGCGCCTGCAGGGCTTCGGGGTAGCTGCTGCCCTCCACGTCCATCACGAACTGGATAATGCCGCCGGCCTTGCCGCAGCCAAAGCACTTATAGAGGCCCTTGCTCGGATTTACGGAAAACGAGGGTGATTTTTCGTTGTGAAACGGGCAGCAGGCCCAGTAGTTCTGGCCCTGGCGCTTGAGCTGCACGTAGTCGCCCACCACCTCCAGAATATCGGCGGTGTGGATAATCTGGTCAACGGTTTCTTTAGGGATGCGGGCCACGGGTTGGAGTTAGAGCTTCAAATTTACACCCGTACCGGAGCGAAGCGGTGACCAGTCGGCCCTAAACTGGCGCGAGCGGACTACGCCGCCTCAAACTCGGGCCAGTTTAGGGCCAGTCAACTTTTAGTGGGTAGCATTGGTTAAATCCATTCCTATCCTTTGTGCATTACTAATGGCAGATTCTCTTAAGCAAGTAGCTTTCTCCGTGTTGGATTTGGCCCCCATCCTGGCCGGCGCTACGCCTACCGATACCTTTCGCAATACCCTGCACCTGGCGCAGGCCGTCGAAAAGCTGGGCTACACCCGCTTCTGGCTTTCCGAGCACCACAACATGGCCAGCGTAGCCAGCTCTTCGCCGGTGGTGCTGATTGGCTACGTCGCGGGCGGCACTACCACGCTGCGCGTAGGCTCGGGCGGCATTATGCTGCCCAACCACGCCCCGCTGGTGGTGGCCGAGCAAATGGGCACGCTGGCCACGCTCTACCCCGGCCGTATCGACCTGGGCCTGGGCCGCGCGCCCGGCTCCGACCAGCGTACGGCCCAGGCCATCAGGGGCAGCCGGATGGGCGGGGCGCAGGATTTTCCGCACGACATTCAGCAGCTGCAAGCTTATTTCTCGGCCAGCAATAGCAGCAGCGCGGTGCGCGCCATTCCGGGCGAGGGGCTGGATATTCCGATTTATATCCTCGGCTCCAGTACCGATAGCGCTTACCTGGCGGCTGCGCTGGGTTTGCCCTACGCCTTCGCCAGCCACTTCGCCCCGGCCCAGCTGCTGCCGGCGCTGGAGATTTACCGCCAGAACTTCCGGCCCTCGGCCGCCCTGGCCCAGCCCTACGTCATTGCCTGCGTAAACGTGATTGCGGCCGATACTGACGAGCGGGCCGCTTACCTCTCCACCTCGCTCCAGCAGTTTATGCAGAGCGTCGTCACGGGCCGGCCGGCCCCGTTGCCGCCGCCCGTCGAGTCGATGCGCCCGCTGTGGGTGCCCGGCGGCCAGCAGGCCGTGCAGCAGATGCTGGCCTATTCTTTCGTGGGCAGCCAGGCTACCATTCAGCAGGATTTGCAGGAGTTTATCGCCCAAACCCAGGTCGATGAGCTGATGGCCACGACCAACATCTTCGACCAGCAGGCGCGCATTCACTCGTATCAGCTGCTGGCCGGGGCGCTGCAAGCGCTGGCCCCGCAGCCGGCCGGCGAGCTGGCTTTGCGCTAGCCCTGGCGAAGCCGGGCATTTTGCCAAAAAACTTGCATCTTTGCGCAACTCCCGGCGGCTGAACTTAGTTAGCAGCCCAAGCAGGAAGGGCGCGAACCCTCCCTGCCGGCTAATCGGTTACTGGTGCAGCAGCACGTACATGCTGCCGGCTACCAGCACCCAGCGACCAAGTTGCAACAGCAGCTTAGTCGGGAGCCTGACGAAGATTATGCTATAATACTCGTCGCTGTTTGGTTTTTTCTCCATAGACTTCGAATCTTAATGGGGAGAAAGAATCACCCACTTCGAAGCCCGTGGCTGCAACCACGGGCTTCGCCTTTTTCTAGCCGAAGCTATCGAAAGACACCGTGGTTGGCGGGAGACTACCCTGCCAGTATCGCAAAGCTAGCACTATAGCGCTACCTCCGTGCGTTCGGACGCCTAGCAGCCGGACGGTACTACGGGCGGACTCGCAGAATCCACGCTACCGGGTTTCGTACCTTTGCCCGAATTACAACCAGCCCAGCAAATGCCCGCGTACCGCCCCCAAGAGCTTGAAAAAAAGTGGCAAGACCACTGGCAGCAGCACAATACCTTCCGCGCCGACAACGACTCCACGAAGCCCAAATATTACGTACTCGATATGTTTCCCTACCCCTCCGGGGCGGGGCTGCACGTGGGCCACCCGCTGGGGTACATTGCCTCCGACATCGTGGCGCGCTACCAGCGCCTGCAAGGGCGTAATGTGCTGCACCCGATGGGCTTCGACTCCTTTGGCCTGCCCGCCGAGCAGTACGCCATCCAGACCGGCCAGCACCCGGCCGTGACCACCGAGAAGAACATCGAAACCTACATCCGGCAGCTCCAGCAGCTGGGCTTCAGCTACGACTGGGAGCGCGAGGTACGCACTTCCGACCCCGACTACTACAAGTGGACGCAGTGGATTTTCCTCAAGCTCTTCAATAGCTGGTACAACCTCGACACCGACCGCGCCGAGCACATCCGCACCCTGCAGGAGAAGTTTGCCGAGAGCGGTAGCGCCGGCATCCGCGCGGCCGGCGAAGCCGAGGACCGCCACGACTTCACGGCCGGCCAGTGGCAGAGCTTTACCGAGAAGCAGAAGCTCGCCGCCATTCTCCCCTATCGGCTGGCGTATCAGCAGGATACCTACGTGAACTGGTGCGCCGCGCTGGGCACCGTGCTCAGCAACGACGAGGTAAAAGACGGCCTCTCGGAGCGCGGCGGCTACCCCGTCGAGCGCCGCCTCATGCCGCAGTGGAACCTGCGCATCACGGCCTACGCCGACCGCCTGCTCAAGGGCCTCGATACCCTCGACTGGCCCGACGCCGTGAAGGAGATGCAGCGCAACTGGATTGGCAAAAGCATCGGGGCCGAGGTCAGCTTCCCGGTGCAGGGCCACGAAGGTACTGTCATTAAAGTATATACGACCCGCGTCGATACCATCTACGGTGCTACCTTCCTGGTGCTGGCCCCCGAGCACGAGCTGGTCGATACCCTCACCACGCCCGCCCAGCGCGCCGCGGTGGATGAGTATATCGCCGCCACCAAGCGCCGCTCGGAGCGCGACCGTATGGCCGACGTCAAAACCGTGTCGGGCGTGTTTACCGGCGCGTATGGCCTGAACCCGGTCAACAACGAGCCCGTGCCCATCTGGCTGGCCGATTACGTGCTGGCCGGCTACGGCACCGGCGCCGTAATGGCCGTACCCAGCGGCGACCAGCGCGACTATCTCTTTGCCAAACACTTCGACCTGCCCATCCCAGCCATTTCGGACGCCCAAAAGGACCTCGACCAGCAGGCCGACCCCACCAAGGAAGGCCGCTACATCAACTCGGGCATCGTCAACGGCCTGGGCTACAAGGAAGCCACCGCCACCCTCATCGCCTACCTCGAAGAGAAGGGCCTGGGCAAGGGCAAGGTGAATTTCCGCCTGCGCGACGCCATTTTTGGCCGCCAGCGCTACTGGGGCGAGCCCATCCCGATTTACTACAAAGACGGCACCGCCTACGGTGTGGCCGAGGCCGACCTGCCGCTCGTGCTCCCCGAAATCGACGAGTACAAGCCCACCGAAACCGGCGAGCCGCCCCTGGGCCGCGCTAAAGACTGGAAGTACAAGGGCCAGTACGAGTTCGAGCTGAGCACCATGCCCGGCTGGGCTGGCTCCAGCTGGTACTACCTCCGCTACATGGACCCGCACAACGCCGAGCGCTTTGTGGGCGAAGAAGCCGAGAAATACTGGGGCCAGGTAGACCTCTACATGGGCGGCGCCGAGCACGCCACCGGCCACCTGCTCTACTCCCGCTTCTGGTACCTGTTTTTGAAGGATTTGGGTTTGGTCACGGCCAACGAGCCGTTCCAAAAGCTTATAAATCAGGGGATGATTTTGGGGGTTTCGGAGTTGGCAACCCGCTTAATTGCACAAGTTGACCCTGATATTTTTGAAGTTTCTGAAAACGATTCGCATCCTTCGTTGGGTATTAATGTTAACAATAAATACCATGAGGTGCAATTACTTGGGCCTTCATCCAACGTTTTGATAAGTGCGGATGCGAAGCATCTTTTTGAAACCGTGACTCCAGAAGTCGCCTATGATAGCAGCGGAGAACCTTACATTCCTCAAGACGCTTCGAGCTTCGTTTACCAGAGGATTTATATTCCGATTGAATTCACGTCTAATTCCACTGTAGACACAATTGCTTACAGCCAATCTAATTCTATGCTCAAAGACACCGTCTTTGTCTGTAAAGGGGGTTTTTGGCAATTTGGTGTTTTCACAACTTTTGACGCCATCAAATCTGACAATACCGGTAGTCAATTCAAGACTGAGCCGACAGTCGAGAAAATGTCAAAGTCAAAATACAATGTTGTTAACCCAACGGAGTTAATTGACAAATTCGGCGCTGACGCCCTGCGCCTCTACGAGATGTTCCTCGGCCCACTGGAGCAATTCAAGCCCTGGAATACCAACGGCATCAGCGGCGTAGCCACCTTCCTCAAGAAGTTCTGGCGACTCTTCCACCCCGAAGACGGCCCCCTCGCCGTGACCGACGAGCCCGCCAGCCCCGCCGAGCTGAAGGCCCTGCACCGCGTCATCCAAAAGGTGGCCCAGGATATTGAGAAGTTCAGCTTCAATACCAGCGTCAGCACCTTCATGATTGCCGTGAACGAGCTAACGGCCCTCGGCACCCACAAACGCGCCATCCTGGAGCCGCTGGTTATCCTGCTCTCGCCCTTCGCCCCCCACCTGGCCGAAGAGCTGTGGGAAGAGTTAGGCCACGCCTCGGGCAGCATCAGCCACGCCGCCTACCCCGAGTTCCGCGAAGAATACCTGGTCGAAGCCAACGTGACTTACCCCGTAGCCATCAACGGCAAGGTGCGCGACCAGCGCCAGTTTGCCGCCACCGCCACCGCCGCCGAAATCGAAACCGCGATTCTGGCATCGGATTTTCTGAGCCGCTTCGGCGAGGGCAAAGCGGTGAAGAAAGTAGTGGTAGTGCCCGGCCGTATGGTGAACGTGGTGGTGTAAATGACCATAAAAAAGACTGTCATGCTGAGCTTGCCGAAGCATCTCTACCGCGCCGCTAGGGTGTCGTTCGGGAAAGATGCTTCGACAAGCTCAGCATGACGGACTACTTTTCTTTTCAAAAAACCGAAAGAGCCCGCTTCAATCGTAGCGGGCTCTTTCGGTTTTACAGCAATCCGTTTTCGCGCAATAGCTCGTCGCGCTCGCTATCCGAAATAGATTCCTGTTCAGATTTATCATAAATCGTGAGCAGGAATACCGTTTCGCCGACGATTTTAACGCAGGTGATTACCCTGGCGCCCCCGCTTTTCCCTTTGTTTTTGGCGGCAATGCTCATGCGCACCTTGTAGCAGTCGCGGCCCAATGGCTCGCCGGTTTGCGGGTTATTCCGCAACTCTACCAGCAATCGAGCAAAGTCATCCGGCATACTGACGTATTTCTTCGCCAGCCGCTTGATAAACCGGTCGAACCTAATCGAGGATATTATTTCGAAGCTCATCCAGCAATTCGTCAGCGGTTTTCAACTGGATTTTCCCCTGCTGATGCAGCTCCACTTCGTGGAGGGCCTCGCGAAAATCATCAATCCACTCCTGCTGCGCAGGCGTGTACTGCCTGGGCTTGGCTGGGGCTACGGTTTTGGTTTTAATGGCAAACGGCAGCGCTTTCAGCACTTTCAGCAAGGGCGCAAGCTGCTCATCGGGTACGGTTAGAATGACCTGGCTCATCGTGCAAGATACAAGTAGCTGGTACTTACAAGCAGCGCTCGGCGTAAGTTCAGCCGAGCGCTGCTTGTAGGCACCAGCTACAAAGTTCGCCTTACTGTCCGCCGGCCGTGCTGCCCATTGCCGAGCCTTTAGGCATCAGGTACTTATTATACCAGCTCAGGTAGCGCACGTAGCGGTCCTTGACGTAGCTGGGCGTCGTGACGCCGTGAAACTGGCCGGGGTAGATAACCAATTGCGTGGGCACGTTCAGGCTTTTGAGGGCCTGGTACATCTGCTCGGTGTTGAGCAGGGGCACGTTAAAATCCTTCTCGCCGCACACGAAAAGCGTGGGGGTTTTGATGCGGTCGGCGTGGTAGAAAGGGTACGACACCCGCATGTACACATCGGGGTTTTTCCAGGGCGTGCCCAGCTCGGTTTCGTAGTCGCGGATGTACTGGTCGGTGCCGTAGCCGGCCAGCACGTTAGCGATGCTGGCGCCGCTCACGGCCGCCTTGAAGCGCTGGTCGCGGGCGATAACCTGGTCGGTCATGATGCCGCCGTAGCTCCAGCCGCCCACGCCGAGGCGGTCGGGGTCGGCCAGGCCCTGCGCCACGGCGTAGTCTACCACGGCCAGCACGTCGTCGGTGTCCTTATTGCCCCAGTCGGCGTAGATGGCTTTGCTGTATTCCAGGCCCCGGCCCGAGCTGCCGCGCGGGTTGGCCACGACCACGGCGTAGCCGTTGGCGGCAAAGTATTGCCACTCAAACGAAAAGCCGTAGCCAAACTGCGCTACCGGCCCGCCGTGAATGCGCAGAATGGTCGGGTATTTACGCCCGGCCTGGTAGCCAACGGGCTTGATGAGGAAGCCGCTCACCAGCGTGCCGTCCTTGCTCTTGGTCTGAATGGGCTCGACTGCGCCGAGCGAAACTCCTTTCAGCCAGGTGTCATTTTGCCGGGAAAGCGGGCGCAGCGCCCCTTTTTTATCCAGGGCGAATACTTCATTGGGCTCTTGCGGCTGGCTGCTGAGCACGGTTAGCTGGCCGTTGCGGGCCAGGTCGTAAGCGCCAATTTCGCGCGGGCCGGCTAGCACCTTTTCTATTTTCCCTCCCGCAGCCGGCACCCGCATCAAGGACTCGGCGCGGTCGTCTTCGAGCAGAAAATAAACGCTTTTGCCATCGGCCGACCACTGCGGATGCGTGGTATTGCGGTCGAGGCCGGCCGTGAGGGCGCGGGCGGGGCCGCCGGCCACCTCGACTACCATGAGCTGGTGCAGGGCGTACACGAGCTGCTCTTTGGGGCCGCCCTGCACAAAGGCGATGCGGCGGCCATCGGGGCTCCAGGCGGGGCGGCTGCCGTAGTTGGGGGCGCTCTCAGGTACGTCGGTTGTCAGCAGCGGCCGGGCCGTGGCGCCGGGCTGCGCGTCAATTAAAAAAAGGTCGTAGTTGTCGTGGCGGTCGGGGTCGGGGCCGCGCTTGCTGCTGAAAACGAGCTGCTTGCTATCGGGGCTCCAGGCGGGCAGGCTTTCGTCGTACTGGCCCGGCGTAAGATTCACGAGGCGGCGCGTGGCCACGTCGAACACGTAGAGGTGCTGACGCTGATTATTCAGGTAGCCCTCCACATCCTGCTTGAACTGGAAGCGGTCGATGACGATGGGCGGAGGTGTTTTCTTCTTGGCTTTCTGGGCAGCCGTGAGCGAATCGGGGTCGGCATCCTTAATAATCAAGGCGATGCGCTGGCCATCGGGGCTCCACACGTAGTCGGCCACGCTGCCCTTAAGCCTGGTTACTTTCTCGGCCTCGCCGCCGGCGCGGTTGAGCAGCCAGAGCTGGGCGTTGCCACCCTCTTCCTCGTTGCGGCCCGAGATGAAGCTCAGGTATTTGCCATCGGGGCTGAAGCGCGGGTGGGTTTCGCTGGCCGGGTTGGTAGTGACGCGCAGGTTTTGCGAGCCATCGGTGCGGGCCATCCAAATATCGGCGTCGCGCTTGTCGGTGGTGGTATCTACGCGCGTTACCGTATAAGTCACCCAGGCACCATCGGGTGAGAGGTTAGGGTCGGCCACGTCGCGCATTCGGGCCAGGTCGGTGAGGTTGAGCGGGCGCGGCGCGGTTTGGGCGGGGCTGGTCAGCGGCAGGGCCAGCGCAGTGAGGAAGGGTAGCAGGTTTTTCATAAGTAGCGAAGAGGCTATTGACTACAACTAAAGAACGGTCATGCTGAACGCAGTGAAGCATCTCTACCAAACCGTATGGAAATGACTCCAAAGAAGCGCGCGAGATGCTTCACTGCGTTCAGCATGACCGTTCTTTTTTATCGGTTTCGAAATGCTACCCCGCCCCTATCTTGCCGCCATGCTTTCTCCCACCGAATACGACCAACTCGATGGCCTGGGCATGGCCGCCCTCGTAGCAAGTGGCCAGCTCACGGCCGCCGAGCTGTGCCGGGCTGCCATTGCCCGCGCCGAAGCTGTCAATCCGCAGATTAACGCCATCATTCTTCCCCTATTCGAGCAGGCGCAGGGGCGGGCTACCGCCGGGCTGCCGACCGGCCCGTTCGGCGGCGTGCCGTTTTTGCTGAAAGACTTCGGGGCGGCCTATGCCGGTGTGCCCCAGACGGCCGGCAGCCGCGCCCTACGCCACTACGTGCCCACCGAAGACGCCGAGCTGGTACGCCGCTGGCAGGCGGCGGGTGTCAATATCCTCGGCAAAACCAGCACGCCCGAATTTGCCCTGCTGGCCGTGACCGAGCCCGCGCTCTACGGCGCCTGCCGCAATCCGTGGAATTTGGGCCACACACCGGGCGGCAGCAGCGGCGGCTCGGCAGCGGCCGTGGCGGCGGGCATTGTACCAGTAGCCGGGGCCGGCGATGGCGGCGGCTCCATCCGCATTCCGGCGGCATGCTGTGGGCTGTTTGGGCTGAAACCCAGCCGGGGGCGCGTGCCTACCGGCCCCGAGCAGGGCGAGAAGTGGCAGGGCGCGGCCGTGGAGCACGTACTTACGCGCTCAGTGCGCGACAGTGCGGCCATGCTCGACGCTACGCAGGGCGCGGATGTGGGCGCTCCGTACTTTTTGCCCGGCTCCGCGCGCCCTTACCTGGAAGAAGTGAGCCGGGAGCCCGGCCGCCTGCGCATCGCCTTTACTCTCGACCACCCGCTGGGCCGGCCGCTGCACCCGGAGTGCGCCACCGCCGTGCGCGACGCGGCCCACCTGCTCGCAAGCCTGGGCCACGACGTAGCGGAAGTAGCACTGCCCTTCGACGGCCGGGCCGTGTCGGCGGCCTTTCTCATGCTTTATTTTGGCGAGACCGGGGCCAGCATCGCCAGCCTGGCGGCAGTGCTGGGCCGCCCCACCCGGCCCGCCGATGTGGAGCCCACTACCTGGCTGCTGGGCTTGCTGGGCCGCACCTACTCGGCCGCCGACTTTGCCGCTGCCCGCCACACTTGGAACGACCATGCCCGCCGCATGGGCCGGTTTCACCAGACCTACGACCTGCTGCTGACGCCCACGCTCGCCACGCCGCCCGTGCGCATCGGCGAGCTGCAACCCAAGCCCTTCGAGCAGAAGCTGCTACGCGTGGTGAATACCTTCGGGCTGGGCGGCCTCATCCGGCGCTCGGGCCTCGTGGAGAAACTGGCCGAGCAAAGCCTCGAAAAAACGCCCTACACCCAGCTGGCCAACCTCACCGGCCAGCCCGCCATGTCGGTGCCCCTGCACTGGACCGCCGACGGCCTGCCCTGCGGGGTGCAGCTCATTGCCCGCCTCGGGGCTGAGGACGTGCTCTTTCGCCTGGCCGGGCAGCTGGAGCAGGCCCGGCCGTGGTTCAACCGGCGGCCGGCGAACCTTATGCCCTGACCCCTTCACCCAAAAGAGATGGCAGGGCGCGAGTGCCGCTACTGCATCTTTGTGCCTCCCGTTTCCGTCCTTTTACCTTCTTTTCTACGCTACTTCAGTTGATGATTTCTCTACCTTCCTGCGGGACCGTTGCCACGCGCACCCTCGGCCCGCTGGGCTTTGGGCTGCTGCTGGGGCTAGCCCTGCCATTGGCCGGCACGGCCCAGACTACCACTACCGCGCCCAGCACCACCAGCACCGCCGACGCGGCCGGACCTTTATTAACCCCCGGCCAGTTTCTGGGCTATGAGCTGGGCAGCCAGTTCACGCCCCAGGCTGAGGTGCTGCGCTACGCCGCGCACGTGGTAGCCCACTCGCCCGGCCGGATGCGCATTACGCCCTACGGGAAAACCTACGAGAAGCGCACGTTGGAAGTCATTGAAATCGGCAATACTGAAAACTTCGGTCGGCTGGCTGACATTCAGCAAAACGACCGCCGGCTGGCCAGCCTCGAAAGCGGCGCGGCCAGCCGCCAGCTGCCGGCCGTGGCCTGGCTCAGCTACAACGTGCACGGCAACGAGGCCGTGAGCTCGGAGGCGGTGATGCAGGTGCTCTACGACCTGGCCAACCCGCAGGACCAGCAAATGCAGGACTGGCTTAAGAATACGGTGGTCATCATTGACCCCTGCGTGAACCCCGACGGCCACGACCGCTACGTGAACTGGTACAACCGCGTGCGTAACCAAAGCCCCAATGCCGGCCCCGACTCGTGGGAGCACCACGAGCCCTGGCCCGGCGGGCGCTACAACCACTATTACTTCGACCTGAACCGCGACTGGGCCTGGCAAACCCAGCAGGAAAGCCGCCAGCGCATTGTGCTCTACAACAAGTGGCTACCCCAGGTGCACGCCGACTTTCACGAGATGGGCCCCAACAACTCGTATTATTTCTCGCCGGCCGCCAAGCCGTATCATGCCGACATTACGCCCTGGCAGCGGAAGTTCCAGAACGTGATTGGCGACTACAACCGGGCCACGTTTGATAAAAATAACTGGCTCTATTTTACCCGGGAAGTGTACGACCTCTACGCCCCCACCTACGGCGATACCTGGCCCAGCTTCAACGGCGCCATCGGCATGACCTATGAGCAGGGCGGCGGCAGCCCGGCCGGCGTGGCTTATGCCCGCACCGAGGGCGATACGCTGACCCTGGCCCAGCGCATTGCCCATCACCACGCCGCCAGCCGCGCCACCATTCAGGCCACCGCCGAGCGCCACGACGATTTGCTGCGTGAGTTCCAGGCCTATTTCACCACCGCCAAAACCAGGCCCGGCGGCACCTACAAAACCTACGTGCTGGCCTCCGGCAACGACCCCGGCCAGCTGCGGATGCTCACGCAGTACCTCGACCGCCAGCAAATCAGCTACGGCTTTGCCCCCAGGAGCCTCAAAACCAACGGCTACAACTATGCCAGCGGCAAAACCGAGCAGGTAGAAGTGCAGCCGCACGACGTGCTCGTGAGCATGTATCAGCCCAAGTCAACGCTGGTGAAAGTGCTGTTTGAGCCGCGCCCGCAGCTCGAAGACTCGCTTACCTACGACATTACCTCCTGGGCGCTCCCCTACTCGTTTGGGGTAAAAGCCTACGCCCTCACCCAGCGCCTCGACGCCAGCGGCCCCACCCCAACCCCGGCTACGGTAAAGGGCAGCGCCGCCGCGCCTACCGACAAGCCCTACGCCTACCTGGCCCGCTGGAATAACCTCCAGGATGTGCGCTTTCTGAGCAAGCTGCTGCAACAGAAAGTGAAAATACGCTTCGCCGAGCAGGCTTTTGAGGCCGAAGGCCAGAAGTACGCGCCCGGCACGCTCATCATCACGCGCACCGGCAACGAGGCGCTGGGAGCCAAGTTTGACCAGCTGGTGCGGGCGCAGGCCGACTCGGCCGGCACGGTGGTACAGGCCGTAAAATCGGGCTTTTCGACCACCGGCCACGACCTGGGCTCGGGCACGGTACACTTCGTGAAGCAGCCCACCGTGGCCGTAGTAGCCGGCCCCGGCATCGACGCCACGGCCTTTGGCGAAGTGTGGCACTTCTTCGAGCAGCAGATTGGCTACCCGATTACGGTGCTGGGCACCGATTACCTGAGCCGGGTAAATATGTCAAAAATCGACGTGCTTATTCTGCCGGATGGCAATTACCAGGATATTTACCCCGCCCCGGCCCTCGAAAGCCTCAAAGCCTGGGTGCGGGGCGGCGGCAAGCTCATCGCCCTCGAAGGCGCCATGAAATTTCTGGCCAATAAAAAGGATTTCCTGCTCAAGGGTAAAGTCGCTGACTCGGTAGCCCTCAAAAAGGCGGAGGTCATTAACCCCTACCTGCCCCTGCGCCGCTACGGCAGCGCCGAGCGCGAAGGCACGCAGGAACAGGCGTTGGGCACTATCTACCGCGTGCAGCTCGACAATACGCACCCGCTGTCCTTCGGCTACGGCGACACCTACCCGGCGCTTATTCGCACGCCGCTCAGCTACCGGTTTTTGGGCAAAGGTGGCTGGAATGTGGGTGTCATTAAAAAGAACGGCTATTATGCCGGCTTCTCGGGCAGCAAAGCCCGTAAGGAGCTGGTCGATACCTTCGTGCTGGGCGAGCAGGACCTGGGCCGGGGCCAGGTTATCTACCTCGGCGACAACCCCTTATTCCGGGCTTTCTGGCAGAGCGGCAAGCTGCTGTTTGGCAACGCCGTCTTCCTGGTTGGCCAGTAGCCGTAGCTAAAAAGACCGTCAGGCAGCCTGTAAATAGGCGCAGCCTGACGGTCTTTTTTACGTCCGGGAGCAGGCAGCTGCTCTATGATTTACTTTATTTCCTGGCGCAGCTCGGCGCGCAATGCCTTGGGAAGCGCCGCCACAATGAGCTGGTACGAATCGGTCAGCCACTCGCGCAGCTGGGCATCGCTGGCCCCGGTTCCAATGAGCACGGTATTCCAGTGTTTTTTATTCATGTGAAAGCCGGGCAGCACGTAGTCGAAGCGCTCGCGCAGCTCGCTGGCGTGCTCGGGGTCGCACTTCACGTTGAAACTGGCAAAAGTCTGCAAATCGGTGAGGGCAAATAGCTTGCCGCCCACCTTAAACACCAGCGTATCAGGGCCGAAGGGGGTTTCCTCCGTGGCACCGGGCAGGCCAAGGCAGAAGTCGCGGTACTCTTCGATATTCATCGCCGCGGGGTTCTAGCGGATAAACCAGCGGTAGAGCAGCACGCACAAGCCCACCAGAAACATCGCCATGCTCAGCTTATTGATAAAGTGCATGGTGCGCAGGTTGAAGTTGGACTTGCGGCTCGGGTCGTTCTTGCGAAAGAAGTAGCCGAGTGCCGGTCCGAGGTTAAAAAGATTTTTACCGTTCATAAAAGAGGGCAAGGTTGAGGATGGCAAAGTAACACCGGCCGCGGCGGAAAGATTGTTGGCCCCGTGCTTTTCTTCCGGCCTACGCGCCCCGCACTGCCCAGCCAGCTAGCTTTGCGCCCTGCTGGCAGCGCGCCTCTCCTTTTCCACTACTATGACACGCTATTATTCCAACCTCACCGTGCAGGTGCTCACGGCCATTGTGCTGGGAGTAGTAGTCGGGGGCTTGTTTCCGCACTTCGGCGCGGCGCTTAAGCCCGTGGCCGACACGTTTATCAACCTCATTAAGATGTTGATTGCGCCCATTATTTTTCTCACGGTAGTGCTGGGCATTGCCGGCATGGGCAGCCTGCAAAAAGTTGGCCGCGTAGGCGGTAAGGCCCTGCTTTACTTTGAGCTAGTAACCACCCTGGCGCTGGCAATTGGCATTGCGGCGGCCAATATCACCCAGCCGGGCACGGGCGTGCAGGCTACTGCGCAGGCTGCTCTTCACGACAGCAAGCAAACGACCGAAGCCGCCAAATTCACCACGCAGGCCGGCGAGTTGAACTGGGTCGAGTTTATCACCCACATTGTGCCCACCAACGTGGTCGAAGCATTCGCCAAAGGCGATATATTGCAAGTACTATTGTTTGCTGTATTATTCGGCCTGGCCCTCAACCGCCTGGGCGAGTCGGCTCAGCCCCTGGTCAAGACCTTCGACCGGCTTTCACACGCCATGTTTGGGGTGCTGGGCATTGTCATGAAGCTGGCTCCGCTGGGGGCGTTTGGCGGGATGGCTTTCACTATCGGCAAGTACGGGCTGGCCACCCTGCTACCGCTGGGCAAGCTCATGCTGGTCGTGTACCTCACCATGTTTTTGTTCATTTTTGGGGTACTAAACCTGATTTTACGGGCTTACCAGCTGCGGCTGGGGCCATACCTGGGCTTTATTAAGGAAGAGATTCTGCTGGTGCTGGGCACCTCGTCGTCCGAGTCGGCGCTGCCGCGCATGATTGATAAGATGGAGCGCTACGGCTGCTCGCGCTCGGTGGCGGGGCTGGTTATTCCTACCGGCTATTCCTTTAATCTGGATGGCACCTCCATTTACCTGTCTATTGCGGTTATCTTTCTGGCCCAGGCCTTTAACATTCCGCTCTCGCTTACGCAGCAGCTATCGCTCATTGCCGTGCTAGTGGTTACGAGCAAGGGCGCGGCGGGGGTCACGGGCTCGGGCTTTATCGTGCTGGCTTCCACGCTGGCGGCTACCAAAACCATTCCCGTGGAGAGCGTGGCGCTGCTGCTGGGCGTCGACCGCTTTATGAGTGAGGCCCGCGCTATTACCAACGTTATCGGCAATGGCGTGGCTACGCTCATCATCGCCAAAAGCGAAGGTGAGTTTGACGAAGCCCGCCACCAGCTGGCGCTGCAGGGCCGCGCCGTGCCCGAGGAGCTACGCCCCGAGCCGGTGGCCGAGCTGCCGCGCATCCTGAAGCCCCATGAACAGGAGCCCGGCCAGGACTGATTTCCCTACCCCTAATTTGCCTACGCCGAACGCTTATCTTAACCACATGAAAAATCACGTTTCGCTGCTGCTGCTCAGCGGCCTGCTCGGCGCTACGTTCGCCGCACAAGCCCAAACGACCTCGGCCGAAGTGCCGGCCGTGAAGCAAGCCATCACAACGTTTTTCGACGCAATGCGGCGCGGCGACAGCACCCTGGTACGAAGCACCCTGGCCCCGACCGCCGTATTTCATACCCTGAGCCAGCCCCAAGGCCAGCCCACGGTGCAGCTCGAAAGCGTAAATGCCTTCTTAAAAGCCGTCGGCACGCCCCACGCCGAAAGCTGGGACGAGCGCGTGCAGTTCGAGCACGTACTCATCGACGCCAACCTGGCCAGCGTGTGGGCACCCTACGAGTTTTACCTGGGCAGCAAGTTCAGCCACTGCGGCTACGACTCGTTTCAGCTGGTGAAGCTGGCCAGCGGCTGGAAAATCGCGCACATTATTGATACGCGCCGCAAGGAGAAGTGCCGCTAGCCCTTCAACTACATGGAATCGAAACGCTATCCCCGCCAGCTTTCGCGCGGCGCCAATAATGCGGCCATCGCCCTTTCCGAAACGGAAGTTGGTAAGCTTTTCAGCGACGATACGCGCTCCGATATTGGCTCGGAAGCCGAAAAAATGCGCTTCGCCAATGCCGTGAATGGATTAGTAGTCCGCTTTCATCGCCTGGAAACCAACGAGGCCCTGGCCGCCGACATGCTGGTAATGGAGCGCATCTACCCGCTCGATTTCCGGGCCTACGAGGTAGAAATGCGCGAAATCTGGTTCGACGTTTTCACCGGTGAGCTGCTAGCCCTGCACGCCGCTGGTTTCGTGCACCACGATTTGCAGCGCCCCAGCAACCTACCCGGCGAGCGCTTCGACAATATCCTGCTCACGCAACAAGGCTTGCGGCTGATTGACGTCGGCATTTCCGTGTTGCAGCGGCAGGTTGGCGAGCCGTTTTTCAACGCCTACGTGCAGCGGGAGTTGGAAGAGTTGGCGCGGTTTCGGGAGTTTTTTTTGGGGCGGTAAGGTCGCCTAACTACTCATTACTATACCCTGTAAATGGGGAATTCATAAATGCGGCAGCTCCATAAGCATCAATCGGATAGTTTTCTACAAAGGCGGAATTCCAGTAAAATTGCCCAAGTGAACAGTCCATTTTGATTAGGTATTTTCTGGGGTCTTCTTCTGGTTTTTCCCAGAAGTAATCGTGAAATAAAATACCTGCTTGGCAATCCAGCAAATCCAATGTTACTATATCACCATTGATACCACTACCTGCAAATAGCAGATTGGTATGTAGCGCTCGCTTAAATTCCGCATCCCAGTCATAACTCTTCTTTAGGCAATTAGCTTGCATAAATGAGAATTCTCCCACCTCCAGCTCCGTTTCAAATGAGAACTGAGCAAAAAAGCATTGGACGTTTTGAATCGCTCCTGTAGCTCGTAATACTGCCGCGTTCTCTTCCCGAAAAGGCTCGAAATAGCGCTTTACACTAATCTCTTTTGCGTGCAAGGCTAGCAGCATTTTTTCGGCGTCTAACATCCCTACACCCCTACCGGCTCGTCCACTACTTCCTTCTCTACCCATTTGCCATCCTCGCGCATTAGCTCAATCAGCTCATCCACGGCGCGTTCTTCGGGCACGGCTTTTTTGATGACTTCCTGGCCGCGGTAGAGGGCAATTTTGCCTTTGCCGACGCCCACGTAGCCGTAGTCGGCGTCGGCCATTTCGCCGGGGCCGTTCACGATGCAGCCCATAATACCGATTTTGATGCCCTTGAGGTGGTCGGTGCGCTTACGAATCATGGCCGTGGTTTCCTGCAGGTCGAAGAGCGTGCGGCCGCAGCTGGGGCAGCTGATATATTCGGTTTTGCTCATGCGGGTGCGGGCCGCCTGCAAAATCCCGAAGCTCAATTGGTTGAGGCCCGAAATTGTATCGAGGCACATTTCCTTGCTTTGTACGGGCAGCACCTCCGTGCGCAGAACTATCCCGTCGCCAAGGCCATCGATTAGCAAGCCACCGATATCGGTAGCGGCATCGAGCTGGGTTTGCGCTACTGCCTGGGCGGGGTAGGTGCGGAATACTACTACCGGGCAGGTAACCTGACTGTTAAGCAGCTCGAAGAAAGCGCGGCGCAGCTCGGGCAGGGCATGAGCATTCGTAGTATCCAGCACCAGTACCAGCGTTGCGTCGGCGTGCAGGTGGCGCAGCAAAGAGGCATCGAGCGTGTCGAGGCTGAGTAGCAGAAAGTTGAGCTGTGGATGACGCGGCTGCTCGTTGAGATATCTGTCGACAGTCATCACCGGGTAGTGATGCAGGCGCTGGCCGGCGTCGAGCCAGGCGGTGTACGTCACAATTTCCTTCAGGCCATTGGGCAGCATGAAAGGCACCGGCCGCTCGCCGGTATAGATGTAGTCGGCCCCCTGGTCCGACATCTGAAACTTGTCGAGAAAGGGTGAGTACAGGTGGCCGGCGGCGCGCAGGTCGGCATATTCGAGCTGGTACGGCAGGCGCGACAAATCAACAATAACGCGCGGCACGTTGAGGCCGCCGAAGTTCAATACCTCGTGCGTAGCGCGGCGCTGGTATTGAAACGGGTTGAGGGGCTCCTCGCCTACCAGCGGCCTGATGGGCCGGGCCTGGGCGGCGCGGTCTACGTAGCGGTTGATGAGCATGCGCGCCACCGGCGCTTCGGCCTCGGGGGCTTCGGTGAGGCTGACGCGCACGGTATCGCCCAGGCCATCTTCGAGCAGTGTGCCGATACCCACGGCCGACTTAATGCGGCCATCCTCGGCTTCACCGGCTTCGGTTACGCCCAGGTGCAGCGGGTAGGGCTGCAAGCCTTCTTCGTCGAGCTTTTGCACCAGCAAGCGGTAGGCCTGCACCATTACCTGGGTGTTGCTGGCCTTCATGCTGAGCACTACGTCGTAGTAGTTTTCCTCTTCGCAGAGCCGCAAAAACTCTAGAGCCGACTCCACCATGCCCAGCGGCGTGTCGCCGTAGCGACTCAGAATGCGGTCGGAGAGCGAGCCGTGGTTGGTGCCAATACGCATGGCCGTGCCGTACTGCTTACAAATTTTCACCAGCGGCCGAAACCGCTCCCGGATGCGCTCAACCTCGGCGGCGTAGCTGGAATCGGAATACGCTATTTCTTCAAATTTCTTTTTATCGGCGTAGTTGCCGGGGTTTACGCGCACTTTCTCCACGATGCGGGCCGCCAGCTCGGCGGCGTTGGGCGTAAAGTGGATGTCGGCAATCAAGGGCACGTTGCAGCCCCGCGCCCGCAGCTCTTTCTTGATTTCGAGCAGGTTTTGTGCCTCCTTCACGCTGGGCGCGGTGATGCGGACGTACTCGCAGCCAGCGTCCACCATGCGCAGCGTTTGGGCTACCGAGCCCAGCGTGTCCATGGTATCGACCGTGGTCATGCTCTGCACCCGAATGGGATAGTCGCCGCCCAGCGGTACGCCGCCAATATTCACCACCCGCGCCACGCGGCGCCGGTACTCAGTCAGGCTAGGACAATATATCTTGTTCATAACGCAAAAGGCTAGGGCCGGCAACTACCCGCCGGGGCCGTATGCAAAGGTACGGCAACCACTCAGCGCCAGCTTAAGTCCACCATCTGCCTAATGGACAGGATATATATTAAATAAAATATATAAATATTACTTACAACCGAACCCCCATGCACAGCTGGCAACCTTCTTGCACAACGCTCTGCTGGACAAAGAGCTGCAGCGCTTACGGCACTACCCTGCCTGTTCGCCCAGCTGCTTGCGCAGGCGCTGCACTTCGTGCTCCAATTCCAGGTTGCGGAAAGTGACCTTGGCGTCGAGGTCGGCATAGGAGTTCTGTAGCTGCTCCTGCAGCTGGCGCATTTCGGTCACGTCGGTATTAGTGCCAAGCCAGCGAATGGTGTTGTTGTGCTCGTCGCGCACGGGCACGGCGCGGGTCAAAAACCAGCGGTACTGGCCATCGTGGCCCCGCAGCGGAAACGTCAGCTCCCAGGGTTGGCCCATCGCCCAGGCGTTACTCACAAAGTCCAGCACCGTCTTTAGGTAGTCTGGGTGATGAACTTTCTCCCAACCCCAGCCTTCCATTTCGGCCAGGTTGGTACCCGTGTAGTCGTACCAGCGCTTGTTGTACCAATAGATATGGCCATCGGGCCGGGCCATCCACGAAAGCTGGGCCAGGTTATCGGCCAGCGTCGTAAACTCCGACTCGCGCTCCAGCAGCTGCTCGCTGGCCAGCTTCTGGTCGTGAATGTCGGTGCAGGTGCCAAACCACGTCGTGATATTGCCGGCCGCATCGCGCCGGGGCAGCGCCTGCCCCAGAAACCACCGGTACCCACCGGCTTTCGACTTAAAGCGGTACTCTATCTCGTAGTCTTTGCCGGTGGCCAGCGAATGCCCCCACACCTGGCGGGCGCGGGCGCGGTCGTCGGGGTGCAGCAGGTTGTTCCACATGTCGGGCCCCAGGCTATCGGCCAGCGTATAGCCGGTGTAGTCAATCCAGCGCTGATTGAAATAAGTATGAAAGCCGGCCGGGTCAGTCATCCACACCAGCTGCGGAATAAAGTCGGCCAGAAATTGAAACTCTTCCCCATTTTTTTGAGAAGAATCAGGTAGGGAATCTGAATGAGTCACGGCTAAAAAGAACGGGGAAAGCTACCAGAATAACACAAGAAACAGGGGCTCAGGGCCGGTCGAGCTGCATTTCCAGCCCGGAGCTGAAATAGAGATTTAGCTGGCTGCGGGCCCCGTCGGCCGTGCGGCGCAGGCGCGTCACGAGGGCACGCATTTCCTCCGACGGGAAGCTCAGCCGCAGGTAAGGGCGATTGAGCAGCTCATCGCGCAATACGGCCCAGCTACCGGTTTCGCTCAGCATAGGCGCAACCAGCTGCAGCAGGTCGTCGCTGAGCAGCAGGCTGGTAGCTTGCGCCAACGCACTGTCGGGGTCGGCCCGGTTTACTACGCGGTGCGCCACGCGCCACGCGCCGGCCAGGTAATTGTCGGGGACTTCCTGCAGGTTTATGTCGAGTAATAAATCGGACATCAGGCAACTGAAAGCCACAGCTTAAGGCTGGCTTTCCACAATGACTTCTCTATACTAAGAGAAGCAGCTGCAACACGTTTTTTGGTTGAGCTTTCCCCTAACGCACGCCGGTAAAAATGGGTTTCTGGCGACGCTACTTAGCGTTTATGGACTACGTAAGTCATTACAAATTAATGATTTTACTTTTACGCTTTCGCACTCACAAGTCCTGGTTCTTCCCCAGCTGCCCGCTTTCTCAGCCAACCCGGCAGCTGGCGCGTATAGCCTATATTCGTTGGCTTTTTTACCCATGAAATACTTCTCGCTTCCTTCTGATTTACCCGGCCAGGTAGCCAGGGCCGCCCGCCAAACCGGCCTGCGCGCCTGGCAAACCGGCCGCTTGTTTCGGCAGGTAGCGCAGCGGGCGCTCGATGCCATGCAGGAAGTGCTGCGGGCCGAGATTCAGAGTGGCCACGCGCGGCTGGTTGCCGATTTTCTGGCTGATAAGGCCCTGCCCGCCGCCCGGGCGCTGCTGCTCGAGCGCATGGCGGCCCGGCTGCTGCTGCGTATCGGCCTGCGGGGGGCATTTATGACCAATATCGCGGGCTGGGTTCTGCCCTTTGTGCTCGAAAAGCTGTTTCAGGCGGCGCGGGCCAGCGGCCTGCTTGCCCGCCTCGAAGCCAACCCTACCATTTCGGAGGCCCTCACCCGCCTCGACGAGCTTCGCCAGGCGGCGGCCCGGCTCCTTTTTCCGGACGGCGAAACCGAGGCCCGCGTGCTCACCGATGAGGAGGCCGCAGCGCTGCTTCAGCAACCAGTTAAAAAGCTTGCCGCGCAGAGCACGCCGGAAGAAGCCCATCCCGGCTTATTATCCAGCGCAGCTCTGTAGTTAGGGCACAAGCAGCACGGAGCTAGCATTGGCACTAATAACCCCTGGCCAGGTAAATCTGATTTTCGAGGGGCTCGCCGGCCCGGAGCCGGGCTAAATTGCGCAGCAGCTGGTCGATTTTGCCTTCGGCTTCGTGGGGCTGGCCCCCGCCCGTGTGCTGGGTGAGCAGCACGTTGGGCATTGTCCAGAATGGATGGCTGGCCGGCAGGGGCTCGGTAGCGGTTACGTCGAGTACGGCTCCGCCGAGCCAGCCGGCTTGCAGGCTGCGCAGTAAAGCGGCTTCGTCGGTAGTAGTGCCCCGCCCCACACTGGCGTAGAGGCTGCCGGCCGGCATGGCGGCAAACAGCTCGGCGGTAAAGAAATTGACAGCGCTACCCGGCAAGCAGTTAATTACCAAATCGGTAACAGGCAGGGCGGCCAGCAGCTCGGCGCGCGAGTGCAGCTCGGCGTGCGGGCTCGTACGCGCCAGCAGCCGCACCTGGCAGCCAAAGCCGCTGAGCTGCTGCCGCACAGCCTGCCCAATAGCGCCGGCTCCTAGTACCACCACCCGCTTGCCCCGCAGCAGCCCGGTGCGGCTCCGGACGGCGGCCCCCACCCAACGGGCTTCGGACTGTAGCCGTAGCAGCTCGGGCAAGGCCCGGTAGTACGCCAGCACGCCGGCTACCATTGTTTCGGCGCAGGGCCAGGCAAAGTAATCGCCCATGTTGGCAACCGGCGCGGCCACCGCCACGCCCTGGTAGCGGTCGAAGCCCGCCGACTCGAGCTGCCACAGCTTTAAACGAGGCAACGAACCCGCAGCCAGCCACTCGGGCGGCGGATTGCCGAATACTATTTCGGCGGCTTCAAAGGCAAGCCGCTGCTGCTCGGCCGGCAGGTCGGCGGCCAGTAGTGCCTGGTAGCCGGCCGGCAGCTGCGCCTGCAAATATGCCCGGGTTATCGGGTGTAAATTAGAATAAATAAATATTTGCATAATATTTTACTAATTGACCATTTTTATCGCCCTAAAGCGGGCGGCTACCAAACGCAAACAGCTCTTCCAGATACTGCTATCTGGAAGAGCTGTTTGGCCGGGCTACTAGTAGCCGGCGGTTTAGCGGGCCAGGGTATCCTCGCCCCGGTTGTTGTTTTTCAAATCTTCCTCGGGCGTAGTGCTGGAGCCCAGCAGCTGGCCGGCAGCGGCCAGCAGTGCTTCACTCAGCTTCTCGACGTGCAGGCGGGTATTGCCTTCGGCGAAGTGCGCTACGCGCTTGGTTTCGGTGCCAAGGTGGTGTACCAGGCGGCCTACCTGCTCGCCGTCGTAGGTGCCGCCGTGCAGGAGCGCCTTCAGCGATTGCAGGTCAACTACCAGCTGATGAAACTCGGGGTTAGCGGCTTCTTTTAAGTCTTCAATCCAGCGCTGTAGCTGGTTGTCGATACCGGCGCGGCTGGCTTCCTCGTTCAGGTTGCCGGTTAGCAGCTTTACAGCGCCTTCCAGATGTACTTGGTGTTGAACTTCTTTCTTTTCCATGAGTGCGCAAAGAGTAATGGGGTGGGCAAGCCAGGCAGCCTGCCTACCTGCCAAACGCAAGGCGGGCCGTGGAGGTTAGGCTTAGCCCAATAAAAAACCCTGCCGGCTGCCGGCAGGGTTTTTTATTGGGCTAAAATGATTACTCGATTTTGCTCATGCGCTCTTTTACTGCCTCCAGGGCCACGCGCATGTTTACAATGTCGGCGCGGGCGGCTTCCTGCTCTTTCAGGTTGCTATCTACCTGGTTATTAAGCTGCTGCAACTCAGCGGCATTGGCTGCGAGCTGCTGCTGAATTTCCAGCTTGCGCGCTTTGTTGCGCTCGATATCCTTCTTGATGGCATCGGCCTTGCTGATAACCGACATGTGGTTGTTCTGCGAGGTTACCAGGGCCTTTTCGGCATCGGTAATCTGCGCCACCAGGTCTTCGCGGTACATCGAGCGGGCAAAGTCCTTGAGATATTTCTCAGCCGACTTCCACTGCGTGGGCGTCGAAGCCTGGCCCAGGTAGGCATTACCCAGGTCGATGCTCCACCACACACCGGTGCCGGTAGGCAGGGCATCTACACGGCTGATAACACGTACCGGCGTGGGCGAGATATCCGGAATCGTTACGCCATCCATCGTAATGATTCCTTTATTGTTTTTCACTTTACCGGGAAACTGCTCGTTCAACTGCTTTAGCCAGGCGGCCTCTACCCGCTTGTTATCGAGCTGCAGGCTTACGCGCTGGCCTTTGCGGGGAATATTGTTGATGTTCTGGTCCGACTCGTCAACGGGGGAGCGCTGAGCCGACACTTGCAAGGCCCCCAGCAGGAGCAGGAAGACGAAAAGTAGGTTTTTAGTCATCGGTAGGAAAGATGGGTAACTAGTAGAAAAACAAAAGAAATGAGCCGAGCTAGTATTCCGACTGCCCAAATTTAAGCAGCCTGACGCAACTGATTATGAGGTCTGGTATTTTTTTTTGCCGCGTTTATTTTTTCTTGGATTAATCCTATGAGGATAAGCAGTCATTTTACTCTTAACAAAAGGCCATTTGAGTGGTTGCAAACCCTATGTCACAGCTTACTATCTGCCGCTCCGAGCACTTCAACGCGGCCCATCGCCTGCACAACCCGGCCTGGAATGAGGCCCGCAATCAGCAGGTATTTGGCAAATGCAACAATCCGAACTACCACGGCCATAACTACAACCTGACCGTGCGACTCACCGGCGAAATTGACCCGGAAACGGGCTATGTTTTTGACCTGAAGCAGCTTAGCGACATCATAAAATCTGAGATACTGAATCGTTTCGACCACCGCAACCTAAATCTCGATACCGAAGATTTTCGGCACCTCAACCCGACGGCGGAAAACATTGCCGTTGTCATTTGGCGGCGGCTGCGGGCGGCGCTCCCGGCCGCGCTCAAGCTGGCCGTGACGCTCCACGAAACCGACCGTAATTTTGTGGAATACTATGGAGAATAAATCTGCCGGCCTCCCGGCCCCTGCCGCAGCCGCGCGGGCTACCGACCACGGCCCGGATGCTCACCTGCCAGCCGGCCTGCGCACCCCGCTACGACCCGATGCCTTTGCCCGCACCGACGACGAAAAAATCACGGCTATCAGCGGCCACTTCCACGCTATTATGCAGGAGTTGGGCCTCGACCTGACCGATGACAGTCTGGCCGGCACGCCCCGGCGCGTGGCCAAAATGTTTGTGCAAGAATGGTTTAAGGGCCTCAACCCCGAGCATCGGCCCGAAGTGCGGCTCTTTGACAACCGCTACCAGTACCAGCAGCTGCTGATAGAGCGCGACATTACGCTGTTTTCGTGCTGTGAGCACCATTTTGTGCCCATCATCGGCAAGGCGCACGTGGCTTACCTGCCCGGTGAGCACGTCGTAGGCCTCAGCAAGCTCAACCGGGTGGTGCAGTACTATGCCCGTCGGCCGCAGGTGCAGGAGCGCCTTACCCGGCAAGTGGCCGAACATCTGCGCCAGAGCCTGGGCACCGACGACGTAGCCGTGCTCATCGAAGCCGACCACCTGTGCGTGATGAGCCGCGGCGTAAACGACACGAGCAGCTCGACAATCACCAGCGAGTACGGGGGCAAATTTCTGGAAGACAGCACTTTGCGCAGCGAGTTTTTACGGCAGATTGGAAAATAGTTTTTAATGGCTAATTGCTTCATGGTCAATGAGTAATGATTTTTTAAGAGCTGACCAGAGATTAACCATTAACCATTGAAAAATTAACCATTAGCATGAAAATCCTCATCACCGGCGGCACGGGCATGATTGGGCAGCGGCTGGCTGAGCTGCTGATTGATGGCGGGCACGAGGTCGGACTGCTTACCCGCGACCCACAGAAAGCCAGTCACTTCCGGCTGTTTGGTTGGGACCCCCAGGGCGGCACCATCGACCCTGCCGCGGTGCCCTACGCCGACTGCATCGTGAACCTGGCCGGCAGCAGCGTAGCGGAGGGCAAGTGGACCACCGAGCGCAAGCACGACATCATTCGCTCGCGCCTCGATGGGCTGGAGCTGCTGTACCGTGAGCTAGCTAAGCCCGGCCACCATGTCCAAACGCTGCTATCTGCCTCGGCCATCGGCGTGTATGGCGACCGGGGCGCGGAAATGCTTTATGAAGACTCGCCCATTGCGGCCCCCGGCGACGACTTTCTCGCCGATGTGGTGGTGCAGTGGGAAGCTGCCGCCCGGCGCATCGGCGAACTAGGGCTCCGGGTGGTGCTGCCTCGCATCGGTATCGTGCTCAGCCCCGAGGGCGGGGCGCTGGTGCCCATTGCCAAAACCATTCGCTACGGGGCCGGGGCCCCGCTGGGCTCGGGCCGGCAGTACATGAGCTGGATTCATCTGGATGACCTGTGCCGCCTGCTGGTGCATATGCTGGAAGAGGCGCAGTGGCAGGGCGAGTACAACGCCGTAGCTCCCAACCCGGTCACCAACCAGGAGTTTACCGCAACGCTGGCCCAGGTAATGCACCGGCCGCTGCTACTGCCCAAGGTGCCGGCGTTTGGCCTGAAGCTGGCGATGGGCGAGATGAGCGAGATTGTGCTCGGCTCGCAGCGCGTGAGCGCCGACAAGGTCTTAAGCCAGGGCTTTGTGTATGAGTACCCGGAGGTTAAAGCAGCCCTGCAATCGTTTTACCAGGAAAGCTGACACTACTTTTCTTCGCTTAAAATCAACTCAGTAGCTTCCCACAAATCGGCTACCCTGGGCGAGTAAGCCAGGGGCTCGGCCGGCCCCACCAGGATGCCGCGCACGCCCAGCTTCGCCCCGGCTGCCATGTCGCGGGCCCGGTCGCCCACCAGCCAGCACCGGGCCGGGTCGAGCTGAAAGCGGGCCACGGCTTTTTCGAGCATTCCTGAATCGGGCTTGCGAAAAATAGACTCGCTGACGGATGGATGGCTTTCGGAATAATATATTGAATCTACTATGTTACCACATGCCTGCTGCAAGATGTGGTGGCAGGCCAGCACCTCGGCCGGCGTGTAAAGCCCCTTGGCAATACCGGCCTGGTTGGTTACCACAATGAGGTAGTAGCCCGCCGCCTTGAGGCGCGCCAGGCTCTCGGGCACACCGGGGCAGATGCGGAAGCGTTCGGGCGTCCAGACGTAGTCACCCATTTCTTCGTTGAGCACGCCATCACGGTCCAGGAACACTGCCTTATTCATATAAGTAGATTTTTATATTTCAGTTTCTTTCAGCTTTGCCCCACTGAAAACAAAGCTATTCGCTAATTGCTCATGGCCAGCAGCCCTTCTCCTATCCGCGTTGCCATTATCGGCGGCGGTCTCACCGGCCTCACGCTGGCGTATTACTTACAAAAAGCAGGCGTTGCCTACGACTTGTTTGAAGCGAGCGGCCGGCCGGGCGGCAATCTGTATTCGCCTCTTACGCCGGAGGGCTATCAGCTGGAGGCCGGGCCTAACTCCTTGCTGCTAAGCGCTGAGCTAGAAGAATTAGTGACCGAGCTTGGCCTGCAAAGCCACATTCAGGAAGCGGCTCCGGTAAGCCAGCACCGTTACGTACTGCGAGGCGGCCGGTATCAGGCTCTGCCTGCCTCGCCGCCCGCGCTGATAAGCAGCAATTTTTTTAGTCTGAGAACCAAGCTGCGCCTGCTGGCCGAGCTGCTACGCCGGCCGACCCAGCCCGTGCCGGGCGAAACCGTGGCCGCCTTTTTTGAGCGGCACTTCGGGGCCGAAGTGGTGCAGTATGCCGTCAATGCATTTGTTGCCGGCATTTATGCCGGCGACCCGGCCGAGCTGCTGCTCTCCCTTACTTTTCCGCAGCTGGCGGCGCTCGAAACCCAGTATGGCTCGCTGCTGCGCGGCCTGGCCAAAGGCCCAAAAACGGCGCGCCGCCGCACTATTACGCTGCGAGGCGGCGTGCAGGCCCTTACCGATGCGCTTGCCGCCAAGCTTACCAACTACCACCCGGATTGCCGGATTACCGCCATCGGGTTGCTCGCTGAAAATACGTATACCCTGACCCCCCAGCCGCCCCAGCCGGCCGCCCTGGCGCCCTACTCGCACCTGGCGCTGGCGCTGCCGGCCTACGCGGCGGCCCCGCTGCTGCGCCCGCACTTTGCGGCCGCCGCCGAAGCCCTGGCGGCCGTGCGCTACCCGCCCATGACGCTGGTATATTCGGCCTACGACCGGGCGGCCGTGGCGCACCCGCTCGCGGGCTTCGGGGCGCTGAATCCGAGGGTGGAAAACACCTATTCGGCGGGTTCCATCTGGACCAGCTCCCTTTTCCCCGACCGCGTGCCGGCCGGGCAGGTGCTCTTTACCAGCTTCGTGGGCGGGGCACAGTTTGCCCGCCAGGCGCAGGAGCCGGCCGCCACGCAGCTGGCTGCCGTGCACCACGAGCTAAGCCGGCTTTACGGCATTGAGGGTGCACCGCGCTGGCAGGGCCGCTATTACTGGCCGCAGAGCCTTCCGCAGTTCGACCAGTACCTGGCGGCGGCGCGGGCCGCCGTGGCCCCGCTGGCGGCCCGGGGAATGGTGGCCGTAGCCAACTGGCAAGCCGGCGTAAGCGTGCCCGACTGTATAAAGTACGCCCGCCGGCTGGCCGGGCAGTTAGCCGCCAATAAGTAGCCGCCCGCTCTATTCCTTCCCCGTTGGCTGCTAATAATTCGCCGCCAGCCAGCCAGGGAGGCAACCCTATTGCCACGCTCCTTATCTTTGCGTGTGATGAGTACTATGGCCGCCGGGTTAGTCTTAATTCCGACGTACAATGAGCGGGAAAATGTGGAGCTTATTCTGCGGGCCGTTTTTGCGCTGCCGAAGAAGTTTCACGTCCTGGTAATTGACGACGGCTCGCCCGACGGCACGGGCGCGGTTGTGCGCGGGCTACTGGCTGAGTTTGCGGGCCGCCTTTTTCTGGAAGAGCGCGCGGGCAAGCAAGGCCTGGGCACGGCCTACATCTTTGGCTTCCGGTGGGCATTGGCGCGGGGCTACGACTATGTGTTTGAGATGGATGCGGACTTCTCGCATAACCCGCAGGATTTGCTGCGCCTGCACGAAGCCTGCGCCGTGCAAGGCTACGACCTGGCCATCGGCTCGCGCTACAGCGATGGCGTTAACGTCGTGAACTGGCCCATGAGCCGGGTACTGATGTCGTATTTTGCCTCCAAGTATGTGCGCTTTATCACGAGCATGCCCATTCATGATGCCACGGCGGGGTTTAAGTGCTACTCGGCGCGGGTGCTGCGCGCCATCGACCTGAGCCGGATACATTTTGTGGGCTACGCCTTTCAGATTGAGATGAAGTGGCTGACCTACCGCCTGGGCTTTCACATCAAGGAGGTGCCCATTATCTTCACCGACCGCACCCGGGGGCAGTCCAAAATGTCGAAGGGCATTTTTAAGGAGGCCCTCTTTGGCGTCGTCCAGATGAAGCTCAGCAGCTGGATTCATCCGCCACGCCGCACCGACAACTCTCCCCAGGGCCAGCCAGCTATCGCGCCGGCGCAGTAGCGCTTACCGCCACGCGGGCAGTTTTTTCGTATCTGAGACAGCCTTATGCTGCCGGATGGAAAACACACCCCTGTTCTGGATTTTATTCAATCTACTTATAATTGGGCTCTTACTGCTCGATTTACTGGTGCTGAACCGCCGGGCCCACGCCGTCAAGCTCCGCGAGGCGCTGGGCTGGAGCATCTTCTGGATTACGCTTTCACTGGGCTTCAACTTCCTGGTGTACCGCACCATGGGCCACGAGGCCGGCCTGCAATGGCTAACGGGCTACCTCATCGAAAAGGCCCTGAGCATAGATAACCTGTTTGTATTCCTGCTCATTTTCACCTACTTTAAGGTACCAGCCGAGTATCAGCACCGCATTCTGTTCTGGGGCGTGCTGGGGGCGCTGGTGCTGCGCGGCATATTTATTCTGGCGGGGGCCGCGCTGCTGGTAAAGTTTCATTTTTTACTTTATATACTCGGCGCTTTTCTGGTATACACCGGCGTTCGCATGGCCCTGAGCGGCAGCGATGAGCCCGAAATCGAGCCCAACAACAATCCGGTAGTGCGGCTGCTGAGCCGGCACCTGCCCATCACGCGGCAGCTTGATGGCGGCCGGTTTTTTACCCGGCGCGACGGCCTGCGCTTTGCCACGCCCCTACTGGTGGTGCTGGTGATGATAGAAACTACCGACGTGGTTTTTGCGGCCGATTCTATCCCGGCTATCCTGGCCGTTTCGCGCAATACGTTCGTGGTGTATACCTCTAATGTATTTGCGCTGCTGGGGCTGCGGGCGCTGTATTTTGCCCTGGCCAGCCTCATGACGCTTTTTCACTACCTGCACTATGGGCTGGCGCTTATTCTGGTTTTTATCGGTGGCAAGCTGCTGACCGACGACCTTTTGCGCGTGCAGTTTAACCGGGAGCTACCCATGCCGGTTTCACTGGGCGTGGTAGGCCTGCTGCTGCTGGGCTCCATTGGCGCCTCGCTGCTGTGGCCCCGGAAAAACGGGTAATGGCCGCTTTTCACTGGCCACCAAGCAGTAGTATGTACTACCCGCTGCCACTACTACCCGCTACTTACTCATCACCCATTCGTCATTACCTTGAATCAACTTGCTGAACATCTGGCCCAAGGCTTCAGCCAAACGCCGAAGACCTTGTCGTCCAAATATTTCTACGATGCAGCCGGCAGCCGGCTGTTTCAGCAGATAATGAGCCTGCCCGAGTATTACCCTACGCGTACGGAGTTGGGTATTTTTCAGGAGCAGGGCGCGGCAATCGGGCGGGCGCTGGCAGCGGGTGCCACCACCGGGCAGCCCCTGGCCGTGGTGGAGCTGGGGGCGGGCGACGGGCTAAAAACCAAGCTGCTACTGCGTGAGCTGCTTGCCCAGCCGGTAGCGCTCACCTACGTGCCGGTTGATATCTCCCCCTCCGCTATTGAGGAGCTGACCAGCTCGCTGCAACAGGAGCTGCCCGGCCTGGCCACCGAGCCGCTGGTAGCCGAGTACGGGGAAGCGCTCACGGCGCTGGCGGCGCAGCCGGGGGCAAAGGCCGTGCTGTTTCTGGGCTCCAACATCGGCAATTTCGCGCCCGCCGAGCAGCTCGATTTTTTGCGCAACCTGGCCCGGCCGCTCACCCCGGCCGACCGCCTGCTGGTGGGCTTCGACCTGCGCAAGGACCCGCGCCGCATTCGGGCGGCTTACGACGATGCCCAGGGCATCACGGCTGAGTTTAACTTCAACCTGCTGCGCCGCCTCAACGCCGAAGCCGGGACTGATTTTCAGCTCGCAGACTGGCAGCATTTCCCTGACTATGACCCCGCCACCGGGGCCATGCGCTCGTGGCTGGTGAGCCGCCGCGCCCAGACCGTACGCGTGGCGGCGCTGGCCGGCCAGGCTTTTGAAATTGCGGCCTGGGAGGCCATTCAAACCGAAAGCTCATACAAATTTACCCTGCCTCAGATTACGGGGCTGGCCGCGGGCGCCGGCCTGCGCGTGGTGCAGGTCTTCCAGGATGCGGCCGGCGACTTCGCCGACGTGGTGCTGGCCGTGGCCGGCTAAGGTCGTAATTTTGTATCCAATCAAGTAGAACGTCATGCTTCGCTATGCTCGGCATGACGTTCTTTTTTTAAGTAGATGCAAGCTATAAAATCCCACCTTCGCCCTACCCTGCTCTTAGCTTATCCCGTGGTGCTCAGCCAGCTCGGGCATATCCTGGTGGGCGTGTGCGACTCGGTGATGGTGGGCCACCTTGGCAAGCTGCCGCTCGACGCCGTGGGCATGGGCGTGAGCTCGACCACGCTGCTGCTGGTGCTGGGCCTGGGCATCAGCATGGGCGCGGTGCCACGCGTGGCGGCCGCCAACGGGCGCGGCGATAAGGAGGCGCTGGGCCGGCTGCTGGTGGGCACCGTGTGGCTGAATACGCTGGTGGGCGTGCTGCTGGCCGGCTTCAGCCAGCTGCTGCCCCTGCTGCTGCCCCACCTGCACCAGGCCCCCGAGGTGGTGGCGCTGGCCACGCCCTGGGTGCGCGTAGTGGGCCTGTCGCTGCTGCCGCTGATGGTGTTTCAGGGCTTCCGCGAGTGGGCCGAAGGGCTGGGGCTGACCCGCCAGGCCATGCAGCTCTCCATTGCCGCCAACGTGCTCAATGCCCTGCTGTGCTACGCCCTGATTTTCGGCCATTTCGGGGCCCCGCGCCTGGGGCTGATGGGCGCCGCCTGGGCCACGCTCATTGCCCGTATCGGCATGGCCCTGCTGATGGGGCAGTTTGTATTGCGCACCCAGCTGCTACGGGCCAAGCGCCCAGCCACTATGGCCGAGTGGCTGCGGCCGGGCCTGGCCGAGCTGCGCGGGCAGCTGGCGCTGGGCCTGCCCATCGGCGTGCAAATGATGCTCGAAGTGGGAGCATTCAGCTTTTCGTATTTAATGATTGGCTGGATTGGCGTTACGCCCCAGGCGGCCCATCAGATTGCCATAAACGTGGCCTCGGTGACGTATATGGCCGCCACGGGCATTGCGGCGGCAGCTACCATTCGGGTGGGCAACCTGCGCGGCAGCGGCGATATGGCCGGGGCCCGGCAGGCTGGCTTTGCTGCCTACTGGCTGGCTTTTGGGTTTATGGGCACGATGGGCCTGCTGCTGATTGTGTTGCGGCATAGTATTCCTGCCTTTTATAATACTGACCCGGCCGTGGTAGCGCAGGCTGCCACGCTGCTGGCCATTGCGGCCGGCTTTCAGGTATCCGACGGCTTGCAGGTGGTGGGCCTGGGCGCCCTGCGGGGCCTCGAAGACGTAAAGGTGCCCTCGGTAGTAGCCCTGCTGGCTTACTGGGCTATTGCCCTGCCACTGGGCTACGGCCTGGGCTTTGGGCTTGGCCTGGGCGCGCCGGGCATCTGGCTGGGCCTGCTCACGGGCCTGAGCCTGGTAGCCGGTGTGCTGCTGCTGCGCTTTCGGCGCGAAAGCCAGCCGGGCAAGCCTACTGCCAAAGCGGGCAGCTCAGCGCAAGCGCTTACCAAGGCTGAAGAACTGCTGGTGCTGAGCCAGCCCGCTGGCTAACTGCGGAACTCAGAGCCGGGTGGCGGTTGTCAGGTGAGCGCTGGTTTACCAGCCGCATGGGCCCTGCCCGCTACTTTTATTTCTACCCTTGCAACTTCATGCGCATCTTCTGGCCTGAATTTTTGTTAATAGCCCTTTTCGCACCCGGCCCGGCCGCCGCGCAGCAGGTGAAGCTGCCGGCTGGGGCCATCCGCTGGTCGGCCAACCGCCCCCTCACGGTGGCTGATTTTAAAGGACGGCCCAAAACGAGCGAAGGCCATGCGGCGCTCACCTCGGCCAATATCAACACCGGGGCTACCTGCCACGCCAACGTGTTTTCGGGCACGGCCCAGGCCAGCTTCGACCCGGCTACGTCGTGGGTGCGCGACCCGGCCCGCATGACGCCCGCCCTGCTGCGCCACGAGCAGCTGCACTTCGATATTGCGGAGGTATATGCCCGCCGCCTGCGTCAGCAGCTGGGCGCGCTGCGAATTTCCTGCAGCCAGCTGGGTACTACCTTCGACCGCGTGAGCCAGGCGGCCTACTCGGCCTGGCAGCAGGCCGAAGATGCCTACGACCGCGACACCAACCACGGCCTGCTGCACGAGCGCCAGGCCCAATGGGAAACCCAGGTGCAGCAGCAGCTCCGCGAGCTGGCCCCTTTTGCCGAAAAAGATGCCTGAGCAGCCTCCTTCTGACGTGATAAGCGTAGCCGATTTTGAGCGCGTTGCCCTGCACGTGGGCACCATTGTGGAAGCCCGTGAGTTTCCACAGGCCCGCCGCCCGGCCTACCAGCTGCTCATTGACTTTGGCCCCGCAATCGGCCTGAAAAAATCGAGCGCCCAGCTTACGCATCATTACACGCCCGCTACGCTGCAGGGCCGGCAGGTGCTGGCCGTGCTCAACTTTCCGCCCCGGCAGATTGGCCCATTCCACTCGGAAGTGCTGGTGCTCGGGGCCCCCGATGCCGATGGCCACACGGTGCTCGTGGCCGTGGCCGCGCCGGTGCCCAATGGCAGCCGCATTTACTGAGCCGCGGCACGCTACGGATGCTTCACCGTCGGCTGGCCGCCCATGCGCTTTTGCTGGGCATCGAGCGAGTCGATAACGCCGGCGTAAATATCGTCCAGGTCCTTTTTGTGAGAAGCGTAGTAGTAATAGCTGCGCTGAAAAGAGGAATCCTCTTCGGCTATACCGTAGTGCCAGAGTATGTCGCGCTGCATACTCAGAAACAGCGCCCGGCTGGAATCGGGCGAAAACCGACCCGATTCCAGCCGCGATTCCAGCAGATGAAACCGGATAAGCAGGCT
This sequence comes from Hymenobacter baengnokdamensis, assembly GCF_008728635.1. Taxonomy (NCBI): domain Bacteria; kingdom Pseudomonadati; phylum Bacteroidota; class Cytophagia; order Cytophagales; family Hymenobacteraceae; genus Hymenobacter; species Hymenobacter baengnokdamensis. The sequence continues at coordinate 2,659,670 of NZ_CP044285.1, read as the reverse complement.
TATCATCTGTTGCTTGGTCAGTAGCTTGGGTGGAGGGCTCACCTCTTCGGGGCGGGCACAGCTACCGAGGGCCAGGAGCAGGCCCAGCGCCGGAATAAAGGAGGTCAGCGGCGATTTCACCCCCAAAAATAGCCCCGCGCCGTAGCTTCGTCTCTCAGCCTGCCCACCATGCCGCCCGCCGCCCCGCCATCTGCCCAGCTTCCTGCCAGCCTTACGGCACTGGTGCGCCGCCTGCGCCACCTCGAAATAAGAATGCGCCAGGCGGTAGAGGCCCAGCTGCAGGGCAACTTCGGCTCCGTATTTCGGGGCAACGGCCTGGAGTTTGACGACGTGCGCCTCTATCAGTATGGCGATGAGGTGCGGGCCATTGACTGGGCCGTGAGCAGTAAAGGCCACGGCACCTTTGTAAAAACCTACAAGGAAGAGCGCGAGCAGCAGGTGCTGGTAGCCCTCGACGTGAGCGCCTCGCAGCGCGTGGGCGGCGGCCCCGCCGGCAGCCAGTGCAAGCTTGACCTGGGCCGCGACCTGGCCGGGGTGCTGGCCCTGGCCGCCGCCCGCCAGGATTCGGCGCTGGGAATGCTGGCTTTTTCGGACCAGAAAGAGCTGTACCTGCCCCCGGCCAAGGGGTTGCGGGCGGCCTACGCCCTGCTGCAACGCCTCTATGGGCTGCGGCCGGCCTCGGAGCATACCAGCCTGAGCGCGGGTATCCGCCAGCTGCTGGGCCTGCTGCGCCGGCGCAGCCTGGTTATTCTTATCTCCGATTTTATCGACGAAAACTACGAGCGGGAGCTTAGCATGCTGGCCCGGCAGCACGACCTGGTAGTGGTGCAGCTGGTGGCACCGCAGGAAGCCGCCTTTCCGGCGCTGGGCATTGTACCCCTGCGCGATGCCGAAACCGGCCTGCTGCGCTGGGTCGACACGTCGGCCCCGGCTTTCCAGAACCAGTACCGGGCCCAGACCGATGCCCGGCAGCTGGCCCTGCGCACCCTGTGCCGCCGCCAGCGCGTGAGCCTGCTGCTGCTGCGTACCGACGAAGACTTTGTGCCGCAGCTGGTGGGACTGTTTCGGCAGCGACGGGGATAAATTATGTTTTTACTATATATAATACATAATATATTTAATAGATTCCGTTCCGGGCGGCGGCTTGCCCTGCTGCTGGGAGTCAGTACTGGCGTGGGCATAAGCGGGGCCGCGGCGGCTACCGGGCCGGTGGGGCGGTTTTCGCGGGCCGTGGTGGAGGTAGGCCAGCCCTTCGACTACGTGCTGAGCTACGCCCACGACCCGGCCGAGGAGGTTGTTTTCCCCGACTCGCTGGCGGTTTTTGGCTCGTTTGAGTACGTGGGGCGGCGCTGGCTGCCTACCCGCACCGAAAACGGCCGGAGCTTCGACCAGGCAGTGTACCGGCTGCGCACGTTCTCGCTGGCCCCGGTTCAGGTCCTGCAGCTGCCCGTGCTGGTGCTGCACGAAGATGGCGATACGCTGCGCCTGCTGCCGCCGGCTACGCAGGTGCGCCTGCACCGCGTGGCTCCTACCCTCTACACCTCCGAGCATGCGGGGCTGCCCACGCTGCGCACCAATTACCAGCCCCTGCCCCTGCCACCGGCTTTTAACTACCCGTTCTGGCTGGCGGGCCTGGCGGGTGCCCTGGCGCTGGCCGGCGTGGCCTGGGCCCTCTACGGCCGGCGCTGGCGCCAGCGCTATAGCCGCTACAAGCGCCGCAAAAACCACCTGTATTTTCTGACGCAGTTTGCCCGCAATGCCGAGCGCTTCACGCTATCCCGCTCGGCCCCGCTGGTAGAGCGTACGGTAGTGCTCTGGAAAAATTACCTTTCCAGCCTCGAAAGCACTAACCTCAGCTCTCTCACCACGAAAGAGTTAACCGAGTATTTTCAGCATAATGAAGACGTGCGCCGGGCGCTGCGCACCACCGACCGTGTCGTGTATGGCAACCTGCTCAGCGAAGATGCGCAGGAGGTTGACGCCGCCTTTCAGCGCCTGCGCGATTTTGCCGAGCGCCAGTACGAAGTGCTCCTGAATGGCCAATAGCTGACGGCCGAACAGGGCTTGGATTAGGTGAGGCCAGCCGTAATTTTGATTATTCACCAGTACTTACCCCACTAGCAGCAGCATGCCTCATCTCGTAGCACTTACCGGCGCGGGCGTATCGGCCGAGAGCGGAATTCGCACGTTTCGCGACACCAATGGCCTTTGGGAAGAGCATCGGATTGAGGATGTAGCCACGCCCGAGGCCTTTGCCCGCAACCCGGCGCTGGTGCTCGACTTTTATAACAAGCGGCGTGCCCAGGCCCGCACCGTAGCGCCCAACGCGGCGCACCTAGCCCTCGCCGGCTTTGAGCAGGCGCCGGGCTGGACGGTCAGCATTATTACCCAAAATGTGGATGACCTGCACGAGCGGGCCGGCTCTACGCAGGTGCTGCACCTGCACGGTATGCTGAATAAAATGCGCTCGGTGAAAAGCGAAACCACCGTTTTTGACTGTCCGGGCGACATTGAGGTGGGCGACCTGGCCCCCGACGGCGGCCAGCTGCGCCCGCACATCGTGTGGTTTGGCGAAATGGTGCCCGCCATTGAGGAAGCCGCCGAGCTGGTGGCTACCGCCGATGTGCTGCTTGTGGTGGGCACTTCCCTGCAGGTGTACCCGGCGGCCGGGCTGCTGCACTACGCGCCCGCCAGCTGCCCGGTGTACGTTATCGACCCGCACCAGCCCGAAGTAAGCGGCCGCCGCCACGTACAATATGTGGTGCAGCCGGCAAGCATCGGCGTGCCGCAGGTGCTGCAGCAAATCTGAAATCAGTAACTGCTGACTCCTGCCGCTGCTACCGGTACTGGTAGAGAATTCCGGTATCAAAAGGTGTCCAGAGGCTGGCTTTCTGGCCGCTCATCTTCAAGCCGTTATTCGTCCAGGTGTTGCAGGTATTGAGGATGCTGTAGCGGTTGTTGGCTTCGTAGAACGCATCGTGGGCGGCGTAGCTGTGGCCGGGCAGCCAGGTAAACTGGCCCGCGGCGTCGCGGCGGAAGCTTTTTTGAATATAGGCAATCAGCTGCTGATATTGCGTGGGCGTGAGGTGCAGCGCTACGCATTCGGGGCCGAGCTGCAGGTCGGCCTCGCGGTAAAAGGTGGTGTGCATAGCCGAAGTACTCAGCCAGAAGCCGGCCTTGATAGCCGTGCTGGCTTTGAGCTGTGCCCAGGTTGGGGTATCGAGGTAAAACCCCTTATCGCCCCACCCGATGCCGATATAGTGATAGGTGGTATCGGCGGCCTGCGTGTTGCCATAGGGCAGCTGCTGGCTCCAGTCGATAAACCGGGTTCTGACGGGCAGCACCAGGTCGGTATGCACCCCGTTGGAGTAGATAAACAGCGGGATGGTGGCCGGCTCCGCGGTCGGCTGCTTAGCCACCGGAATACGCGACAGCACATACGCCGAGCCCAGATACACGCCCACGGCCCCCACCAGCGCACCCAGCGTGCAGGCAGTTATTTTTAGCGATTTGCGCAGTAAAGGCGACATAAGCGGCGGTAGTTTTACTGCTAGTACGCTATTTCACTAAAAGTAACCCGCGCCGCAGCGCGCTTTACCTGCCCAATGGCTCAGCCCACCGAAGAAGAAGTTTACGCCATTCCGGCCAGATACCGGCAAATGGAGAATACCCACATCCTGTTCTGGCTACTCAAAGACATCAGCTGGTGCATGGTGTGGAAGCCCCTGGGAATCCTGATGATAGGGCCTACGCTGGGTATTGCCCTCGTCATTGCCTGGCGCACCCGCACCCTTAAGTCCGAGCTGGCCCATAACTTGGCCATTGTATTCTGGATTTCAGCCAACTCGTACTGGATGCTCAGCGAGTTCTTCGGCTTCGACACGGTGCGCATTGGCACCCTTACCGACGGTAAGCACCTGGCTATCATTCCGTTTGGCATCGGGCTAGCCATTTTGGCGTATTATTACCTCGTGCAGAAGCCGCGTGAGGCGCGGGCCGCGCAGGTGGCTACGCTGTGAAATAACCAATTGAAAAAGAACGTCCTGCTCACCTGGCGTCCGCTTGTTGAAGCAGGACGTTCTTTCTATATAAACCGCCTTTTTACCACAACTGATGCACGAGCGGCCGAATCATGCGGTCGTAAATACCGCGCACGGCCGCCAGCTGCTCACTTGTCAGTGCCGGCAGCTCTTCTGTTTTCAAGTTGGAAAGCAGCTGCTCGGGCCTGGAAGCACCCGGAATAATGCAGCTTACCTCCGGAAACATCAGTATCCAGCGCAAAGCCAGCGGGGCTAGCTGTGGCTGGCCAGGGAACACCTTTTTCAGCTCCTCCACGGCCGCCAGGCCGGTGTTGTAGTCCACGCCCGCGAAGGTTTCACCCTTGTCGAAGGCTGCGCCGTCGCGGTTGAAATTACGGTGGTCGTCTTTGTTGAAAGTCGTCTGGGGCGAAAACTTACCCGTGAGCAGGCCACTGGCCAGCGGCACCCGCACAATCAGGCCAACATTGCGCCGCTGCGCCTCCTTGAAAAACAGCTCGGCCGGCCGCTGCCGAAACATATTGAAAATCACCTGTACGGTAGTCACGTTCGGGTATTCGATGGCCTTGAGGCCCTCCTCCACCTTTTCGACGCTTACCCCCAGGTTAAGAATTTTGCCTTCCTCTTTGAGTCGGTCGAACAGCTCAAATATATCGGGGCGGTAATATACTTCGGTGGGCGGGCAGTGCAGCTGCACAAGGTCGAGGGTTTCGAGCTGCATGTTGCGCAGGCTGTCTTCGACGAAGCCGCGTAGCGCGGCGGGCTGGTAGGCGTCGGCCGTGTGGGGCTGCAAGCGCCGGCCGCACTTGGTAGCGACAATTATCCGCTCGCCCGAGCGGCTGCGCACAAGCCGGCCTACCGCTTTTTCGCTTTCCCCGTCGCCATACACGTCGGCCGTGTCGATGAAGTTGATGCCCGCATCCACGGCGGCGTTCAGAATGCGGTCGGCATTGGCGTGGCTGAATGGCTCGCCCCACCTGCCGCCCACCTGCCAGGTGCCAAGGCTGATTTCAGAGATGGAGAAGCCGGTTTTGCCAAGAGTGCGGTGGTTCATAAGAATTGAGAAAGTGCTTATTCCCTAACTCCTATTGCCGCCGCAAGTTGCATCCGTGGTACTAAAGTAGTTTACTAACTGGCGCGAGTTTAGGCGAAGCCGTAACTCGTGCCGATTATACTGTGGAGGTTGTACCTCCACTGCCGCGCCAGCGGCAAAGTGGAAATGCGCCGCTAGTTTCGTTCTACTACATCGTTCTATGGGAGGCACAGCCTCCCCGAAAACCTGTCACGAGTTACTGCTTCGCCTAAACTCGTGACAGTTTTGGAGATACAACCCATTGGCGATATGGAAACCTAAGTATTTTGAAAGGTAAAAATTAGAGATTATTTACTACTCTGCTTTACAAAAACGGCCACCCCGGTTTCCCGAGGCGGCCGTTAAAGTAATCAGCAATAACGATATTTACACTGCCACACCCTGTGCCTGCAACTTAATCAGGTTCAGAGCCGAGCCGGCTTTAAACCAGCCAATCTGGCCTTCGTTGTAGGTGTGGTTGACGGTGATGAGGTCAGTGTCACCGTCGGAGTGGCGCAGGCGCACTTGCAGCGGCTGGCCGGGAGCGAAGCTCGTGAGGCCCAGGATGTCAATCTGGTCATCTTCTTCGATGAGGTCGTAGTCGGCCTTATTGGCGAAGGTGAGAGCCAGCATCCCCTGCTTCTTGAGGTTGGTTTCGTGAATCCGGGCGAAGCTTTTCACCAGCACGGCGCGCACGCCGAGGTGGCGGGGCTCCATGGCGGCGTGCTCGCGCGAGCTGCCTTCGCCGTAGTTCTCGTCGCCTACCACAATCGAGCCGATGCCGATGCTCTTAAGCACGCGGGCGGCCTGGGGCACCGGCACGTAGGGCGAGCCCTGGGTACCACTGTCCTTCACAGCGTTGGTTTCGCCGGTGTAGGCATTGGTGGCGCCGATGAGCATGTTGTTGGAAATATTATCCAGGTGCCCGCGGAACTTGAGCCACGGGCCGGCCATGCTGATGTGGTCGGTGGTGCACTTGCCGAGCGCCTTGATGAGCACCCGCAACCCCAGCAGGTCGGTACCTTCCCAGGGTTTGAAGGGTTCCAGCAGTTGGAGGCGGTCCGAGTTACGGTCTACCAACACCTGTACGGTGCTGCCATCGGCCGCCGGGGCCTGGAAGCCCGCGTCTTCCACGGCAAAGCCGGACGGGGGCAGCTCTACGCCGGTGGGCTCGTCGAACTTCACCGCGCCGTTTTTGCCGGGCAGCGTATCGGTGAGCGGATTAAAGGTCAAGCTGCCGGCGATGGCGAAAGCCGTTACGATTTCGGGCGAAGCCACGAACGCATGCGTGTTTGGGTTGCCGTCGTTGCGCTTGGCAAAGTTGCGGTTGAAGCTCGTAATGATGGAGTTACGGCGCTTGGGGTCATCGGTGTGGCGGGCCCACTGGCCGATGCACGGCCCGCAGGCATTGGCCAGCACCACACCGCCCATCTCGGCGAAGGTGTCGAGCAGACCGTCGCGGGCCACGGTGTAGCGCACCTGCTCCGAGCCGGGCGTGATGGTAAACTCGGCCGCTACGTGCAGGCCCTTATCCACGGCCTGCTTGGCGATGCTGGCGGCGCGGGTAATGTCTTCGTAGCTGGAGTTGGTGCACGAGCCAATGAGGCCCACTTCCAGCTTCTCGGGCCAGCCGTGCTCCTTTACGGCGGCGGCAAACTGCGAAATCGGCCAGGCGGCGTCGGGCGTAAACGGGCCGTTCACGTAAGGCTCCAGGGTATTGAGGTCAATCTCGATGAGTTGGTCGTAGAAATTGGCCGGGTTAGCGTACACCTCGTCGTCGGCGCGCAGGTGCTGGGCCACGCCTTTCGCCATGTCGGCAATATCGGCGCGGTCGGTGCTGCGCAGGTAGTCGCCCATCTTCTCATCGTAGCCAAATACCGAGGTGGTAGCCCCGATTTCGGCGCCCATGTTGCAGATGGTGCCTTTGCCAGTGGCGCTCAGGCTTTCCGCGCCTTCGCCAAAATACTCCACGATGGCGCCGGTACCGCCTTTTACGGTCAGAATACCAGCTACTTTCAGAATCACGTCTTTGGCCGAGGTCCAGCCGCTCATCTTGCCGGTCAGCTTTACGCCAATCACCTTCGGGAACTTCAGCTCCCAGGGCATCCCGGCCATTACGTCCACAGCATCGGCGCCGCCCACGCCAATGGCAATCATGCCCAGGCCACCCGCGTTGGGGGTGTGCGAGTCGGTGCCAATCATCATGCCGCCGGGGAAGGCGTAGTTTTCGAGCACTACCTGGTGAATAATGCCCGCGCCCGGCTTCCAGAAGCCAATGCCATACTTATTCGAAACCGAAGCCAGAAAATCGTAAACTTCCTTGTTCTCGTCGTTGGCTACGGCGAGGTCTTCGGTGGCGCCGTCCTTAGCCTGAATCAGGTGGTCGCAGTGTACGGTCGAGGGAACGGCTGTTTTGTCCTTGCCGGCCTGCATAAACTGTAGCAGCGCCATCTGGGCGGTGGCATCCTGCATGGCTACGCGGTCGGGGGTAAAATCGACGTAGCTTATGCCGCGCTGGTAGGAAGCGCCGACTTTGCCCCCGTAGAGGTGAGCATAAAGGATTTTTTCGGTGAGCGTGAGCGGCCGGCCGACGGCCGTGCGGGCGGCTTCGATGCGCGCGCCGAGGCCCGCGTACACGGCCCGAATCATATCAAGGTCAAACGCCATAGGAGGAGAGTGGGGTTGTTAGCTTAGGCGCAAAAGTAACTGGCAGCCCAGGCAAATTGGTAGTATCCGGTTGATTTAGGAGTGTACTTAGAAATCTTCCAAATAGAATGCTGGTTGGAGAGGCACGCTGTGCGACTTTTACGCCGATTCGGCACGAAGCAGCCACATCTTATAACCAAGTGGCGCCGGTGCTAGTTTTGGCGGTTCTACTTTGCTTTTATGAAATCTCTCTGTTTGGTCTTTCTGGCAGCTACGCTGTTGGCCGGCTGCAACTCGTCTACTACTTCGGGCTCGGGCGCAGCGGGTGCCACTTCGGCCGCCGCGCTGCTTACACCCGGCCCCTGGCGCGGCGAACTGGCCACGCAGGGCCAGAAAATTCCGTTTTTATTCGAGGTTAAAACTGAGGCCGGCAAGCCGGTGGTGTACCTTGTTAATAAAGGGCTGAACGGCGAGGAGCGCCTGCGCTGCGACGAAATCTCGGCAGCCGGCGACTCGGTTACCATTCGCCTGCACGTGTTTGACGCGGCGCTGGTGGTGCGCGCCGATGGCCAGGATAAGCTGAAAGGCGTGTGGGTGAAATACGACAGCAAGACGCCATATCGGGTGCCGCTGGTGGCTACTGCGGGCGCGCAGTCGCTTTTTAACGGCGCCGATTCAAAAGACGCCGCTTCTTTTGCTGGTACATGGAAAACCACTTTTACCGATGGTAAAGACAGTTATCCAGCAGTAGGGGTGATTCAGCAAAAAGGTGCAGATGTTGTAGGCACCTTCTTAACTACAACTGGCGACTACCGTTATCTAAGTGGAAGTGCACTGGGTAGTGGACTGCGTATGAGCACATTTGATGGAAGTCACGCTTTTTTATTCGAGGCTAAAAAAGAGCCAAAAATAAAGGTTACCGCTGCTAATAATGAGCAAACCGGCTTGCCACGTGCTTTGGCTGAAAATGCTTACCGAGGAGAACTCAATGGCGACTACTACTCAGGCAAATCGGGCCACGAAACCTGGACGGCTACCCTCGACCCCAAGGCCAAGCTGCCCGACGCCGACACGCTCACCTACCTGCGCAAGGGCGAGTCGCGGCTGAATTTCAAGTTTCCGAGCATTGTGCAGGGCAGCAGCATCTCCCCTACCGACCCCAAGTACAAGGGCAAGGTGGTGGTGCTGCAAATCCTGGGCTCGTGGTGCCCCAACTGCATGGACGAAACCGCTTACCTCGCGCCCTGGTACGCGCAGAATAAGGCGCGCGGCGTGGAGATTATCGGCCTGGGCTACGAGCGTAGCTCTGACTACCAGCAGGCGGCCAGCCGTTTGCAAAAGATGAAGCAACGCTTCAACATCGGCTACGACCTGGCCGTGGCGGGCGTGTCGAACAAAGACTCGGTAGCCAGGTCGCTGCCGCAGCTGGCGAAGTTTCTGGGTTTCCCAACCACCATTTTTCTGGATAAAAAAGGCGTGGTGCGCAGCATCCGCACCGGCTTTTCGGGGCCGGGCACGGGGCAGTATTACGAGGAAGAAAAAGCCCACTTTAACCGCACGGTGGACAAGCTGCTGAAAGAATAGCGAGCAGCAATCAAATCGCTACACGAAACCTTCATCTTTGCGCACCGTTTTAAGCGCCACTGTCCGGCTTGCGGATGGTGGCGCTTTTGTTATGGAGTACTCCAAAGCTTTTAATGTAGGATTTAGCACAGTTTCCAAGACAGTGGACGGTGTGGGCTGCCGGCCAAGCTCTCCCCCCACTAGGGAACCGGTTTAGCTTTTTCGACCTGGCAATTTGAAAATCCAGAACTTTCACTATATATCAAATAATGAATATATTATTCCGCCGCGTGTTGCGGCCTGTTACGCTGCTTTTGCTGCTGCCGCTGGCCAGCGCTACGCCGGCCAGGCCAGCCAAACCGATTGGGGACGTTGCTTGCTTCAAGGAGCCGCTGCAAGGCGCCCAGCCCGACCCGCAGGTGATTGCCCAGTTTGGGATGTACGATAACCCCAGGCTGCAGGCTTACATCACGCAGCAGGGAAAGCGCATGACGGCCATTTCGGACCGGCCCGGCGACTATGGTTTTACCATTGTCGATTCGCCGGTTATCAACGCCTTTGCCACGCCCGATGGTCATGTGTACTTCACGCGGGGCATCATGGCCTATTTCAACGACGAGGCGCAGTTTACCGGCGTGCTGGGCCACGAGCTGGGCCACATTACGGCGCAGCACGGCAAAAAGCAGCAAACCCGCTCCACCATTACCGGCATTGGCATGCTGCTGGGCTCGGTGCTGGCCCCACAGGTGATGCAGTCGATTGGCGGCGTGGCGCAGCAGGTAGTGGGCCTGGGGATGCTTAAATACAGCCGCAACGATGAAAATGAGGCCGATGGCCTGGGTGTTAAATACTCGACCAAAGTTGGTTATGATGCCTCGCACATGGCCAGTTTTTTCCAGACCCTGGAGCGCACCGAGCAGCAGAGTGGCAGCAGCGTTCCCACGTTTCTTTCTACGCACCCCAACTCGGCCGACCGCTACCAGCGCGTGAAAGGGCTGGCTGCGCAGGCCAAGCAAGCTAGCGGCAAAACCACGTTTGCGGTAAACCGCGACAGTTACCTCCGCTCCATCGACGGGCTGCCCTTCGGCGATGACCCACGCGAGGGCTTCGTGGAAAATGGGGTGTTTTATCATCCCGAGCTGAAATTTCGCTTCCCGATTCCGGCGGGCTGGAAATCGCAGAACTCGCCCGAGCAGTTTCAAATGTCGGAGCCCAACGGCAAGGCGCTGCTGGCTTTTACGGGCGTCAGCGGCAGCTCGCTGGATGAGGCCGCCCAAACGCTGGCCAAACAAATCGGCGTAACGGCCGGCAACGTGCAGCGCACCACCATCAACGGGTTCCCCGCCCTCACGTTTGAAGGCGACCAGGCCGCTTCGCAGAGCCAGGCCACGCCGGCCCATGTACAGAGCTATATCTTACAGGATGGCAAGTCGCTGTTTGCTTTTGTGGGGCTGGCTACGGCCGCCACATTTGGCACCTATGCGCCGCAGTTTGCCAGCGCCGTGCAGGGCTACCAGCGCCTCACCGAGGCCAGCAAGCTCAACCGGCAGGCCGAGCACATTCACATAAAGCAGGCCCCGGCCGCTACCACGCTTTCGCAAGCCCTCACGGCCAACGGCGTGCCCACCAAGCGCCTCGAAGAAGTCGCTATTATCAATGGCATGCAGCTAACTGACCGCCTACCGGCCGGCACCTTGTTTAAGGTGGTAGGCAGGTAGACCTACTCGTTGCCAAACACCCTGGTTTCTGCCTGGTCCACCCGAAAGAGGAGGGCTATCCCTCGCGCTTCTCTTTATGTACTCGTGGAGAAGTAAGCAGTCATAAAAAACGTCCTGCTGACTGATAGGAAGCCTCGCTACCGCTCCATTGTACGGACCCCTGGTGAAGGGGTAGAGAGGCTTCGACAGGTGGATATCAAAGTAATATATATGAATTTGTATTTACATTTTTATATATTAATCTAGTGCACACCCAGAATCAGTGGAGAGCCGCGTAAGTTAACGTGCGGACTGAAAGTCCGCCCTACGATACCATGACTAAGAGGCTGAAGCTGAATATTGGATGAGCTAAAATAATTTTTAATCAGGAGCTTATTGTTTCAATGCCATCTACCGTAGAAGGGTAGCGGTGGCAGTGGCGACCGCTTTTAACTCCTTTAGCCCCAAGCCGTATGAAAAATATCCTGGTTCCTACCGATTTCTCGCCCGAGGCTCATCATGCCTATGAGGTGGCTTTGCAGCTAGCTAAGCATACAGGCGGCAACGTGACGCTGCTTTATGTGCTGGAAGGCCAGGAACCCACGGAAACGGGCAATTTCAGCACATTTGGCGCACCCGTTCACGGCGGCATCGTGCCCAACAGCGGCGGCGGCAACAGTGGTATGCAGGGGCTCTTTGTGCTGAAATTGATGCAGGCCACCAAGCACCGGATGCATATACTGAAAGACGAGGCCGCCACCCTGGCCGCCGATGTGCCGATGCAGGATACGGTAGAAGTGGCCGACCTCAGCGATGGCATTCTGAGGGCCATTCAGAAACACGGCAGCGACCTGGTGGTGATGGGTGTGCAAAACCACGGGGGCAGCGAGAACTTCTTTCTGGGCTCGCATGTCGAGCGCACTATTCGCCTGGCTCCCTGCCCGGTACTGGCTGTGAAGCCGCCGCAAGCCGCCTTCGACGTGCGCACCATCGTTTTTCCATCGGACTTTTCGGCCGATGCCGATAGTGCTTTTGCGGGCCTGCAACCCGTGCTGACGGCTTTCCCAGACGCTACCCTGCACCTGTTGCACGTAGCCACGAATGGTAATGATGAGGCAACCAAACAGCAGATGCAGGTATTTGCCAAGCGCCATCAGCTTACGCATTGCCAGGTAGCCTCGATAAATGCCGATGAGGTAAGCACGGGTATCGAGCAGTATGCCCAGCAGGTACAGGCCAGCCTGGTAGTACTGCCTACGTATCACCACTCCGGCCTGAGCAGCTTCCTGCACGCCGGTATTGCCGATATCGTGGCTACCCATGCCCTGCCACCCGTACTGACTTACCACTTCACGCAGCCCGGCGCGTAACGGCCGGCCGTAAGCACTTAGAGCACTGGTACAGATACTCGCAGCGGTTTTTAGAAGTATGGGACGAACTACTGGGAACTGCTCAAACTGCGGCGCATTGCCTACTTGCGCGTGCCCAAAAATGCGACCAGCGCGGCCAGCTCTTTTTTAGAAACCACCCCGCCATAGGCGGGCATGTTGCCGCCGCCGTTCACGATGCGGATTTCCAGCTCGCCGGGCGTGAGGCGGCGGCCCACCTCCGTTAGCTCGGGGCCGCGCCGGCCGCCGTGGCCGTCGATAAGGTGGCAGTAGAGGCAGCCTTTGTTGTAAAATAACGCGCTGCCGGCCACCACCTGCGGGTCGCTGGAATGCACGAGGCCGGCCGTGAGCGGCTGGGCCGTGAACTTGGGCGACCACGGTGCCTGCTCGCCCAGCAGCAGCAGTGCCCCTACAAACACCACTACGCACAACGAGCCAAACACCGCCCAGGGCCGCCGCAGCGGGCTGCGCTCGCCCGCGTTCGACACGAAGGGCAGCGCCAGCAGCCCTATCACGGTGAGGATAGGACCGATAAAAATGACGTAGGACTCGATTTTGGCGGGCATGAGCGCAAAAAGCGCGAACACAGGCAGCAGGTACCAGTCGGGGGCCGGGTTGGTATTGATGGTGGCCGGTGAGGGCGGCGTGGTTAGCTCAGGCGGGCCATACAATAGGGCCAGCCCGAAGATGCTGAGGATAACGATGGCCCCAAACAGCGTGTCGCGCCAGGCAGCAGTGGGCCAGAAGGGCACGCCCACTTTCTTCAGCATAGCCTGGTACCACTGCCGGTAGGTTTTGGGGTCGACGGGCCGGCCAGCCACCGGCGGCTCCGATACGCCGTTGCGAATAACCAGGTAGAGGTGAAAGCCCACCAGCCCCAGCAGCAGCCCCGGAAACAACAGCGTGTGGTAAGAGTAAAACCGGCTCAACGACTGCCCACCGATGGTATCGCCGCCCAGCAGCAGCCGCGCCACGTAGGTGCCGACAACCGGAATGCGCCCCACCTGCTCGGCCGCCACCACCGCCGACCACACGCCATTGGAATCCCAGCGCAGCAGCTGCCCGGTGAAGCCCATCGCCAGGGTCAGAAACAGCAGAAATACCCCGCTTATCCAGCTCATCTCGCGCGGAAACTTGTAGGAGGCTGTGATGTACACACGCATCATATGTACGCCCACCAGCAGCACCATGCCCGACGCCCCGAAGTAATGGATGGCCCGCAGCGTGCGCCCAAACACCGCCTGGTGGGTAATAAACTGCAGCGACTGGTAGGCCTCCGACGAGGTAGGCTGGTAAAGCAGCGTGAGAGCTAACCCCGTAACCACCTGCAGGATAAGACAAAACAGCGCCGCACTCCCGAACACGTAGCTCCACTTGGCCCCCGGCGGTACCAGGTGCCGGGCCAGCGGCATAACCGTATCCGAAATCCCCAGACGGTCGTCCAGCCAGGCCCCGATAGAGCGTAAAATCTTCATGGGCGGCGCGGGTCAGGAGGCGGTGATATCGGTGATGGGAATGGGAGCCGTGAGCAGCTCCACATCGTGGCCGGAAACCCGGATGTGGTACTGCGTGAGGCCGCGCGGTGGCGGGCCGGCGGCCACGGTCCCATCCTTGTAATAGATGCCGCCGTGGCAGGGACACATAAACAGGCCCGCGCCCGGCTCCCAGCGCACCGGGCAGCCCAGGTGGGCGCAGTTGACCGAGAAGGCCGTGAACGCCGTGGCCGAGTCGCGCCGCAGCCATGCTGCCGACTCGCTCGATACCCCTGACCACGCCACCGGGTTGGCATTCTCAAACTTGACGAGATGCGTCGAGCCGATGTCAAAATCGGCCAGCGTGCCCACCTTGCGCCAGGTTTGGGGGTCGGCCTGGAGCAGCGGGGCCAGCACCGCGCTCACCACGGGCACGCCCACGGCCAGCGCGGCCACACCGCCCAGCCCCAGGCTCAGCTTTACCAGAAAATCGCGGCGCGGCTCATCTTCGGCAGTCGGGCCGGGAGCAGTATTGTCGGTTTCACTCATGGCGTAGAATGGAAATCCAGCCTCCCAGGGCAATGGCAAAAATGAGCAGTCCGGCTACCAGAATTACCCAGGTAGTGAGCAGCCCCCAAAAGATAAAGGCGAGCCCCATCGCCAGAAAAAACGGCCAGTACGTGGGCTTCGGCAGCTTTTCCGGGCGAGCCTTGGGCCACTCGGCAGGCGGCGGGGTAGCATCAGCTTCGGACATAGAAATAAATAGTCATAAGTAAATCGTTCTGTGGGTAGCCCTGCCGCGCCTCACCCCACCAAAGCCGCCGCTGAAACTGTTTCCTGCTCCGCCCCAAAATACCGCGCCAGCAAAAACACGCAGCCGCTCAGGTAGATGAAGCAGCACGGCACCCACATAATCAGCCCCGCCAGCTGCTGGTCGTCGGCCAGGCTGAGGCCCCAGGCATTCGTAGCGTAGTCGGGGGCCAGGCTGGCAGTGCCGCACCAGGAGGCACGGGCGTAGTGCTGGTAGGTATCGGCCGGAGCGAAAGTAAGGAGCAGCCCCAGCAGTGAGCAGGCTACGCAGGCCGTAAACAGGTACCCCACCCCTGCCAGCGGGTGCAGGTGCTGCGCCGGTACCGGCCCAAACAGCGGCCAGCTAAACAGCGCCCCCGCCAGCAGCATCGCGCCCGCGTGCAGCATGGGCAAGGGGCTGAATACGTTATGCATAGCAGTAAATGAGGCATCGAATACGGCCGGTACGTGCAGCCCCCACATAATGCCCACACCCGCGCCCCAGGCCAGCCACTCGTGCCCGCGCAGCCAACCCGAAAACCGGGCCAGCCCCCGCGCGGCGGCCGGCACCGGCTGCGGCGGCAGGCCCAGCACCAGCAGCGGCCCGCTCAGCAGCAGCACCACGATGTGTACCACCATGTGGGCGCTGAACAGGGCGTGCATTCCCAGGTAGTGCAGCGGCGACAGCTCGGCCAGCGCAAACAGCGTCAGCCCCGCGAAATACACCCCACCCCGCGCTTGCCAGCGCCCGCCCGCCAGCCAGTAGTAAGCCGCCGCCAAGCCCGCTACCAGCAAAAGCAGCCCCGGATTGAAATACCACTGCCACCAGACGGACGTATTCATGAGCCAAAATGGGTAAAGTGAGGCAATACGTAAACCACCGAAAACACCACCGCCCACACGATGTCCACAAAGTGCCAGTAGATACCTACTGCACTGAGCACGGATAAGTTGGGCTGATTGAAATCGCCGGCAAAGGCCCGACCCACCAAGATACTGAGCACCACCAGCCCGGCCAGCACGTGCAGCCCGTGAAAGCCGGTGAGCGTAAAAAAGCTGGTACCAAAGGTGTTGCTGGCAATGTCGACGTGCCGGGCAAACAGCCCCCGAAACTCCCGTACCTGCCCCAGCAGAAACAGCGCCCCCAGCCCGATAGTGGCCAGTAGCCAGCCCTTGAGCCGGCCCGGTGCCCCTTGTCGGTAGCTGGCTTCGGCCCGCATATAGGTAAAGCTGCTGGCAAAGAGCAGCGCCGTAAACCCGCCCGTGCTACGCAGGTCGAGCGCCGCCAGCTGCTGCTGCCGGAAACCCGGCGCGAGCGAAAAATAGATGAAAGCCATGAGCAGTGACGCGAAAAATATCGTCTCGGTCGCTACTACCAGCTTAATCAACAGACTGTTCTCTTTCATGGTAGCCTTCTTTTTTACCGGGTTTAAGCCAATCTGCGTCGCCGGGGCGCTTGAGGTCGCGGAAGGGGCGGGCGCTGCGCACGGGCACCACGCGGTCAAAATTCTGCAGCGGCGGCGGCGAGGCGGTGCTCCACTCCAGCGTAAACGCGTCCCAGGGGTCGGAGGTGGCGGCCGGCCCACTGCGTATGGCCTTAATTACCATATATACCAGCAGCAGCGTGGCCGCTCCCATCAGGAAGCCGCCGATGGTCGAAATCATGTTTAGGGTGCCCCAGCCGGGCAGGTCGGGGTAGGTATACACGCGGCGCGGCATGCCCAGGGTACCCAGCACGTGCTGCACCAGAAAAGTACCATTGAAGCCGATGACGAACAACCAGAAAAACCAGCTACCCAGCCGCTCACTCAGCTGCCGCCCGCTCATCTTCGGAAACCAGTAGAACAAGCCCGCCAGCAGCCCAAACAGGGTGCCCCCGATAAATACGTAGTGGATGTGCGCCACCACAAAATACGTGTCCGTGAGCTGCAGGTCAATCGGCACGATGGCGAAGGCGATGCCGCTCAGCCCGCCAATCGTAAACTCAACCAGAAATGCCACGGCGAATTTCATGGCCGTGGAAAAGCGCAGCGAGCCGCCGTGCATCGTAGCCAGCCAGTTGAAGATTTTGATGCCCGTCGGGATGCCGATGAGCATACTGCTGGCCGAAAAAAAGCCGTTGACCACGTTGCCCAGGCCCACCGCCAGCATGTGGTGAATCCAGACACCAAAAGCCAGTAAGCCAATGGCTATGCCCGAGCCCACGATGAAGGAATAGCCAAAAATCGGCTTGCGCGAAAACACCGCAAACACCTCCGACAGGATGCCGAACGAAGGCAGGATAACGATATATACTTCCGGGTGCCCAAACAGCCAGAACAGGTGCTGCCACAGCAGCGCCGAGCCGCCCGCTTGCACGTCGAAGAAGTGCGCGTGCAGCTGCCGGTCAAGCAGCAGCATGGCCAGCGCCGCGTTCAGGGCCGGAAACGAAAAGATGATGAGAAACGAGTCAATCAGCATCATCCATACGAAAACGGGCAGCTGCTTGAGGCCCATGCCCGGCACCCGGTAGCGCAGAATGGTAACTACAAAATTGCAGGCCGCCGATACGGTGCCGATGCCGGCCAGCAGCAGTCCTGCGCAGTAGTAGTCGATGCCCGGCCTAAAGGAATAGTTATACTGATTGAGCGGCGCGTAGTTGAACCACCCCGCATCGGGTGCGCCGCCCGCCAGAAAGCTGAAATACAGCAGCAGTCCGCCAAAAAATGTTATCCACAAACTCAGCGCATTCAGGCGGGGAAAAGCCATCTCGTTGGCCCCAATCATAAGCGGCACGAGGTAGGTGGCAAAGCCAAAAATGGCGGGCATAGCCACGAAGAATATCATCGTGGTGCCGTGCATGGTAAAGAGCTGGTTGTAGATTTCCGGCCCCATAAACGTGTTTTTGGGTACCGCCAGCTGCACCCGCATAAGCAGGACTTCGACCCCGCCGATGAGCATAAACAGCAGCGCCACCCAGAGGTACATAATCCCAATCTGCTTGTGGTCGACCGATGAAATCCACTGCAGCAGGCCCTGGTCGCCCCCAAGGTCGAGGTCGGGCAACGCTTCGGCGGGTTCGGGCACCAGTACGGGTTGCGCAGCCATAACTTATTTTAATTGAGTTAAATACGCGGTCAGCGCCTGAATGCTGTCGCGGCCAAAAATGAACCGGGGCATGTGCGCGCCCGGCTTTACGGCCTGCGGGTCGGTGAGCCAGCGGGTCACGTTTTGGGGCGTGTTCGGGAGCAGGCCCGCCAGCATGGTGCTCCGGCTGCCAAAGTGCGTGAGGTCGGGCCCCTGCTGGCCGGCGGCAAGCGTGCCCCGCACCTGGTGGCAGCTGCTGCAGGCGTAATGCGCAAACAGTGCCCCGCCCACGCGGGCCAGCGAATCGGAAGGGGCGGCCACGGCGGGCCGCGCCGCCGCCTGCAGCCACCGGGCGTAGTCGGCGGGCATCTGGGCCACCACCCGGATACGCATCCAGGCGTGCTGCTGGCCGCAAAACTCGCTGCACGCCCCCTCATAAATTCCTGGCTTTTTGATGGTTACCCACACGTGGTTGCGCAAGCCGGGTATCAGGTCCATCTTCAGGCCGAACGAGGGCACCCACCAGTCGTGTACCACATCGGCCGAGGTGCCCACCACTAGCAGCCGCTGGCCCACGGGCAGGTGTACTTCATTGGCTGTCTGCACGTTCGTGCCCGGATACCTAAACTCCCACCACCACTGATGGCCCGTGATAAGCACCACCGGAGTTGTGGTGCCGGCGGGCGGCAGAATGGCGCTGGTCGTGGTAATGGTCAGAAAAAAGAAGCCGACTACCAGCACCGTTGGCCCGCCAATCATGAGCATTTCCAACCTGAGGTTGGTCGATTCCTGCTTCGGCTCGATGCCATTGCCCTTATCCCGAAACTTCAGCGACGTGTACACGACCAGGTAAGTCACCAGCAGCAGCACGGCCAGCGCCGCCACTATGAAGTAAGTGTCGAGCCGATTTAGCCGCGCGGCCTCCTGGGTGGCCGCCGAGAAAATAGAGCGCATAAAGGCACTGGAACAGTGGTTAGGACGCTTGCCAACAGCGACTAGACAATAGCAAGGAACAATGCATACCAGGCACACCCAGAATCGGCCGGTCAATATTTAATTAACCTGTTGATTTCAAACGTTATATCAACCCATTCATCTCTCATATGGAGTAAGCTCCCGTACCGGAATGCGAAGGCCAATCTCACTTTTTCTGCCTCACTCTATTTGCTAAGGCGTTCCTGGTAATATGTCAGCAACGCTGGCAAACATAGCTACTATTTAATATTCATTAAACAAACACCACCCGCTCGGGCACAAGAAAACTATGCTGACTGCGATTAGCATGACTGCCCGGTTTACACACATGTTATGTCCTGTTCCCTGGCAGCTTCATCGTAACGGGCTGCCTTTTGAAGCGGCAGGTGAGTTTACGAGTGATACGCTTGAAGTGAGTACGCAAAGCCCAAGGTTTGTGTTCGAGGCATTTCATTGCGAACGGCACTTTTAGCCAGCGCCTGCGCCCGGCACTATGCGCCTGGCCAATCACCCGCAGCAAAATGCTCCGGGCCAGCCGCCGTAGCAAAGCACGGTCGGGCTAAATGCGAGGTAGCTCGTGGCGGGTGAGGGCGTGCTCCACGGTACCGGTGTGGCGGGTAGCTTGCGGCTCAACGAGCATAATCCAGGTTTCTTCGGGCGCGTGGGGGCGGTGCTCTACCCCGCGGGGCACAACCAGGATTTCCCCCGCGTTGAGCACCGCCGTGGGCTGGTCGCGGAAGTCGATGTGAAGCTGGCCCTTTATGACGATAAATAATTCATCTTCGGCCTCGTGCTGGTGCCAGATAAATTCCCCCTGTACTTTGGCCAGCTTAATGTGCTGGTCGTTGAGGTCGGCGACGATGTGCGGGTGCCAGTGGGCGGTAAAGCACCCAAATTTTTCGGTGAGATTGATAACCTGCATAGGAATGTTGTTGACGGAATCAGAAGTCGGGTATTGTTCGGCAGAGCTACGCCTGACGTTCTTTCAGCAGCTTGCTAATTCAGGAGCAGGGCAATACACAAACGGCCTTATTTACCGCTAAGTTGGGCGCTGGTTTTCAGCGTAAAGGTCTGGAAGGTATCGCCGCCCCCGCGCATGGCTCCGCTACGCATACCGCCCCCGTAGCCACCACCGCGCATACCGCCCCCATAGCCGCCGCCATACCCGCCGCGCTGCGGGCCAACTACGCTCATATCGGAAGACTGGCTGCCGGTACCAGCGGGCACTTTCGGCCGCTGGCCGGCCACCCACACGCCCACCGTGGCCGCCTGGCCGCTGGCCAGCGCCGGCACCCGGCGATAAATGAGCCGGAGCGGCACCGCCAGTTCGTAAATCAGGTTGTTGCGGCTATCAATGCCCAGGGCGGCTTTCACGCCCAGCTTCGACTCCGAATCGGTCAGAACGGGCTCTTTGCTGCCTCTGTAATTGAGCAGCTCCATTTCGTGGTCACCGGCAATGGCTTCGCGCAGGCGGGTAATGTGCTCGGCCTGGCGCTCGGCGGCCGAAGGGCCAATGGCTCCGATGGGTCGCTCGGCCGGGCCCTTTATAGAGTTCAGGTCGATGGCCAGCGGAAAGCGCACGCCCAGCTGCTGCTGGTTGCGGCCGGTAGAGTCGAGCCACACGATGGTGCCCAGGTACACGAGCTTGGCCTGGGTAGGCATATCGTTGGCTTTGAGGCGCACATACACGTAGCGGGCATCGTTGAGCACCTGGTACTGCAAGTGGCTGTTCGAATCGTACTGCAGCGAGTCGGTCCACTCGGTGGCCCGCCCGTCGATGGTGGGCATTGTTTCTACGTAGCGGCTGGGCGCTTTGCTGGCAATGACAGGCTGCTGCTTGCCGGCATCAGTTTGCGCCGCTTTTTGGGAGGCAGCACAGCTAGTGAGGTAGACAGCAGGCAACAGAAGAAGCAAGGACGGTGACAGACGCATAATGCACGGGTAGGAATATAAAGCACAAAGCTACGCGCTGGCTGTAAGCAGCCGATGAAACGTTGGGCTAGACAAACCGGGCGTAGCGCCGCTTGCGCCGCCAGACGCGCACTGCGCCAAAAGCCGCCAGCAGCAGCAGCGGCGCCCCCAGGTTGAGCAGCTGCCAGGGCCGGCGGTGGTCGGCCAGCTGCACTTTATCGAGGGGGCGCAGCGTGATTTGCTTGCCACGCACGGCAATGAGGCCGGTTTCGTCGAGCAGGTAGTCGGTGGCGTTCAGAATCAGCTCGCGGTTGGCAAACTCGGTGCTCGATAGCCGGTCGTAGCCCAGGCGCATGGGCCGGCCGGTTTTGGGGTCCACGTCGTTGCGCAGAAAATCGCCATCCGAGATAACGAGCAGCTTGCTGGGCTGGGCATTCGGGTTCTGGTCGGGCTGGTAGCGCATGGTGCCCGGCTCTACCCGATTGGCAAACAGTGAGCGGAACCTGCCTTCGAGCAGGTAGCCCACCGACTGGTAGCTGTTCTGATAGAGTTTCGGATTAGGCTCCAGGCGCGCATCGTTGAAGTTGATGGGCACCGGCGCGGGTAGGCGGCGCGTGTAGCGCGAGGTTGTCATGAGTGAGGTTTTTCGGATGCCGACGGCCTTCACCGTGTCGATATTACCCACGAATTTCAGATATACTGCATCCAGATTCCGGGTTATCGGATTGGGACTAAAGCGGTTGACCAGCGGGTAAAGCTGCCAGGGCAGCGGCTCAATCTTAGGCTTGTTGCCGGTCATGCCCGTCACGAGCGGAATCTGCCCGCAGTTGAGGTCGAGCAGCATATTCGGGTTGAGCCGCACGCCGTAGCGGAAAAACAGGTCGTCGAGGTTGAGGTCGTAGGGCGTGGCCAGCGCTGCGCCGTTGCGGCTCACGCTGTCGAGGTCGGTGCGCAGGGCATCTACAAAAAACAGCGCTCGCCCGCCGTGCGTGATAAACTGGTCGAGCCGGAATTTCTCCACCTCCGAGTACGGCCCGGTGGGCTTGGCCACCACCACCGCGTCGAGGTTGCCGCGCAGGTCCTTCACCTGGCTCAGATTCACCCGAAACACATCATAGTTCTGGCTCCAGGCGGTAAGGATGTCGGCCATCTCGACATTGGGCAGCTCGCCGTGGCCCGTGACTATGCCCAGCCGGCGGCGCGCGCCGCCGGGCGGAGCTACCTGCCGGATGGTGCTGGCCAGCTCATATTCCAACCCTTCGATACTCTGATTGAGGCGCTCCTCGGGCGCGGCTACCTGGCTGCCGCGCAGCAGCAGCACGTTGCGACTCTGGCCACCAGCCTGCACCACGGCCCACGGGAAGATAATTTTCTCGACCCGCTTGCCATTCTCGTTGGCCCCCAGGTTGGTGGGTTTCAGGCCTTTCTTAAAAAGCGTTTCGTAGAATTTGTTGCGCCCCGCCTCGGTGCCGGCCGCGCTGGGGTCGATGAACACAAAGTTGAGGTTGCCGCCGCCGTACACCTGAAACTCGTTGAGCGTTTCGCGTACGCCCTGCTCCAGGCGGCGGAAAGTGGGCGGAAAATCGCCGGCCAGATACACCGTGATAGTCACCGGCTGCTTCAGATTGCTGAGCAGCTGCTTGGTGGCCGGCGACATGGTATAGCGCTTTTCCTCCGTCAAATCGAGCCGGAAGAAGAAGTGCTGGGCCACAAAATTGAGCACCAGCAAGCCGCCGATAATGGCGGCAAAGCGCAGCAAGTCCTGGCGCTTGCGCGAGGTAGCGGGAGCCGGCAGAGAGGTGAGAGTCGGTTCCATGCTTACCAGGTGCGGCTGCGCAGGGCCAGCCGCGTACCCAGCAGGGCCACGGCTACCACGGTGAGAAAATACAGTACGTCGCGCGAGTCAACCAGCCCCTTGCTGAGGTCGCGGTAGTGCGCCGCGATGCCGAGCTGGCTCACGTAGTAAGCCGGGGCGCCGTCGAGCACCGAGGCCACTGAGTCGAAACCAGTATAAACTAAGAAACAAGCCACTACGGCCAGCACAAAGGCGATAATCTGGTCGCGCGTGAGGGCCGAGGCCAGCACGCCCAGGGCCGAAAATACCGCCGCCAGCAGCGCCAGCCCCAGGTACGAGCCCACCGTGGCCGCCGAGTCGATGTTGCCGGGCGGCGAGCCCAGCTTGTACACCGAGAAATAGTAAAGCAGCGTCGGAATGAGCGCCAGCAGCGCTAATAATAAACAGGCCATATATTTACCACCCACTATCTGCCCATCGGTGAGCGGGCGCGTAAGCAGCAGCTCAATCGTGCCCGCCTTCTTCTCCTCGGCAAAGGTGCGCATGGTGATGGCCGGTATCAGCAGCAAAAACAGCCACGGCGCCAGGTTGAACAGCGATTGCAGGTCGGCGTAGCCGTAGTCGAGCACGCTGCTATCGGGGAAAACCCAGACAAACAGCCCCGTCGCCACCAGAAACACGCCGATGACGACATAGGCCACCGGCGAGTTGAGGAAGGCGTTGAATTCTTTTCTGAGGATGGTGAGCATAGGGAGTAATGTGGAAAATATGGCCGATGTGGAAATGTGCAAATTGGTACCGGCAGCCTCATTGGGTGCTACAGCTGCTCCCACAGCCGATTAATCGGACGGGCATTTTCACATTTCTCACCTTTCTCACATCTTCACATTTAAAAAATCACTTCGTCAATTCCCCAAACACCGCTTCCAGGCTCTGCTGCTCCTGGCGCAAGCCTAGCAGCAGCCAGCCCTGCTCCACGGCCAGGCGCGACACGGCGGCGCGCACGTCAGTGCCCGGCGCGGTGCGGATGAGCACCACGCCCGGCCCGGCCGCCTCTACGCCGCGCACGCCCGGCAGGACGGCCAGCGGGGCGGTGGCCACCGCGCCTTCAAACTCGGCGCGGAGCACGGTTTCGCCGGCGGCGCGGGCGGCCAGCTCGGCCACGGGCGCGTCGGCTACCAGCCGGCCCCGGCTGATGATGACGACCCGCGAGCACAGGGCAGTGACTTCGGGCAGAATGTGGGTGCTGAAAATGACCGTCTTATCGGCCCCCAGCTCGCGGATGAGCTGGCGGATTTCGCCAATCTGGTTGGGGTCGAGGCCCGTGGTGGGCTCGTCTAATATCAATACTTCGGGGTCGTGCACCAGGGCCTGGGCCAGCCCCACGCGCTGCCGGTAGCCCTTGCTGAGCGCCCCGATTTGCTTGTTCTGCTCGCGGGTAAGCCCCACTTTCTGCACCAGCTGCGCCACGCGCTGGCTCAGCCCGCGGCCTTTCAGCCCATGCACCGAGCCGATGAATTCGAGGTACTCGTGCACGTACATATCGAGGTAAAGCGGGTTATGCTCGGGCAGGTAGCCCACGCGGCGGCGCACGGCCAGCGGGTCCTGCTGCACGTCGAAGCCGCCGATGCGCACCGTGCCGGATGTGGGCGGCAGGTAGCCAAGCGCAATTTTCATGGTCGTGCTTTTACCCGCGCCATTGGGGCCGAGAAAGCCCACAATCTCACCCTTATCGGCCCGGAAGCTGATATCGTCCACGGCATGTTGGGTACCGTAGGTTTTAAGCAGGTGGTCGACTTCTACCATGGCTATTTTACCTGCGCCGGGCGCATCTGGATTTCCGAAATCATGGTAGCCTGCGGGGCTTCGAGGGCGTGCACAATGGCGGCGGCAATATCCTCGGGCTGCATCTTGTGCGGGTCGGGCTGCCGGCCGGGCTGAGCACCGTTGAAGTTGGTTTCGACCGAGCCGGGCATTACGCAGGTAACACGGATGCCATAGGGCCGCAGCTCCTTAAATAAGGCATCGGAAAAGCCCCGCACGGCATATTTGGTGGCGCAGTAGCCGGCCAGACTGGCCGTGCCGGCGGTAGCCGCCAGCGAGGCTACGTTAATGATGTGCCCTTCGTGCTGCTTTTTCATGGCGGGCAGCACGGCCCGGGTGCAGTAAAACAAGCCGTGCACGTTGGTATCGAACATGGCGTGCCAGTCGGCGGACTTAAACCCATCGACCGGCCCGAAAATGCCCACGCCGGCGTTGTTGACCAGGATATGAAGGTCGGGGCCCAGCTCGCGCAGCGTGTTGGTAAGGGCTTCGGCTACGGCGTGCTCATCGCGCACATCGCAGGCAAAAAACTGGAAACGGTCGTGGTCGAGGCCGCCGGGCGGAGTGCGGCCCCAGCCGGCTACGGCGGCCCCGCGCGCCAACAAGGCTTCGGCTGTGGCGCGGCCAATCCCGGTGCTCACGCCGGTGACAATGGCAACTTTCCCGCTCAGGTTCATAATTTCAGGCAAAATTTGACGGATGCGACTGCTGATGTACGTACAAAGTAACGCGCTGGCTGCGCTGCGCCCCGCAGCAGCCGTACTGGCCGCCGCTCTGGGCCTGGCCGCCTGCGGCCCCGACCACAGTACCGACTGCCTCAAAAGCAACGGCACCGTGATAACGCAGCGCCGGGCCCTCGACCGCCGCCTGTCCACCGTAACGGTGTACGATAATGTGGACCTCACCATCGTGCCCGACACCGCCACCTACGCCGAAGTGCGGGCCGGCGAGCACATGATTGATGACATCACGTTCTCCACGCCGCTGGGGCCGCAGAAGCTGATTATCGCCAATACCAGCCGCTGCAACTGGGTGCGCAGCTACGATACGCCCCGCCAGGTGCGCCTGCACGTAGCGGCCAACCACGGGCATTTCATTATTGAGCAGTACGGCTATGGCCTTATTAACAACGAGGGCCAGTGGGCGCAGGACACGCTGTTTCTGCGCCTTTGGAGCACCGGCGACATCAACATGAACGTGCGCTCTACCTACCTCTACACCGATATATACGACGCCGGCGATATGACCCTGAGCGGCACGGCCGAAGATTTTCATCCCAACCTGGGCAGCAACGGCTTTTTGCTGGCCAGTGGGCTCGACGCCCGCTACTGCTACTTTCTTACCTACCGCGAGTGGATAGGCGATGCCCACGTGCGCGTGCGCCAGAATCTGGGGGGCACGCTCAACGGCACGGGCCGTTTTTTTTACACGGGTACGCCCAGCCTCATCGACGTGAAGGGCCCCGACGCCGGCAATCTGATTAAGGAGTAGGATAGTACGACTTCTTCACATTCTTCACACCAAATCACCGAGCTGCGGCCGGATAATAATTTCTTCGACCACCGCCTGGGGCGAGAGCCGGAATGCGCCGAGCACGGCTGCTGCCACATCGGCCGGGTCGATAAAGCGCTCGGGCGGCACTGCGGCCCCATCCCAGCTGCGGGTAAGGGTGGCGCCGGGCAGCACCGCCGTTACGCGCAGGCCCTGGGCTTTTACTTCCTCGCGCAGGGTTTTGGTGTAGCCCAGCAGGGCAAATTTGGCTACGCCATACGAGCCGCCGTTGGGGTAGGGCATGATGCTGGCCGTGGAGCAGATGGTGAAAATGTGCCCGCGCCCCTGGGCCAGCAGCGTGGGCAGCAGCGCCCGCGTTACATCGTAGGCACTCAGCAAATTACTACCTAACAGCTCGCGCAGCCTTGAGCCATCGGCGGGCTCGTCCTGGAACCGGCCGGGCACGTAGGCCCCGGCATTGTTGATGAGCGCGGCCAGCGGCTGGCCCAGCCCCAGCACAAACTCGGCAAAGCGCTGGCAGTCGGCCAGCTGGCTGAGGTCGACGGGCAGGGTGTGCAGCGGCTGGCCGGGGCAGGCAGCGGCCAGGGCGGCCAAATCGGTGGGGCTACGGGCGCAGGTAGCTACCGTAAACCCCGCCGCTAAAAAACTCATTACCAAAGCCCGACCTATGCCCTGGCTACCACCCGTTATCACTACTAGCTCCACTGCTGAGACCACTATTTTCCGGATTTATACGTAAGACGCGCAAAGATGCCTCGCTGCGGCCCG
Organism: Hymenobacter baengnokdamensis; assembly: GCF_008728635.1. NCBI lineage: Bacteria > Pseudomonadati > Bacteroidota > Cytophagia > Cytophagales > Hymenobacteraceae > Hymenobacter > Hymenobacter baengnokdamensis. The sequence goes on along the minus strand of NZ_CP044285.1, from coordinate 2,633,155 downwards.
CCACGGCTAAGCTGGCCTGTTTGGGCGACCTCATTTTCCTCCTCTATGTTTAAAATTTTCGGCTCTTTCGTTTTATTTCTGTACAACATGGTGGCGCGCGCCGAGCGGCTGAAAGTGCTCTGGCAGCGCTTTTTTGAAGAAGCCACGCTTATCGGTGTCAATTCTATCTTTATCGTGGGCATTGTATCGGCCTTCATCGGGGCGGTAACCTGCATCCAGATTGCCTACAACCTCACCAATCCGCTTATTCCGAAGTCGACTATCGGCTACATGGTGCGCGAAATGACCATTCTGGAGCTGGCGCCTACTATCACGAGCATCGTGCTGGCTGGTAAGGTCGGGTCGTCAATTGCGGGCGGGCTGGGCACCATGCGCATCACCGAGCAGATTTCGGCGCTCGAAGTAATGGGCATCAACGCTACCTCTTATCTGGTGCTGCCGCGCATTCTGGCGGCCATGCTCATGTTTCCGCTGCTCGTTATTCTGGCTATGGCGCTCAGCATTCTGGGCGGCTATATTGCCGGCACACTATCCGGCGTAATGGCTCCTCAGGATTATATTGAGGGTATTCGCACCGATTTCATTCCGTATAACATCTTGTTTGCCCTTATTAAAGCCGTGGTTTTTGCCTTCCTGGTGTCGGGCATTTCGGCCTACAAAGGGTTTTATACCGAGGGCGGGGCCCTGGAAGTAGGTGCAGCCAGCACATCGGCCGTTACCAACTCCATTATTGCTATTCTGGTGGCCGACTACGTGCTGGCGGCTATTCTGCTGTAAATTTTGTTATCCGTTTCTCGTTTCTCGGGTTATGCTTACCGGGCGTGTTACTGAACTTGCGAAAAACGAAAGGCAAAAAATGAACCGTATATGATTGAAATATCCAACCTCGAAAAGGGTTTCGATGGCAACCAGGTGCTGAAAGGCATTACCTGCACGCTCGAAACGGGCAAGTGCAACCTGCTGCTGGGCGGCTCGGGAACCGGCAAAAGCGTGCTGCTTTCGTGCATCGTGGGCCTGATGAAGCCCGACCTCGGCTCCATTACCTTCGATGGCACGGTGTATACCAATTCCAAGGTAGACATTCGCCAGGAGATTCGGCGCAAAATCGGCATGCTGTTTCAGGGCTCGGCGCTGTTCGACTCGATGACGGTGGCCAAGAACGTAGAATTTCCGCTGCAAATGCTCACGCCCGACATGAGCGTGGAAGAGCGCCGCGACCGCGTGGAGTTTTGCCTCAAGCGCGTGGGCCTCGAAAATGCCGGCAACAAGATGCCTTCCGAAATTTCGGGCGGCATGAAAAAGCGCGTGGGTATTGCCCGCGCCATTGCCCCCAATTGTACCTACCTGTTTTGCGACGAGCCCAACTCGGGCCTTGACCCGGCCACCAGCATCAAGATTGACGAGCTGATTTACGAAATCACGCACGAGTACAACATCACCACGGCCATTATTACCCACGATATGAACTCGGTGGTGGGCATCGGCGACCATATTATTTTCCTGCACCAGGGCAAAAAGCTGTGGGACGGCGACAAGGAGCACATCCTGAACGCCGATGTGCCCGAGCTGCGCGAGTTTATCTTCAGCTCGTCGCTAGTGCGCGCCGCCAAGCGCGTGGAAGAAGAAGATGGTCCCCAGGGCCTCGAACACCTGGCTGCCGAGCCGCTATCCGAGGTATAAACATAGTATTTTTCTTATATTAAGAACCCCGCCTAACTCGCTGGTGGGGTTCTTTTTTTGCTGCCAAATAGCAGTCGCATATAAAATCCGGGTTGTCGGAGCCGGGCGCGCAGGTCGATATCCAGAAACATCATCGAGAGGGTTTCGGCCAGCGTAGGGTTGGTAGCGGCGCGGTTGGCGACAAAGTTGAACAAGCTGGGAAAGCTCAGCAGCCGCTGCAGGACGTAGCTCACGCGCAGCTCCTGGCCCAGGCGGTTATACACGGCCTTGTCGTAGCCGCTCAGGAAGGCGGCGCTGAAATCGGCCTGTGCCACGGCCCGCCCGGCCCAGTCGGCAGCGTGGCGCCCGCTCACCATGGCGTGCGAGATGCCCTCGCCCGAGAACGGGTCGATGAGCGAAGCAGCATCGCCGAGCAGCAGGTAGTTAGCGCCCGACAGTGTCCGGCGCTTCGAGCCCAGCGGCAGCCCGAAGCCGCGCGCCGGCCCCAGGCGCTCGGCGTGAGCAAAGCGCGGGGCCAGTGTAGGATGAGTAGCCAGTATCTCCTCCAGCCGCTGGCGCAGGTTCACTTTTTTAGCGGCCACGGTCTTGGAAAGCATTCCCACGCCTACGTTGGCCTGGCCGTTGGGCAGCGGAAAAATCCAGAGGTAACCGGGCAGCAACTCTTTAATAAAGTGCAGCTCAATAAAATTGTCGGTACTAAGCCCGGCTACGTTGCGGTAATAGGTGCGCAAGCCGGCGCTGTAGTGCGCGGGCTCCAGGGCGTGGCCGGCCACCTTGCGGGTAAATTCCGACTGCGCGCCATTGGCCACCAGCAGCAGCCGGCAGGTGGCTACCGCCTCGCCGGCTTTGTCAAAGAGCTGCCAGCCATCGGCAGTGCGCTCGACCCGAACGACATCCACGTTTTCACGAAAGTCGATTTCGGGACGACGGCGTACTTCTTCGACCAGAAAATTATCGAAGTCGACCCGCTTGGCAACGTGGCCGGCTGGCTGGTCGATGGCCTTGTCGTAGCTGGGCTTGAACGGCACGCTGAGGTGGCGGCCGTTGGGGGCAAAGAAATCAATGCCCCAGCAGGTCACCTGCATGGGCGAAGCAGTCAGCTGAGCCGGCAAGGCGGCATCCAGGCGCTTTAGCTCAGCTAACACTTTCGCGCTCAGCGCATCGCCGCATATTTTATCGCGCGGAAAGGTGGCCTTGTCAAGCAGCAGGCAAGTGTGGCCGGCGCGGGCCAGGTGCAGGGCCGCCGTCGCCCCGCCTGGTCCGGCGCCCAGAATACAGATAGCAGGCATGGTAAAGTAAGCAGCAGCTTGGCGCGTGGCCGGCAAGCTGCCGGCTACAAAGAACGGACAGCCGGCTAAGCTTACCCTACGCTACTTTCGCAGTATGAATCAGACTCTCGCTGGAAAAGTAGCCCTCATCACCGGGGCCTCCAAAGGAATTGGCCGCGCCATTGCCACGCTATTTGCCCAGCAGGGCGCGCAGGTAGCGTTTACGTATCTCTCTTCGGTTGAAAAAGGCCAGGCCCTGGAAGCCGAGCTGGCCGCCCACGGCAGCAAGGTGAAAGGCTACCGCTCCGATGCCTCCGACTACGCCCAGGCCGAGCAGCTGGTAGATGAGGTGGTGAAAGAATTCGGAAAACTCGATATTCTGGTCAACAACGCTGGCATCACCCAGGATGGCCTGCTCATGCGCATGAGCGAGGCGCAGTGGGACAACGTCCTCACCGTCAACCTGAAGTCGGTATTTAACCTCACCAAAGCCGCCACCAAGCCCATGATGCGCGCCAAAACCGGCTCCATCATCAACATGACCTCGGTGGTGGGCATCAAAGGCAATGCGGGGCAGGCCAACTACGCCGCCAGCAAGGCCGGCATCATCGGCTTTACCAAGTCGGTGGCTCTGGAGCTGGGCTCGCGCAACATCCGCTGCAACGCCATCGCGCCCGGCTTTATCGAAACCGAAATGACCGATGCGCTCGACCAGAAGCAGGTGGAAGAGTGGCGCAAGGCTATCCCGCTCAAGCGCGGCGGCTCGCCCGAGGACGTGGCCAGGGCTACGGCCTTTCTGGCGTCGGACGATTCGAGCTACATTACCGGGCAGGTGCTGCAAGTGGATGGCGGCATGCTGACGTAGCGGCCAGCTGCCGGGAGCATCCTATTCTTACCCTTTAGCGAAATCGCTATGCTCTTTTCATCCAAATCAGCAGTTGGGGTCGCTGGGATGCTCTCGATTTTCGGCAGCTTTTTCGCCTACCCGCGCCTAACCAGCAAGCTCCACCGCTGGCAGACTACCCGCAAGGCCACGGCCACCGTAGCCCAACTATCCCCTACCCTGCGCGAGGGCGACCTGATTTTTCACACGTCGCAGTCGGCTCAAAGCCAAGCTATTCAACTGGCTACGCACTCGCCCTACAGCCACTGCGGCCTGCTTTATAAAACCAACGGCAAGTGGCAGGTCTTCGAGGCGGTGCAGCCGGTGAAGCTGACGCCACTAGCCCGCTGGGTGGCGCGGGGCCAGGGCAGGCACTTCGTGGTGAAGCGGCTGCGTGATGCGGCTACAACGCTAACTCCGAAGGCATTGGAACGGCTGCGAGCCGCAGGCCAGCCGATGCTGGGCCGCGACTACGACTTGGCCTTCAATTGGTCAGATAAGCAGATTTACTGCTCGGAGCTGATTTGGAAAGTGTACGACCGGGGCCTGCACCGGCAGTTGGGGCAGTTGCAGCACCTGCGCGACTTCGACCTGACGAACCCCGCCGTGCAAGCCAAGCTGCGCGAACGGTACGGAAATGAATTACCGCTGAATGAGCCAGTTATCTCGCCGGCCAGCGTATTTGGTAGCGCAGAACTGGTGACAGTGGTGAAACGTTGAGGCGGCTAGGACGTGCCATTCAGCTTAACATAGGATAAATATCATGAGTAGAAAACGCACTTTCTGCCTATTATTTTGCCTGAATGCCTTGGCTTCATCTGCCCAGACTACCCAAGCCGCATTTTCTTTGCCGCCCGAAAGCATTACCTATCAGCATAATCGACTAGCGGCTAGTAATTTAAAGCGCGACAACAAACTGAATCAATACACCAAGTATGATTTTAGTTCGCTATGGTTAAAAACCCCAAACGCCGCAGTTGTGGGTTTTATAGGCCCGGCTTGCCAGCGACTACGCGTTAAAATTTTGACCGTGCAGCAGGATGCCGCTAACCCTGCGCGCTACCAACTGATGGGCAAAACAAAGGTTACCGGGCGCGTAAGCACCTTTAGCGGCGTGCTGGTAATAAGGCAAATTCGGGAACTCCGGCAACTAGCCACCCGCGTTGATGAAACTGTGTCCCCAGCCCGGCAAGAGGGTATATTACTGGCAGATTATGAGTTGCGTGAAAACGCCGCTCAGTCAAAATCCGGCATCTTTAGGGGAGTAGTAGAAACCGACTGGTTTGTTGACAAGTGGGGCCGCCTGAAATACGATGATATCCGCACCACGGACAGGTTTTGCAACAATCAATTTTTAGGTAGCTGGACGAGCTATACATCCGGAAAAGCCCTGCGTTGTAACTGGGGTGACTACCGTATTCCTAACTCGGGCGATTTTGACATTGGGGTGGGAGAATTCAGCCCGGCTGACAAATACTTGGCTGCTGGCTGGCTGGATATGCGTGACTGTACGTTTGGAAACACTAATAGAGCACGCTCAGCCGCCGCGTGCAAGCGTGAGGCACAGATTTGGTGGAAGTAGCCCCACCCCCTTCCAGGAGCGCGAATCGGAACGTAGCGTGCGACAGTTGCCGTTAGCACGCAGCTACCGCTACTTCACACGCATCTTTGTGGGCGCGTGCCGATTGGCGGGCTTTTTCGTTTCTTGCTTCGCGCTGGCCTCTAGGCGCGCTTCTGCTCTTGCTCTCTACTGCTTATTCTCCCTGGTTTATTCTGCTTTGCCTGGCCGTGGGCGCGGGCTACGCGGCGCTGCTTTATTCGGCTAAGTCGCCTTGGAGCCGGACCGTCAACTACGCGCTGGCCGGGCTGCGCTTTGTGGTAGTCAGCTTTCTGTGCTTTCTGCTGTTGTCGCCGTTTATCAGGGCTACCACTACGCACACCGAAGCCCCAACAGTAGTAGTAGCGGTCGATAACTCGCAGTCGGTAAGCTTATTTACACCCAAAGCGAACTTAGCGCAGCTCACTACGGGCCTGCCGCAGCTGGCAGCCACCTTGCGCGCCAAAGGCTTCCGGGTCGAAACCCGCACGCTGACCAACGCCACTGCCTCGCCCGACTCGCTCCGCTTCACCGCCGACCGTACCGACCTGAATAAGCTGCTCAGCGATAGCCGCGAGGCCAACGCCGAGCACAACCTGGCCGGCGTAGTGCTGGTGAGCGATGGCTTGGTTAATCAAGGCCAGGAACCCCAGTTCTCGGAGTTTAATTTCCCGATTTTCAGCGTGGCGCTGGGCGATACGATTGCGAAGAAAGACCTACGCCTTACTGATTTGGTGTATAATCGCGTGGCGTTCAGCGGCAATAAATTTCCCCTGGAAGCCGAAATCAGCTACGAGGGCTATGCCGGCGGCGCGGCAACCGTGGAAGTGCGCGAGGGCGGCCGGATACTCGAAACCCGGCGCGTAGCCCTGCCAGCCGGCCGCCAGCGGGTGCGTACCACGTTTCAGCTCACCGCGCCCGCGCCGGGCAAGCGCCGCTACGAAGTACGCGTAGTGCCCCAGGCCGGCGAGTTTACGGCCCTCAATAACGTGCGCACGGCCTTCATTGAGATTGTCAAAGGTAAGCTGCGGGTGCTGCTGGCCGCCGCCGCTCCGCACCCCGACCTCAAGGCGCTCCGGGCCGCCATTCTGGCTAATAATAACTTTGAGCTCACCCTGAGTATTGCCGGCGTGGGCGCGCCGCTGCCCGCCGGCACCACCTTCGATGTGGCAGTACTGCACCAGCTGCCGGCGCACGGTGGCCTCGGCCAGGACCTGCTGGCGCGGGTACGGGCGGCCCACGTACCAACGCTCTATGTGCTGGGCGCACAGTCCGATTTTAACGCTTATAACCAGCTGAATGCCGGCCTGAATGTGCAGCCGCGCGGCTCGCAAACCGACGAGGTGACGCCTCTGCCCAACCCAGGCTTCGCCCGCTTTCCACTTGATGAGGAAACCCGGCTGCGTTTTGCGCAATACCCACCGGCGACAGTACCATTTGGCGAGCTGCGGCTGGGCAGCGGCGCAGAGGCGGCCCTCTGGCAGCAGGTGGGCCGGCTCCCCACCCAGAAACCGCTGCTGGCTTTTAGCAGCGCGGCCGGTACCGGGCCCCGCACGGCCACGCTGCTGGCCGAAAACACCTGGCAGTGGCGCTTGCAGGAAGCCATCGCCCACGACGACCATCCCGAAGCCTACGACCGCCTCATCAGCCGCACGCTACAGTTGCTGACCCAGAACGCCAACAAAAAGCGTCTCGACGTGTACCCGACGCAGGATGCCTTTGGCACCCAGGACGACGTGACGCTCAGCGCCGAAACGTACAACGCTGTTTTTGAGCGCATCTACGACCAGAAAATTACCCTCACGCTCACCGACTCAGCCCGCAAGGCGCGCACTATCACCTTTGCCAATGCCGCCGATGGCTCGCCGCTGCACCTGGGGCCGCTGCCGGCCGGCCTCTACCGCTACCAGGCCCGCGCCACCCTCGGCGGCCAGGCCCAGCAGGCCGGCGGCGAACTGCTGGTGCAGAATCAGCCCCTTGAAGCTCAGGAGTCGAAAGCCGACCACCGCCTGCTGGCGCAGCTCAGCCGCCGCAGCGGCGGCCGGCTCTATTACCCCGCGCAGCTAGACAAGCTGGCCCAGGATATAGCAAAAGGCAATTATAAGCCGCTGCTTTCCAGCGAAGAAGATTTAAAGGACCTGATTAACTTGAAGTGGTTGTTTTTCGCGGTGGTGGCGCTGCTGGCGGCCGAGTGGGCTACGCGTAAGTACCAGGGCGGCGTGTAGGCATCGTATAAAAAACGTTTGTCATGCTGACGAAGGAAGCATCTTGTCAGGTTCGCGTGTCCATTAATCTCTCCTGACAAGATGCTTCCTTCGTCAGCATGACAAACGTTTTTATGCGCTACGTCCTCCTCAACAAGCCCTTTGAAGTTCTTACCCAATTCACCGATGAGCAGGGCCGCGCCACGCTCAAGGATTTCGTGGCAGTGCCCAACGTGTATCCGGTGGGTCGGCTCGACTTCGACAGCGAGGGGCTTTTATTATTAACGGACGACAAGCAGCTGCAGCACCGCCTCAGCGACCCGCGCTACAAGGTGCCCAAAACCTACTGGGCACAGGTAGAGGGCCGGCCCACCGAAGCGGCACTGCAACAGCTGCGCGAGGGCGTGCAAATCAAGGAAGGCTTTACGCTGCCCGCCGAGGCGCGACAACTGCCCGAGCAGGAAACTACCGACCTGTGGCCGCGCAACCCGCCCATCCGCTACCGGGCGAGCATCCCGACGAGCTGGCTCGAAATCACCATCTCACAGGGTATGAACCGGCAGGTGCGCAAGATGTGCGCCGCCGTGGGCCTGCCCTGCCTGCGGCTGGTGCGCCAAGCCCTGGGCGACCTGCGCCTCTACGACCTGCAGCCCGGCACCTGGCGCGAGCTGACCGACGAGGAAGCACAGGCCCTGCGCGGACTGGCGGGCGTGGGTAGCCGCGCCAGCCAGTCTTACCGCCGTCCGGTACCTGCTTCGACTCCACACGGGCGCCCTGGCCCGCGCCACCCCCGCCCCTGATGCTACGCCGGCTTATCGTATTTTTGCTAGGTATAGTCGTACTGCTCAACGTGGTGGTGGCCCTCCATGCCTGGCGCTTTACGCACTTTACGACCACTCCGGGGCCGCGCACCCGCAACCCGGAAAAGCTGCCTACGGCGGAAAAAATCAAGCTTATTCTTACCGGGCTGCAAAATCCGAAGCCCGTCAACCTCGCGCCACCGGATTTTCCTTACCAGAACGTGACGCTGCACAGCCCCAACGGCCGGCTCGGTGCCTGGTATAGCGGTGTGCCAGCAGCGCGTGGCACGGTAGTGCTTTGCCACGGCTACACCAGCGATAAGTCGCGCCTGCGGCCCGAGGCGGCTTATTTTCGGCAGCTCGGCTACTCGGTGCTGCTGCTCGACTTTAGCGGCAATGGCACCTCCGAGGGCTACCAAACCACCATTGGCTACCGCGAAGCCGACGATGTAGCGGCCGCTTTTCGCTGGGCGCAGGCCCGGCAGCCGGGGGCGCCCGTGGTGCTTTACGGCGTAAGCATGGGTGCGGTAGCCATTCTGCGAGCTGAGGCCGCGCTGAGGCTGCGGCCCACGGCCAACATTATCGAGTGCCCCTACGGCAGCATGCTGCAAACGGCTAAAAACCGTTTTGTGTCGATGCACCTGCCGCCCTTTCCACTGGCTAACCTATTGGTTTTCTGGGGCAGCGTGGAGAATGGCTATTGGGCATTCGGCCTGAACGCGGGCGAGTACGCCCGGCACGTCGCCACTCCTACCCTGCTGCTGTGGGGCACCGCCGACCCACGCGTGACCCGCGCCGAAACGGACACCATATTCGCCCACCTGGCCGGCCCCAAGCAGCGCGTCGATTTTATTGGCTCGGGCCACGAGCCGTACTGGCCCAAGCATCCAGGGCAGTGGCGGGGCGTGATAAGCCGGTTTTTGCGCACGGAAATCAACAACTAAAAAGAAGGTCATGCCACGCAAAATGCGGCATGACTTTCTTTTAACAGGAGCCCGGAGCTTCTGCCGGCTCCTAATGCGCGGCCAGCTCGCGGCCGGTAGTCCGGTCGTCGGCGTAGTGCGTGTGCGAGGCGCGGTACGTGCGCTCGAATATCAGCGGGAAGATGAACAGCGTGAGGACAGTACCCGTGAGCAGGCCGCCGATAACCACAATAGCCAGAGGCTTAGAGGTTTCGGAGCCGATGCCGGTGCTGAGGGCCGCCGGCATGAGGCCGATGATAGCCATCAGGGCCGTCATCACGACCGGCCGCACGCGCGAGGCCACGCCTTCCGACAAGCTACGGTCGAGGCTCATCTTATTGAGCATGTTCTGCTTAAAGACGCTGATAAGAATAACGCCGTTCTGAATACAGATACCAAACAGGGCAATGAAGCCGATACCAGCCGAAATCGAGAAGTTGGTGTGCGTAATGAGCAGCATGGCAATGCCGCCGATGAGGGCAAACGGCACGTTGAGCAGCACCAGCCCGGCATCTTTGAGGTTGCCAAAGAGAATAAACAGAATGAAGAAAATGAGCGCCAGCGAGATGGGCACCACCTGCGCCAGCCGCTGCGAGGCCCGGCGCTGGTTCTCGAAGTCGCCGGTCCATTTCATAGAGTAGCCTTTGGGCAGCACCACTACTTTGTTCACCTTTTCCTGCGCCTCCGCAATGGCTGAGCCCAGGTCGCGGCCCCGCACCGAAAATTTCACAGCCGAGAAGCGGGTGTTGTCGTCGCGGTAAATCAGGCTGGGGCCGGTTACCTGCCTGATGTCGGCTATTTCGTTGAGGGGCACAGTTTTGCCCGCTTGCGTGGGCACCATGAGCGACGAAATCTGGGCCGGGCTTTCGCGGAACTGCGGCTCGTAGCGCACCCGAATCGGGAATTTGCGCTCGCCTTCGTACATCTGGCTGGCCTGCTTGCCGCCCACCGCCATTTCGAGCACGGCGTTGGCGTCGCTTTTACTGACACCGTAGCTGGCCATGCGACGCTCGTCGAGGTCGGCGTGTAGCTCGGGCTGGCCGATGTTGCGCAGCAGACCCAGGTCGTCGATGCCATCCACCTTTTGCAGTATCTCATATACCTGGCGGGCTTTGCCTTCCATCAGCTTGAGGTCAGTGCCATATATTTTAACTGCTATACTTCCCTTCACGCCCGAAGCCGCTTCCTCCACGTTGTCGGTGATGGGCTGCGAGAAGTTGAAGTCGACGCCCGGAAAACGGTTTAGCTTTTCCTGCATCCGCTCGATAAGCGCCTCCCGGTAAGCTTTATGCTTCATGTTCTTCTGTACCTCATCGGTGTGCTTTATCTGCACCAGAAACTCGTTGTTGTAGAAGCCCGTGGGGTCGGTACCATCGTTGGGGCGGCCGGTCTGGCTTACTACGTCGCTCACTTCGGGAAAGCTGATGAATACGCGCCGCATCTCGTTGCAAAGCTTGTTCGACGCATCGAGCGAGATACTCAGCGGCAGCTGCGCCCGCACGTAGATGGAGCCCTCATTTAGCTCGGGCAAAAACTCGGTGCCCAAAAACTGGTACATGCCGATGCCCACCACCACGGCCGCCGCCGCCGCCAGCAGACTAGCGGTTTTATGAATATATGTAAAATCAAATACGTTCTTCGCGCCCTTGCTGATGGCCCGCACGAAGAAGTTGTCTTTCTCCCGCACGTTCTTGCGCAGCAGAATGGAGGCCAGCACCGGCACCAGCGTCAGAGTAAAAATCAGCGCGCCGAGCAGCGCGAAGCCCAGCGTCCAGGCCAGCGGCGAAAACACTTTGCCCTCCACTTTCTCAAACGAGAAAATCGGCAGCAATGCGGTGATAATGATGGCCTTGGCAAAGAAGATGGATTTACCCATATCGCGGCCGGTTTTCTTGATGATGCCCAGCTTGGCGAGCTTGTTGAAGCGCTCCATGCCCACCTCGTGGGCTTTGTGGTCGAGCGCCACAAAGAGCCCTTCCACCATTACCACGGCCCCGTCGATGATGATACCGAAGTCGATAGCGCCCATGCTGAGCAGGTTGGCACTCATACCTTTGAGGCGCAGGCAGATGAAGGCAAACAGCAGCGCCAGCGGAATGATAATGCTCACAATGACCGTGGTGCGCCAGTCGGCCATGAACAGGAACACAATTACCGTCACGAAAATCATGCCCTCGGTGAGGTTATGAATAACGGTTTCGGTCGAGAAGTCAATCAGGTTCTGGCGATTGTAGAACGTGCTGATTTTCACGTCGGGCGGCAGAATCTTGTCGTTCAGCAGTTCTACCTTGGCTTGCAGCAGCTTGATAACTTCCGACGGGTTTTCGCCTTTGCGCATTACCACAATGCCTTCCACCATGTCGTCGTTCAGGCCCCGGCCCACGCGGCCCAGGCGGGGCAGGGCCGCTTCGGCTACCTGCGCCACGTCTTTCACCAGAATCGGCGCGCCGTTCACGTTTTTGATGACCGTGTTGTTGATGTCCGAGATGTTGTTCAGCAGGCCAATGCCGCGCACCACGTAGTTCTGCTGGCCTTCATTTATCACGTCGCCGCCCACGTTGATGTTGGAGCGCTGCACGGCCGTGTAGAGGTCGAGCGGCGTGAGGCCAAAATCCTGCAGCTTGCTGGGGTCTACCGATATCTCGTAGCTCTTTACCTCGCCGCCGAAGCTGTTCACGTCGGCCACGCCGGGCACGGCCTTCAGGTTACGCTCTACTACCCAGTCCTGAATGGTTTTCAGCTCGCGGGTCGATTTATCGTTAGATGCCAGCGTGTAGCGAAAAATCTCCCCCGTCGGGCCGTAGGGCGGCTGCACCTCGGGCGCCGCGCCTTCGGGCAGGTCGGCCCCGGCCAGCAGGTTGTTGACCTGCACGCGGGCAAAGGCGTCGTCTACGCCATCATCGAAAATCACCTTCACCACCGACAGGCCAAAGAGCGTGGTCGAGCGCACGCTGGTTTTCTTCTGCACGGGGTTGAGCGCGATTTCAATGGGCGCGGTCACAAACTTCTCAATCTCCTCGGCCGAGCGGCCGGGCCACTGCGTAATGATGGTGATTTCGGTGTTCGTTACGTCCGGAAAGGCCTCGATGGGCGTATTCCGGTAGCTCACTACACCGGCAATAATTGCCGCCAGCGTGAGCAGGAAAATAAAGCCCTTGTTCTTGAGCGAAAAGGCAATAATGCCTTGAATAAACTTATTCATTTAGCAAGTATCATTTACCATTTAACAGTTGCTTTTCAGCTCTTTATCACCGCTTATCTACAACGCGCCGGCTGTGGCAGTACACCACAGCGCAGGGGCTGTTAACCGGCAGATGCTACCTGTTAAATGACAGTTAGTCATTCAGCTCGTCGTACACGAGCAGTTGGTTTTTGGTAACGATAATGTCGCCGGCCTTAAGATTGCCGCTCACGTAGCTCACGTCGCCCACCGTCTTCACCACTTTCACCGGGCGGGTATCGACCTCCGTCCGGCTTTTATACACCAGCACAAAATGCTGGTCTTTGTCGAAAATCACCGCGTTGGTCGGCACGGCCAATGCCTTTTGGTTTTCGGTATTGAGAATGTGCACCTGGGCGTACATCTCGGGCTTGAGCAGGTAGCCGGGGTTGGGCAGCCGAATGCGCACCTTCAGGGCCTTGCTGTCGGGGTCAAGCACGTTGAACACCTTATCCACCACGCCGTGAAAGTGCTTGTCGGGGTACGAGAGCGTGGTAATGTCGGCCTGGTAGCCCAGCTTCACGTTGGCGATGTCCGACTCAAACACGTTGGCCAGCACCCATACCTGGTCGAGGTCGGCGATGGTAAAAAAGCCGTCGGCGTCAGTGTTGGCATTGGTGTACTGCATGCCCTGGGTCACGTTTTTATCCGTGATAAAGCCCGAAATCGGGGCTTTAATAGTGTAATGCCCATCGCGCGACACCCCATAGATACCCAGCTGCTTGTTGGTTTTGCCGAGGTTGCTCTGCGCTTTGCGCAGCTCTTCGCGGGCCAGCACCACGTCGCGCTCAGCCGCCAGACCAGCTTTAAACTGGTCTTCGGCTACCGACAGGTTTTTCTGGGCAATCGCCAGGTCGGTGCCGGCCGTACTGTTCTGGTTCTGCACGTCGGCAATCTCGCCCGAGCGCACCACGGCCAGCACCTGGCCCTTGGTAACGTGGTCGCCCAGCTCTACATTAAGCTTTTCGACTATTCCGCCTACCAGCGGGAATACTTTGGCAGTTTTGTCGCCATTGGTTTTCACCTGGCCCGAAAACGACTGCTCGCTGCGCATGGGCTCCAGGCGCACAGTATCGAAGGCCAGCTCCTTAAGGGTCTGGTCAGAAAGCGAGAATTTCTTGGCGGTTTTTGGTTCCTCTTTCGTCGTAGATTCCGACTTGGAGCAGGCCCCCAGGCCCAGGGTCAGCAACAGAAAATAAGCAGCGCGATTCATGAATAGTGAGTAGTGGCAGGGCAGGCTTCCGAAAGCACAGCTCCTTGTCATTCGAGGCTAGTGAGAAAGAATTATTCGGCGCGGAAGAACGTGCGCCCGGCGGCAAGATTGAGGCTCTCAAAGGCCCGCATCCGGTTGGCGCGCAGCGTATTGAGCTGAATAACGTTGTTTTTGTATGCTTCGTAAAAATCCAGATACTCTACTACGCTGATAAGGCGCTTGGTATAGCTCTGCTCGATGTTGTCGATGAGGCGCGCAAAGGGCGTCGTATCGCGGCTGGTGTGCTGGTAGAGGTCGTCCTGGCGCAGGGCTACCTGGTAGGCCTCGTGCACATCGCGGCGCACCACCAGCTGCTGCTGGGCGGCCTGGGCCTGGGCGTTGCTTATCTGGGCTTTAGCGGCCTGAATATTACCCTGGTTACGGTTAAACAAGGGCACCGCAACTCCCAGGGTCAGGGAGTTATAATTATTGATATAGGAGCCCAGACGGTCGTAGCTGTAGCCAACGGCGAGGTCGGGCGTGGCCACGGCCCGCTGCAGGCGCAGATTCAGCTCCTGGCGCTGCACCTCGGCCCGGCGGGCCAGCAGGTCGGCGCGGCGAGCTACGGCCGTGTCGGTCAGCTGCGTTTCGGAGTAGGCATTCAGCGAGATGTCGCGCACGCGGTTGGGGTCAACCACCGGCTGGTAAGCCGAGCGGGTCGAGTCGCGCAGCAGCACGTGCAGGTCGGCCTGGCCATTGGCCTGCTCGGTTATCAGGCCCAGCCGCTCGCTTTGCAGGGTAAAGAGAAACGCCTTGAGCCGGATAACCTCTTTGAGCGCAATGTTGCCCTTCTCGTACTGGCTCTGGTAAAGGTCTACAGTGTGCTGAAGCTGGGGTATTTCGGTATCGTACACGCGCAGGGTCTGCTGGCGGAAGTACACGTCGTAAAACGTCGTACGCAGCTGAAAGCGCAGGTTGCGCACCAGGTCTTCGAGGTTGAAGGTTTCGACCACGGCCGCCTGCTGGGCAGCTTTGCCCGCTGCGCGTCGGCGGCCCGCCAGCGCAAACAGCTGCTGCACCTGAAATGCCACCTGGTTCTGTTGGCCCGCGCCATCAGGCTCCTGCCGATAAATCGACTGCTGCAGAATATTCTGGTCCAGCGATATAGTCGGGTTATCAATGAGCTTTGCCTGCACCGCCAGTGCCTGCGCCGCCGTGATGTTGTAGCGCTGGGCCAGCAGCTGCAGGTTGTTTTGCACGAAGCGCTGCTCGGCATCGGGCAGCGTCAGGCGTAGGGTGTCTACAGCGGGCTGGGCTAAGGCCTGGGTAGCGAAAATTACTAAAAAAGCAAGGATTCTACTTATGGCGCGAAGTCGATTTCCCTTTAGATGTAACTTATTCTGCGTAATCACGGCTAAGCTTGGCTTTGGGTTAGCTTACAAAGCTATCCTAAAGCCAGCGTATTTTATTCATTACCACTACATCTACATTGGAAACAG
Source organism: Hymenobacter baengnokdamensis (assembly GCF_008728635.1). Classification (NCBI taxonomy): domain Bacteria; kingdom Pseudomonadati; phylum Bacteroidota; class Cytophagia; order Cytophagales; family Hymenobacteraceae; genus Hymenobacter; species Hymenobacter baengnokdamensis. Next base: position 2,617,850 of record NZ_CP044285.1, on the reverse strand, counting down.
ATTAGTATTAGATTAGGAAGAGATTAGAAATTGTTTCCAGATGCCAAAAAAAGCCTCCAGCCAATTAGACTGGAGGCTTTTAAATTACTTCAGGATGAAGGCTTTATTTATGTCGCTCCCGCTCCTGCTTGCTGCTATATACCCACTCGTAAACCGCCGGCAAAATAAGCAGCGACAACAGCGTCGCGGTTATCAGGCCGCCAATAACCACGATAGCCAGCGGCTTCTGGGTTTCAGAGCCGATGCCGTGGCTGAGGGCAGCTGGTAAGAGCCCGAGCGAAGCCATGAGTGCCGTCATCATTACCGGGCGCAGTCGTGACCGGGCCCCATCTTTAATGGCCTGCACCAGGGGCATACCCTCGCGCATATTCTGGCGGAATTTATTGACCAGAATTACCCCATCCTGCGTGGCTACCCCGAAGAGTGCGATAAAGCCCACGCCGGCCGAGATAGAAAAGTTAACGCCCGTTAGCAGTAGCGCCGCGATACCCCCAATGAGGGCAAAGGGCACGTTGAGCAGCACCAGCACCGAATCAAGCACGTTGCCAAAGGAGATAAACAGAATAAAGAAGATAGCAAGGATGCTGATAGGCACCACGATGGAAAGCTGACGCTGGGCACGCTCCTGGTTTTCAAACTCGCCGTTCCATCCCGTTGCGTAGCCTTTGGGCAGCTTCACGTTGGCCGCCACCAGCTTTTGAGCTTCCGCAATAGTCGAGCCCAGGTCGCGGCCCCGCACCGAGAACTTGATAGCGATAAAGCGGGAATTATTCTCCCGATAGATAAAGGCCGGACCCGATACGTTTTCAATCTTCGCAATTTCCTGAAGCTTGATTTTACCGCCGCTCAGATTTGGCACTGTGAGGTCGCCAATCTGGTCGGGGGTTGAACGATACGGGATATCGTAGCGCAGGCGCAGGTCAAATTTGCGCTCACCCTCAAACACCTGGCTCACGGCCTTGCCGCCGATTGCCATTTCAATAACCGCGTTGGCGTCGGCAGCGCTCACGCCAAACTGCGCCATCTTATCCGGGTCGAGGGTAATGTGCAGTTCGGGCTGGCCAAGATTTCGGAAGATACCGAGGTCTTCAACCCCTTTTACCTTCTTTAGCTGCGCATATACTTCATCGGCTTTTTTATCCAGGAAATTAAGGTCATCGCCCGTAATCTTCACGGCCATCGACCCCTTTACGCCCGATACGGCTTCCTCCACGTTGTCGGAAATCGGCTGGGAAAAGTTGAAGTCAACCCCGCGGTAGTGACTAAGCTTTTTTTGCATCTCTACAATTAGCTCATCCTTGGTAATCTTACGCTTCCACTGCTCGGCCGGGTACAAATCGACAAAGAACTCCTGGTTGAAGAAGCCCGTGGCATCGGTACCATCATTGGGACGGCCGGTCTGCGAAATCACGCCCCGTACCTCCGGGTACTGCTCAAAATCCTGCCGAAACTGCTTGGTAAAATGGTAGGAATCTTCCAGGCTGATGCTCAGCGGCATCGAGGCCCGCACGTAGATGCTGCCCTCGTTCAGGTGGGGCAAAAACTCCGTTCCGACGAAGTGAAAAGCGCCAATGCCGGCAATAAGGGCCAGCAGTGCGGTAAGCATTGCCGTGCGGGGGTTGCCCATTACCTTATCGAGCAGAGGCGCATAGTTGCGGTTGAGAAACTCGATGAGCGGATTATGCCGCTCGCGCACATTCTTCTTCAGCAGGATGGACGACAGCACCGGCACCAGCGTAAGGGCCAGCAGCAAGGCGCCCAGCAGCGCAAACCCGAGGGTAAAGGCCAACGGGGAAAACAGTTTTCCCTCTACTTTCTGAAACGAGAAGATGGGAATCAGAGCCGTTACAATAATGAGCTTGGACGTGAAGATGGACTTACCCATCTCCGTACCCGTGTGCAGAATTTTGCTCAGCTTCGCGCGCTTGTTGAACTCCTCCATGCCTTCGTGCTCGGCCCAGTGAGCCAGCATTACAAAGAGCCCTTCCACCATTACCACGGCCCCGTCGATGATGATGCCGAAGTCGATAGCCCCGATGCTGAGCAGATTGGCCGTCATGCCTTTCCAGCGCATCAGGATAAAGGCAAAGAGCAGGGCCAGCGGAATAACCATTGCAACGGTTATCGTGGTGCGCCAGTCGGCCAGAAAAATCAGCAGAATAATGGTTACCAGCGTAATGCCCATTGCCACGTTCTCCCCTACTGTGTGCAGGGTATGTTCGTTAAGCTCGGTGCGGTCGTAGAATACCTTGAGGCGTACATCACCGGGCAGCACTGTGGTATTCAGGTAGTCTACCTTGGCTTCGAGCAGGGGCAGCACGGCCCCCGGGTTTTCACCCTTGCGCATGAGCACGATACCTTCCACTACATCGTCGTGGTCGTCGCGGCCCACTATGCCAAGCTGCGGCAGGTTAGAGGTGTGTACGGTGCCGATATTGCGAACCAGCACTGGCACACCGTTCACATTTTTAATGATAATCTTCTCGATATCGGCCACATTTTTTACAATGCCAATACCGCGCACCACAAACGCCTGCTGGCCTTCCCGCACAATGTCGCCGCCCACGTTCACGTTGGCGCGCTGCAAAGCCTGAAATACGTCGAGGGCCGTCAAGCCATATTTGGTTAGCAGCGGAGGCGTTACGGCTACCTCGTACGTTTTTACCTTACCGCCGAAGCTAACGACGTCGCCTACTCCCGGCACCGCCTTGAGGTTTTTTTCAATTACCCAATCCTCCAGGGTTTTAAGCTCAGTAGCCGTTTTTGTTTTGGAGACGAGGGTGAAACGGTAGATTTCCCCGGTCGGGCCGGTAGGTGGCTGCACGCCAGCGGTCACGCCATCGGGCAGGTTCACGTTAGCCAGCTTTTGAGCGGCTTCCATGCGGGCGTTGAAGTTATCAGCCCCGTCCTCAAACACAATCTTGATGAAGGAAAGGCCAAACAGGTTAATGGAGCGAATGACCGTTTTGCGGCTTATCGAGTTCATCTCCGTCTCAATCGGAATGGAGATGAAGCGCTCTACTTCTTCGGCCGAGCGGCCAGGCCACTGCGTAATAATTACCACTTCCGTGTTTGTTACATCGGGGTAAGCCTCTACCGGAGTATAGTAGAAACTCACTGCCCCTGCCACAACCACTAGTGCCGTGATAAAGAAAATGACATAGGGATGCTTCAGCGAGAAACCGATGAGGCCTTTTATGAATTTGTTCATTGTTAACTAGTTGTCAGTTGTTGGTTGGCAGTTGCCAGGCAATGCCGGGCCAGCGGCTCATGAAGCCGGGGCGAGTCTTTTGGCTTCGGCAGCCCGTTGCGCAGTAATTACCGGCGGCCGGCAATGCGCAGCGTGTAGCCGGCAACTAAAAACTAATCCGTCAAATCGTTGAATAGTAGCAGGCTACCTTCCGTAACCACCTGGTCACCATTCTTAAGGCTTCCCGTTACATAGGTATATTCCGGAGTTGAGCGCACCACATTAACCGGCACAACTGCGTATTTGCCAGGCGCAGTCTGCTTTACTACGAAGTACTTATCCTTGCTGAAAATCACCGATTTAGGATTAAGCGCCAGATTCTTACCCGAATTTTCAAGGTGCAGGCTCACGGTGCAGAACATATCAGGCTTGAGAAGTCCCCCTGGGTTGGGCAATTCTACCCGGGCTTGCAGCACCCGCGTATCAGCATCAACTACGTTCGAGATGTTGGTGATGGTACCCGAGAATTTTTTGTCGGGATAAGCCAGCGCCGTAATATCAACCTGCTGGCCAATGCGCAAGGCCGAAATATCAGTTTCGTAGATATTGAATAGAATCCAGACCCTGCTCAGGTCCGAGATAATAAAAAGGGGCGTCGAGTTGTCGGGCCGCAACTGCATGTTAGGGTTCACATTGCGGGCCACAACAAACCCGCTAACCGGGGCTTTTACTTCGTAGATTGGTTTGGCAGTGCCATTGCTGCTAGCGCCATAAAGCTTCAGAATCTGCTGGGTACGGTTCAGGGCCGACTGGGCTTTAACCAGGCCTTCGCGGGCGGCAATCAAATCTGACTGCGAAGCGAAGTTGGTTTTATAAAGCTGCTCGGTGTTGTTGGCATTACGCTGGGCCAGCGCAAAATCGCTCTTGGCGGCATTAAAGTCGTTGAGGTAACCGCTCACGTCGGCACTTTGCACGCGGGCCAGGGCCTGCCCCTGCTGCACATGCGCACCCAGCGTAGCCGATACGTCGAGTACATTACCGCTCACCACCGGAAATACCTGGTCGACGCGGCGCTGGTCATAGCTTACTTTACCAGTAAAGCGCAGGTCATCGGCCAGGTTACGCGTCATTACTGTATCAGTCCGATAAGTCGACTCCGTGTCCTTGCTATTAGTAGGAAGCTCAGCTTTTTTCTCGCTGCAGGCGGGCAGGCTTAGTATTGGCGCTGCCAGCACAGCCGTGATAAGCAAGCGAAAGGGCATTTTTTGAAACACGTTCATTTGGGTACGTAGAGAATTAGAAGGACGTAATCAGCCGGCAGGCCAAATCCCTTTCTTGCTTCTTAGTTAATTAAAATACTTTGGCGTTGGTGGCGAAATTGACTTGCTGCTCGCTTTGCAGCAGGCGGCTGCTGATATCGATAAGCCCAAGCTGCGCCTCTTTATAGGCCCGAAACTTGTCGATGAAGCTCACCAGGTCGATAAGGCGGCGATTATAGTCGGCTACAGCGTCGCGGCTCACGTTGGCCGTGCGGGCCAGGTAGTCGGGCGTAATACTGCGCCGCAAGGTGATAGCACGCTGCAACTGCTCGTAGGCGGACGCTACATCCTGCTCCACCTGTAAATGCACCGCATTCAACGCAAAGCCCGACTGCTGAATACCAATCTTAGCGGCTTGAATATTGCCCTGGTTACGGTTGGCAATCGGCAGGTCGATGGCCGATTGCAAGCCAAAATAATGCGAATAGGTGCTGCCCTGACTGGCATAGTCCGCGCCTACCAGGAGCTTGGGGATAGCCAGCGAATGCTGAACGGCCAGGTTTTGCTGGGTATAGACCGTTTGCTGGGTAGCCGCCCGCAGGTCGGGCCGCAGCGCAAAGGCCTGGGTTTCCAGATAAGCCAACTCAGGCACTACAGCCGGAGCATCGGGCAGAAATTCCACTCCTTCGGGCGATACAAACACGGAGCCCGGCGCGGCCAGCAGTACGCGCAGGGTAGCCTGGTCCTGGGTAAGCTGATTGAGCAGGTCGCTGCGGTCGCGCTCCAGGCTTTGCTGCTCCAGTTCGAGGCGGGTTACTTCGTAAGAAGCCACCACCCCCAGCCGCAGCCGCTCGCGGAAAGCGGCCAGCAGGCGGCCCAGCTGAACGCGCTCCTGCTCGGTAAAGCCCAGCTTACGGCGCTCGGCCGCTACGTTATAGAACGATTGTACCAGCTGGAAGCGGGCCTGACGCAGCAGGTCTTCAAATGCCGCCTGCTGCACCGCAACCCCCGTGCGCGAAAGCTGCACGAGCTTACTGCGCCGGCCCGATATATCAATAAGCTGCTGAATCTGCGCCAAAAAGGTACCGCCCGTGGGGTTCGTCGGGTCAGTCTGCTTATTCAGGGGGAAGAAGGTATTCGTATTTGGGTTGTAGGCGTTCACCTCCATCTGGAGGTTAGGGTTATCACGCAGCAGCGCCTGCCGGATAGCCGCGTTAGCCACGTCGATATTAAAATGCTGGGCCAGCAGCTGAAAGTTGGCCTGCATAAACCGCGCCTGCGCCTGGTCGAGCGTTACGCGCAGCGTATCGGTAGGAATAGCGGTTGCCGCGGCACCAGTCGGCACACCCAGCTCAATTGGATACCTGTTCAGCCCATTACCGCCTCCCGCACCGATGGTGGGGGCACCGGCAGCCGAAGCACCTGGGGCAGTAAGCGCCCCCGCCGGCGCTACCAGCCGGCCCGCCCCCATGCCGGGAGCTGAAGTGGTGGAGGTAGCAGCCGGGCTGGAGGCCGCCCCGCCGGGACTGGTAAGGGGGGTACCCGGCTGGCCGAATGTAGGCGTGGCGGTAGGCTGCCCCGGTAGCTGGGCCGGGCTGGTAGTGCCTCTGGCGGCGCCCGGCTGCTGGCCGGTCGTCGCTGGTGTAGTAGCAGGCGTTGTAACGGCTGGCAGGGGTGCCCCGGTAGCTGGCCGGGCTGCGTTGGGTTGTGGCAGCTGAGCCCAGCTCGCTACCGCCGTTAAGCTTAGGCCTCCGGCAGTAGCCAGGATTCGAAAAACAGAAATTTGAAAACGCATAAAGGGTAAATCTGCTGCTTAGGAACTTCGAAGTGGAGCTATTGTGGGCCCGCTGTCAAAAGCAGTAGCTTCTAATTAAGAAGCAAAGGTCCGACCAGTACATTAGGTCAGAATTAGAAGGACATTAGAAACCGATTAGAAAGATGAATTCCTTCGTCCTTTTTGGCTGTTCCGCTACCGGCCAACAAATACCAGCTCTGCTACTGTTCCCCGGCCGGGCTCCGAGCGCAGCGTGAGCAGGCCGCCGTGCAGGCCGACAATGCGCTGGGCCAGTGGCAGCCCTACCCCATGCCCGGTTACTCCGCGCACGGCAGCAGCCCGAAAAAAGGGCTGAAACACCTGTGCCAGGTCGTCGGCCGCGATACCCATGCCGGTGTCGGCTACCCGCACAATGCGTTCTCCACCGGCCAGACAGCGCAGGCTAAGCAGCACCCGCTGGTCGCTGGCCGAATATTTCAGCGCGTTATCAACCAGATTACCCAAAGCCTGCACTAGCAGCCCACGGTGGCCGAGCACAACAAAATCGGCAGGGTCGGCAGGCAAATCAGCCAGGTCGCCTAAGTCAACCTGAATCCGCGCGCGCTGAGCCGGCGCCACGGCTTCACGCACCTCCCAAAGCAGCTCATCCAGGCGCACTTCATCGGTCAGCGGCACCGCCTCTTCGGCCTGGGCCAGGTCCAGCAGATTATTAATTAAGGCCTTGAGCTGCTGCAACTCGGCCAGTACCGATGCGACGCCCTCCCGATAAGCCGCCGGCGGCCGGTCGCGCGCCAGCAATACCTGAAGCTCTCCGATACTAGCCGTTAGCGGCGTGCGCAGCTCGTGCGAGGCATTGCGCACAAAGGCTCGCTGGCCCTGAAAGCTGGCTTCGAGCCGCTCCAGCAGCCGGTTGAAGGTCCGGGCCAGGCGCGTGAGGTCATCGCGCTCGCTGGTACGCAAAAAGCCCTCATCTACCCGCTGGTGCAGGTCGTGCGCCGTAATGCGGTCTACCTGGTCATTGAGCGCCGCAATGGGAGCCAGCGCCCGCCCGGCAAACCCCCGGCCTACGCCATAGATTACCAGCAGGCTACTTATGTAAATCGCGCTCATTATGGAAGCCAGACTTTTCAGCCGCCGCTTGCCATATACATTTTCGGCCGCTGCTACAATAATATAGTCGCCCTGATTATCCTGATAAAACAGCCCAACCGCCTGCCGCTGCCCCAGCTGAAAGTACACTTCCTTGTTGGTAACAATACGGGCCAGAATGGCATCCGAAAGCCGCACGCGCTCATCCTCCGCCACAAAGCGCACCTGCCCTTTGGCGTCGTAGACCTGTAAAATCTCGTTGCTGAGCGATTGCAGGTATTTCTTCTCAAAGTCGCGGAAGGCGCTGGCCCGCATCTCATCTTTTTCGAGGTAGATATAGCCCGTCACCTGCGCCCGCTCGCGCAGCCGCTGCCGGAATTCCCGCTGCGAGGTGGTCATCTGCAGCACAAAAACCATTGCCAGCACCCCCAGCAACAGCACGGCCACCACGCCCAGAAAGAGCCAGGTAAGCCGGTTCCGGATAGTCATTATATTATAAATTTAATATATTAAAAATAATTAATATTATTCCAAAATCCTGCGTTCCTTGTCTCCGCAGTCAGCTGCTGTTGGCTGCTTATTCTTCACGCAGCACGTACCCCATACCTACCACCGTATGAATCAGCTTTTTATCGAATCCCTTGTCTACTTTATTGCGCAGGTAGTTTACGTACACGTCAATTACGTTGGAGCCGGTGTCGAATGAGTCTTCCCAGGTATGCTCCGCAATTTCGCCCCGGCTCAGCACGCGGCCCTGGTGGCGCAGCAGCAGCTCAAGCAGGTTAAATTCGCGGGCAGTGAGCTTAATGGGCTGGCCGGCCCGCACAACCGTTTTGGCAGCAGTATCCACTACCAAATCGGCCAGGCTCAGCTGGTTACCTTTAGCCGAACGCCGGTCGCGGCGGCGCGTAAGCGCCCGCACCCGGGCCAGCAGCTCCACAAAGTCGAAGGGCTTTACCAGGTAGTCGTCGGCGCCGCCATCAAAGCCCAGCAGCTTATCCTGGGTTGTGCCCAGCGCCGTAAGCATCAGGATAGGCAGCTCCTGGTCCTGGGCGCGCACGGCCTTCAGCACTTCCAGCCCGCTTTGGCCGGGCAAAATCACGTCCAGAATCAACAGGTCAAACTCCTGCTCCAGCGCCAGCCGCTGGCCAAAAGTTCCATCATAGGCTACTTCTACCTCGTAGCCTTCTTCCTCCAGCCCCCGCCGGATAAAGGCCGAAACCTTGGGCTCATCTTCGACCAGCAGAATTTTAGTTGACATAGAATGCAAAGTAACGCCGCAAGCCTCGCCACCGGCCGCCCAGGCAGGTTATACTACACGCGGGTCTATTGCCGTTAGCCGGTTCTGATTCCTGCCTATATTTCATCATGAATAAGCACCTACTTGGGTTTCTGCTACTTGCCTCAACATTGACCGGTGCCCAAACCACGCCCCTTTTCCTGGTTAAAGGCCAGATTGGGCACCTGAACGCGCCAGCTAAAATCTACCTGGTGTACGGGCCGCAGGTGCTGGACTCGGCCACGCTGAACAACGGCCAGTTTGAGCTGCGCGGCTCCAATGGCGGGCCACACTCGGCCGAACTGGTGCTCGAGCGCCGGGGCCGGCTGCGGGAAGGTTGGCGAAATAATATCTACGCGCGGACGTCGGCCGAACGGGTTTCGCTTTTTCTGGGGCCCGACCCGGTGATGGTAACCAGCCCCGACTCGCTGCCCAGGGCCCGGCTCACGGGCGGCCCGCAGCTGGCGGCCTGGCTACGCCTAAACACTGCGCTTAAGCCATTTGCGGCGAAATTTAAAGCGGCTCCTACCAAGGAGGAATCGGCTACGCTGCAGAAAGAATATGTGCAGACATGCCGGGCTTTTATCAAAGCCAACCCTACAGCCTGGGCCAGCCTCGAACAGCTTCAGCAGCTCCGCATGGTGGAGCTGCCGCAATATGCCGTGGAGGGCCCGCTCTACGAGGCTTTCAGCCCCAATATGAAAAGCAGCGCCTCCGGCCGCCAGTATGGCGAGCTGCTCCAGGGCCTCAAGGCGACGGCCATCGGCGCGCCGGCGCCCGCCTTCACCCAAACCACGCCCGATGGCAAACAGGTATCGCTGGCCGATTACCGGGGCAAATATGTGCTAGTGGATTTTTGGGCTAGCTAGTGCACACCCTGCCGCGCCGAAAACCCCAACGTGCTCAAAGCCTACGAAGCCTTTAAGGGGCGCAACTTTGAGGTACTGGGCGTGTCGCTCGATGAAGAAAAAAGTCGCGAAAAATGGGTCAAGGCCATTGCCGATGACCACATGCCCTGGACGCAGGTATCAGAACTACGCGGCTTCGACGGCACCACGGCCCAGCAATACGGTATAAAATCTATTCCGCAGAACTTTCTTATCGACCCGCAGGGCAAAATCGCGGCCTCTAACCTGCGTGGCGACGATATTCAAGCTACCCTGGCGCGCTTTATCAAGTAAGTGGTGAGCTGCCTGGGCCTACGGCTAGTCGTCTTCATAATCGAGGCCCAGGCAGCTGTTGAGGGCCTGCTGCAGCTCGCTGGCAGCGTGCAGCTGACCGGCCTTCCGGCTTACTACCAAGCCTTTGCGATATACCTGCTCGGCCTCGTCTTTCTTGCCAAAGCCTTCGAGCAGCTTACCGGCGTGGTAATAGGTCCCCACGTAATCGGGGTGCCCGGTCAGCAGCTTCTGGTAAAATTCCCAGGCCCGCAGCGGCTCGGCCGCCCGGTACTCGGTGGCCAGGGCGTAGATGGTGAAGGCATCGTTGGGGTCTTCTTCGTAAAAAGCTAACAGTTGCTGTAAGCGGCTGGGGGTACTCATGGGAAGGGTTTTGGCTATCTTTGGGACGAAATTGCGACTTTCGCGCCGCATTCGGGTTTATAACGGGGCCGAAAGCCCTTTTCAGGCTTGGCAACTGTTATGCAAGCCGACTACTTTTGTATTCTCTTCTCACCCTAACCTTGCTTAGATGAAGTTTCTGGTTTGCATCTCTAACGTACCCGACACAACCACCAAAATTACCTTTACGCCCGATAATAAGGAGTTTAACAAGGCCGGGGTGCAGTTTGTGATTAACCCCTGGGACGAATACGCCCTGACCCGCGCCATCGAGCTGAAAGAGGCAGCTGGCAGTGGCACCGTAACCGTATTAAATGTAGGCGAAGCCGACACGGAGCCCAACATCCGGAAAGCGCTGGCCATCGGCGCCGACGACGCCATTCGGGTAAATGCCGCCCCGAAGGATGCGTTTTTCGTGGCCGAGCAAATCGCGGCTATCGCCAAAGAAGGCGCCTACGACGTCATTCTGATGGGCAAGGAAAGCATCGACTACAACGGCTTTCAGGTGCACGGCATGGTGGGGGAGCTGCTCGGCATTCCAACCGTAGCCCCCGCCATGAAGCTGGATATGAGCGGCAACACGGCCACTCTGGAGCGCGAGATTGAGGGCGGCAAGGAAATAGTGAGCGTAAATACGCCCTTCGTGGCCTCGTGCCAGCAGCCCATGTGCGAGCCCCGCATTCCCAATATGCGCGGCATTATGACGGCCCGCACCAAGCCCCTGAAAGTAGTAGCTGCTACCGGCGACGCGGCCCGCACCCAGGTGCAGGAGTACGCCCTGCCCCCCAAGAAGCAGGGCGTGAAGCTGATACCCGCCGAAAGCGCCGGCGACCTTATCAAGCTGCTGCGCAACGAAGCGAAAGTAATCTAAGGAGAGTTATGAGTTAAAAGTCAGGAGGCAGGCGGTCGCTGATAGGCCACCTCAAGCTCAGACTAGCAACTCATAACTCCTGACTTTTAACTCATAACTCCCAAAAGATGTCAGTTTTAGTAGTAGTAGAATGCGATAAGGGCGAAGTGAAGAAATCTTCGCTCGAAGTGGCTACGTATGGCGCGCAGCTTGCCGCGCAGCTCGGCACCAGCGCTACGGCCATTGCCGTGGGCGAAGCCTCCGAAGCCAGCCTGGCCAGGCTCGGTGAGCAAGGCATAACTAAAGTGCTCTATGACAAGGAGCCGCGCCTGAAAGACTTCGTAAACAATGCGTACACCAAGCTAATTGCTACGGCGGCTCAGCAGGAAGATGCCAAGGTAATTGTGCTGGCCAACAGCAACATCGGCGCTACAGTGGGTTCGCGCTTGTCCATCCGGCTGCAAGCCTCGCTGGCGACCAACGTGGTAGAGCTACCCAAAACCGCCGGTGGCCAGTTTACGGTGAAGCGGGGCGCCTTCTCGGGCAAGGCATTTTCGGATGTGGTGCTGAGCGGCGAGCGCAAGATTATCGCCGTTAAAAAGAACTCCATCGAAGCCCAGCATGAGGCCGGCAAAACGGCCGAAGTGGTTGCTTTTGCCGCTCAGCTCTCCGATGCGGATTTTGCCGATGCGCCCAAGCAGGTGGTGATGCAGGACCAGGCCGGCGGCATTCTGCTGCCCGAAGCCGAGCGCGTTGTGAGCGGTGGCCGGGGCATGAAAGGCCCCGAAAACTGGCATCTTATCGAGGACCTGGCCAAAGCGCTGGGCGCGGCCACGGCCTGCTCGAAGCCGGTATCGGACGTTGACTGGCGCCCGCACCACGAGCACGTGGGCCAGACCGGCATCACAGTATCGCCAAATTTATATATTGCCTGCGGCATTTCGGGCGCTATTCAGCACCTGGCGGGCGTCAACTCCTCGAAAGTAATTGTGGTCATCAACAAAGACCCGGAGGCCCCCTTCTTCAAAGCTGCCAACTACGGCATTGTGGGCGATGTATTTGACGTATTGCCCAAGCTGACAGCGGCGGTAAAAGCGCTCGGCTAAGGCGCGTTGCCCGGCCAGTAACGTCATGGTGGGCTTGAAAAGCAGCTTGTTCGCGCCGTCGGGTCATGCATCCGGCGGTTCGGACGAGCTACTTCGCAAGCTCAGCATGACGTTCTTATTTCGTATTTTACGTCAACTTAAGCTTTTTTTGTGAGCCGTTTCCGGCCGTACTCGCTTTATTTGTCGTACGGAAAGCATCGCTTTCATTTACCAAGAATTCAAGTCCCCGAGACCCTTGAAAAAAATACCCCTCGAAATTCTGGGCCTGTCCTCCTCACAGTCGCAATCCGGCTCCTTTGCCCTTATCCTGGGCGAAAAGCATGGCAACCGCCGCCTGCCGATTATCATCGGCATGTTTGAGGCCCAGAGCATCGCCATCCAGATTGAGAAAATCAGCCCCAACCGGCCCCTCACGCACGACCTGTTCAAGGCTTTCGCTGAGCATGTGCATGTTACTATTATTGAAGTAGTTATCTCCGACCTCAAGGAAGGCGTATTTTATTCGCGCATTGTGTGCTCCGACGGGGCCACCACCTTTGAGATTGACGCCCGGCCTTCCGACGCCATTGCGATTGGCCTGCGTTTCGGCGTGCCGATTTTTACGGTAGAAAGCGTGCTCAGTGAAGCCGGCATCATCCTCTCCGACCTCGACGAGGCGGGCGAAGAAGACGAGGATGACGACGACCACGATGAGGATGAAGACGAGGGCGAAGGGGAGGCCCCGCGGGCGGCCAAAGCCACTGAGCCCCGCGAGCCAAGCGGGCAGGTGTCGCTCGACGAGCTGACCAAGATGCTGGCGCAGGCCCTGGAAAAAGAAGATTATGAAAAGGCCGCCAAGATTCGGGATGAGCTGAACAAGCGCAACGGCTAGCCACCACAGCTGAAAATGTGCTGAATGAAAAAATGGAATGCTGTGAACGTTTTTACTTAACGCGACAGCTTTACCACTTCTCATTCAGCACATTTTTACATTTAATTTATTCGATACTTAGCTTATGTCGTTATCCGTATCGCAGCGGGGGCAGGATATGCCCGTTTCGCCCTTTCGCAAGCTGGCCCCGTTTGCCGAAGCTGCCCGGCAACAGGGCATAAAAGTCTATCAGCTCAATATTGGCCAGCCCGATATCGCCACCCCGCCGAGCCTGTTTGAGGCCGTGCGCAAGGCCGACATCCGGGTGCTGGCCTATAGCAATGGGGCGGGCACCGACAGCTACCGGCAGAAGCTGACCGCCTACTACCACCGCGCCGGCATTGAGGTGGCCACTGAGGAAATACTGGTGACGACGGCCGGCAGCGAGGCTATTCTGTTTGCGCTGCTCACCTGCCTGAACCCTGGCGATGAGCTGGTGGTGCCGGAACCCTTTTATGGGGCGTACACGGCTTTTGCTATTGCGGCGGGCGTGCAGCTTGTAACCGTGACAGCCACTATTGACAACGGCTTCGCCTTGCCGCCGCTGGCTGCTTTTGAGGCAGTTATTACGCCCCGTACCAAGGCTGTGCTACTGTGCAACCCGAATAACCCCACGGGCTACGTGTATAGCCGCGCCGAGCTGGAAGCCTTGCTGCAGCTGTGCCAGCAGCACCAGCTGTTTTTACTGTCGGATGAGGCCTACCGCGAGTATTGCTACGATGGGGCCCGCGCTACCAGTGCCCTCAACCTGGCGGGCGGCGAGCCCTACGTAGTGGTGCTCGATACCATCTCGAAGCGCTACAGTGCCTGCGGAGCACGGGTAGGCTCGCTCGTGACGCGCAATAAAGACGTATTTCAGGCCGCCTTTCACTTTGCCCAGATGCGTATTAGTCCGCCCGGCCTGGGCATGCTGCTGGGCGAGGCAGCAGTTGCCCTGCCCGAAAGCTATTTTGAAGAAAACCGCGCCGAATACCAGGCTCGCCGCGACCTGGCCGTGCGCCGCCTGCAAGCCATGCCGGGCGTGCAGTGCCCGGTGCCCGGCGGCGCTTTCTACGTAATGGCCCACCTGCCCGTAGACGATGCCGAACGCTTTAGCAAATGGCTGCTGACCGATTTCAGCTATGAAAACCAGACGCTGATGCTATCGCCAGCCAATGGCTTTTACCAGACGCCGGGCCTGGGCCGCCAGCAAGTTCGCCTTGCTTATATATTGAATTTACAGGACCTTGAGGCCGCCCTGACCTGCCTGGAGCACGCTTTGCTGGCCTACCCCGGCCGCACGCTGGCACCCAGGGCGCTCAACGAGCTGGAAGCACTTGTCTAGTAAGAATAACTTTCTGATAATCAGTTGTTTTTTAGCAACGACTGTCTGCTGGCACTGTGTTTAGTTGAGTACCAGCTAAAGGATTGATTAGGCAAGCCGCATAAGCAATTTTTTAGCGAAGGAATTTCGTCTGTACCGCGCAACTTATCTTATCTCGCATGTCGTCACCTGCTCTGCCGCCCGCTACCGCCACCCACGACTACTCGGCCCCCATGCGCCTCTGGCACTGGGTAAACGCCGCGCTGGTGTCGGGTCAGCTGCTAACGATTCTTTTCCAGAAAGTTATCGTCAACGCCAAAGGAGCTGTACCGGAGTTTCAGCAGGCTTTCAGCAAGGGTGGCGGCAGCCTCACTGAGCAGCAGGGCCGGGCGATGGCCCACGTCATCAGCGAACGCATCTGGCACTGGCACATCTGGATTGGTCTGACGCTGGCGGCCTTCTGGCTGTTCTGGACCGTGATGCAGGCCCTGGACCCGGCGGGCCGCCGCTTCGGAGCTCGGCTGATGGCCGCGGCGCGGCGCTTTAAGCTGGCGGCCCCGGCCGAGCATGCCGACGCCCGCCATGCTTTGTTTGCCAAACTCACCTACGCCGCGTTTTACCTGTTTATTACCACGATGGTAGTGACTGGCCTTGCCCTGACCTGGGCCGATGATGTACCCTGGCTGCACCGCCTGGAGCATACGGTATCGGAAATACACAACGTCACTATGTATCTGATAATCGGCTACATTGTGCTGCATATAGCAGGCGTGGTATGGTCAGAAATCACCGAAGACCAGGGGCTCGTATCCCGCATGATAAGTGGTACCGTGGACCCGCGCACGCCGCGCGACTATTAACAAACATTCGTTAGGGTGGCACGTATGGCAGTAACTTTGTAGAGCATACTCCTCTCCCACCCGTCTTTCCATGCTCAAAACGAAGAAATCGGTTAAGCGTGAGCTGATTCTGGCCGAAGCAGCCAAGCTTTTCAAAGACCGTGGATATAGTGGAACTTCTATGCGCGACCTGGCCGGCCAGGTTGGGATGGAGGCCGCCAGCATGTACAATCACATCAAGTCGAAAGACGAGCTGCTGGACACTATCTGCTTTCGGATTTCGGATACGTATATCTCGCAGCTGGCTGCTATCGAGCACACTGGTATTTCGTACAGCGAGAAGATAAAGGCTCTCGTGCGCCTGCATATCCGCCTGATGGTGGAGGACGGGGCCGCCGTATCGGTAGCCAATCATGATTGGAAATACCTGCCCGAGCCTCGCCTGACGGAGTTCAAGCAAGCGCGTAAGAGCTACGAGAAAGGCTTTGCCGCGCTCATCGAGGCTGGGATAGCGGCGGGTGAGTTCCGGTCGGTAAATGCCTCGGTAGCCTTATTTACGGTGCTTTCGGCAGTGCGCTGGGTAGAGCTCTGGTATAGGCCCGGCCGTGGCCTGACGGCCGAAGAGCTGGAAAATAATATCATTACCGTCCTGCTGGGCGGGCTGGAGCTGCACTAGGCACGGCAGCTGGCTACTCATTCGGGGCCGATACCCGCCGCTGCAAAGCCAGACGGCGTAAGCTCCTCCCTGCACAGGCTGACGCGCAGGGAGGAGCCTTGCCTTTCGCTAACGCGCTACGACGGTATAGCGAAAGTCGGTTCCCAGCCACGGCCGAAACGGCAGCGTCTTTCCGGCAGCGCCCGTAGGGTGCGGCGCGGGATGAGGCTGCTGCGCGCTCGGCAGACCCGCCAGGAATTCGAGATGCCGCTCAATTAAGAGCGAGGAGGCAAGTAGGGTAAGTTTGTTTGTCATAGCGGGGTAGTGAGTAGCAGTTTTAATTAACCGGTAAGGGATAATATGTTACTAAGCTACTACCCAGCCCGCTACGACTGCAAATAAATAGCATAAAAATCAGTATTTTCTGCACAAAATCGCTAACAAACAGTTTTTTGGTGGGGTCACTACGTAGTACTTGCCGGTTCACTGGCGTGTTTTGGCTGACTCTAGTTTATACCCTCCATGCTTTCACTGCAACTGAGCTATAAGACAATAGCACCCTACCAGAATTAAGTTTCGAAACTTTCATTGGTTTCAGGCACTTTTTACAGGCTAGCTTGTCTCACGTGGTTCGTTTAGAGCCGTTTCCCAATCCGCGCCAGCCATTCTATTCTCGGACCGGGAATTTACACTAACTACTTCGGTAGCTGCATTATCTGCCATTTCAAAACTTTTCAAACAGGAACTCAGCAAAAGCCCGCGAAGGAATAGCATATACTTTATACGCAACAAAGCCCGCTGCAAGTGCTTGACTTACAGCGGGCTTTGTTGCGTAAAAGCAGAGAGGATGGGGCTTTGGCCCGCAGATTTAACTAGATTCATCCGACCACCAAAAAGGCCCCTAGCTCGCTCACGCGGGCTTTTTGCTTGTGCGCTTGTCTAGCCGAATCTAGCTAGTATCGGTTTAAGTCGGCGGGTTTGTCCCCCAATTGTCCCCGGCGTGGGGAACACGGCGTAGCTTTAGGGAAGCATTCTACTCCTCTCTATGGCCTCCGTTTCTTTCCTGCTCAAGGAGCCCAGCGCTACCAAAGCAACGCCCATTTTCGCCTTCGTGAGCTTCGATGGCCAGCGCGTCAAGGTTTCTACTGGCCTCACCATTCTCCCGAAGCAGTGGCTCAAAGCCGACCAGCGTGCTCAGGAACGAGGGCTGCCTGATAATGGCAAACTCAACGACGCGCTAGCCCTAGCTAAGCAGCAGCTGCTCGACTGCTACCAGGTGCACCGCAGCCAGGGCCAGCTACCCAGTTCCGAGTCACTGCGGGCGGCCGTGGTGCCTGTGGCTGCGCCGACCGGCAGCACTGCCCCGAAGGTGCGTACCTTCGGGGACTACTTTGATGAGTGGATAGCGCTAGCCCGCGCGCAGCAGAAGCCGCGCTCTGCCCAGGTGTACGCCACGGCAGCCCGGCATGTGCGCGAGTTTGCCCAGGCCACGGGCTACGCCGTGGACTTCGATACTATCACGCCCACCTTCGGCGACCGCTACACCACCTACCTGCTCCACAAGGTGCGGCTCACTGATAACACGGTGGCCAAGCAGGTACTCACGCTGAAGCGATTTCTGCGCTGGGCGCGGGAGCGAGGCTACACCGACGCCACCGGTTTTGACAGGCTGACGTGGAAGCGGCAGGAACCAGACATCATGACGCTCACCGCCGCCGAGGTTGCGGCCCTGGAGCAGCTGGTCTTGCCGCCTGGCGGCTACCTGGCTAACGCCCGCGCCCTGTTTCTGCTGGGGTGCTACACCGGCTTACGGTTCTCTGACCTCATAAGCATTAAGCCCGAGCACCTGCGCGGGCAGGCGCTACGCATGACCACGCAGGAAACCCGCGAAACCGTGACGGTGCCGCTACGGCCCGAGGCGCTCGTGCTTGTGGAGCAACTGCTAGCCGGCCAGGTGCGGGCTATCACGAATCAGAAGCTGAACGACTATTTGAAAGAGTTGGGCCAGTTGGCTGGCATTGATTCGCCCGTTGAAGTTATCCGGTTCCGGGGCGGGGTGCGCGAGAGTACCACCGTAGCTAAGTGGGAGCGGCTGGGCTGCCACACCGGCCGGCGCACCTTCGTTACGCTGAGCCTGGAACGGGGACTGCGGCCGGAAACCATTATGAAAGTGACGGGACACCGCAGCTGGAAATCCTTTCAGCGCTACGTCAACGTCACTTCTGACACAGTGGAGCGGGAATTTCGGCAGTCTTGGGGACAGGTATAAGACTATCTAATTAATATTTTTTATGGACTATTTATACCAACTTCCCGAAGAAGACCGAGAGGAAGAAGGCTTCCTCAGAGCCTCAAACTACGCATTAACCGAGTTCCTTAAACTCGACCTTAAAGGCATTCCAGCCGGTAAAATTGAAAAGTATATTACCGATTCTTGGTGGAAGTACATAGAAGATAATGACTTAACTAATGAAGACGCAGACAGCCTACTTGCTAAAATACAGGATGAAAGCGGATTCCATATACCCTATTCACCAAACCGACCATCTCATCTTGCCCGACTTGTTGAAGAAACACCGCTTTATCGCATAGAAATAAGTGTAAATGTTTGGGTATTTAGCCCACTTATTAACTCGCGTCCTGCTGACGCATTGCATGCTCGCTATCATTGGCAAATACTGCAAGAGCGAGTGCATGAGTTAATTGTAGAAGCCACCCCAGAGGCTCAGCACATCAAAACACCACGTCTACAAGCCGCTATTGACTGGCTAAAAGGCTATGAATTACGGTTAGCCACAACCCAAGAAAGGCTAGCTGCCAAAACTACTCCCCTGACTTGGCAGGGTACTAAAGCAGAATTGACCGAACTGGGCTATTCGTTGCTTGAGAGTGGTGCAATCAGTGCCACCAACCGAGCAGCAGCAGTTAAGAGCTTAGGTGAGGTATTCGGCGTAGCCTTGGGGGACAATCCAGCAGCGCACTTGCAAACCATTCAAAAGCGCAAAATAGGTGCTGTGCTTACTCCCTTGCTCGACAAGCTTAAAACAGCATTTGTCGGCTATTTGGAGCGCAAGACGGAAAGTGAGGCATTAAACCGGACTAGGCGCTCCCGTTGAGTGGATTGAGGCACCAAAAATTATAGAGTAGTAGGCGCGTAGTATGGCGTTTTGAGTCGGGTGGAGTAGTCCTTTTGTAGTGTAGGCTGGTTGGCAGACTTCCCAACAGCCTCACTTCTGATGCAAGCATCAATCTATTTTCCTCATATTGGCTACCGGGACAAATTGGCCGGTGTAGGCAGGCTAGTGGGGGCGGGCCACCGGTTTACCTGGCCGGCGGGGTGTCGCGTAGCATTTGCGCCACACGCTATAAATGTTGCAGTAGCAGGTAGACTACTGAGTCGAGCCAGCAGGCCACTAGATAGTCTAGTAGGGCGTGTAATTGTGTAGCGTATAATTTTCTACACAGTACACAATTACACAGACGGACTATTCACCGCCTGCACCAGTTGATGTCGTAATGAAATAGCCTGCATCTGCTTTTCAGCAGTTAGGGGCACTATTGCGCTCATGGACTCGGCCAGCTTCTTTTCCAGCTCCCCCTGATACTTGAGTGCCTTTAGCAACTCTTCCTCAGCCTGCTCTCCCAGTGGAAGGAAAGCAGCATAGCGCTCTCGTATATGATTAAGTGTTTCCTGCTGCTGCTGAATGACTGCCTGCATCAACTCCTGGGCCTTCTGATTAAGGCTAGGTAAGTACCCCATTTGCACCTGTAGGGCTGCCTCGTGGTGCTGCACCTCAGTGCGTAGCTGGGCTAGGTCGGTAGCGGTCTCTCGGTAGGCAGCCTTCTTGCCCTCCAACTGCTTTGACACCTGCACATATTCTTGGATGAGTTGCACTAGCTCATTGGTCTGCGGGACAGGAACTGAGGACTGTACTGCATTACGTACCATTTGGCCTTGGCCCATAAGTAACCAATCAAGACTTACCTCTGGGTATGCAATAGCAATTTTCTGCAGCATATCAAGCCCTGGCCGATTTTCTCTTTGGCTAAATAAGGAGCTGATAGCGCTCTGTGACACTCCTATTTTCTCTGCAAAGGCACGTTGTGTTAGCATAGAGTACTCATCAATTAAAAATTTAATCCTTTGATTAACAGATAAATCCTTGTTATTCATGATGTTTTGAGTAGAAAGAATGAGTGCATTAGTACTTTTTGAACGCTAGTGTGCATTATATTTGCAACAGCTATCAAAGACAAGTGCAATGATACTCAATACAACGCATTATGGCAGCAAAATCAAATCTTAGTCACCTCGTAGGCTATGGTGGCGTGAAGGCCATCGCCGAAAAGCTGGGCATAGCTCAAGGTACCGCTAGCGCTGCACTGCGACGCGGCTCCCCTGGCCACCCAGCAGTACGTGAAGCATTGCGCATGGCCAGAGAGTCCGGTTCTATTGAGGCTGCCCAAGCATTGGCTAGCCTCCCCACCGCTTAAGTTCTGCTTACTGATGCAAACCATCATCACCCAGGGCTTCACGCTGGAGCAGTTGCTTGAGGCCATGCGCCCTATGATTCGCCACGAGCTAGCCCAAGCTCAGCCGGCCGCGCCCACGGCCGGGTCGGCAGCCGACGAGCTGCTAACGGTGCAGCAGGCTGCCTCCCTGCTCGATGTGTGCGTGGCTACTATCCACGAATGGAAACGCCGGGGGGTGCTGGTATACAGCAAAATTGGTGGGCGCACCTACCTCAAGCGCTCCGAGGTGCTAGCTGCCGGCAGCCGTGAGCAGCGCACGGTGAAGCCCAGCCGTGCCAAGGGCAAGCCGCCCGCCTAATACTCCCTCATAGTCTGGATTTTACCCCCAGCCGACAACCCCGGCTTAGCTACCGCTTTGCCCATTTTTCCCTCCCTACTCATGTCCTATTACGACGACTTCACCCCCGACCACTACCGCCCCAGCTCTCCTGACCCGCCGCCCGCCCGGCCCGGCTTGCCGCGCCTGCTGGGAGCCGTGCTGCTAGGCCTACTGGCCGTGCTACACGCCTGCAGCTGACCCCACCAAACGAATAGAGCCGGCCGGGTCACTACCCCCAGCCGGCTCCTATGTGCCAAGTTCCTCAACCCAACACCACTTAATTCTTCCCAAAGATATGGCTCCCTTGCCTATTTCCTGTTTCCTACTGCCAGCCGCTGAATTGCAGCGCCGCACCGAGCTGGCCGAAGAGCGCGCCGAGGCGCTATGCGTGGCCCATGACCGCCCCGAGGGCCGCTACGGCCGTGAAATCTTGTGGCATAGCCTGTTCGGGGCCGAGTTCGTGGCCCTGCTCTCGGACATGCCCCTGCCCGAGAGCAGGGCCTGGCTGGCGGCCGACCTGGCCGGTTACGCCCACGAGGGCCAGCCGCTTGACTTGCTCGACTACGCCTACCTGGCGGATATCCTGCGGGAAGGCCTGGCCGACCACCCGGCCCCCCTGGTGACCCTGCGCCTGCGCCGCGCCCTGGCCTGGGTCAAGCAGGCCGGGGGCCAGCTGCTGACGGCATCCGCACCGACGCCCACCCAGGCCGTAGCCGGGGCCGTGCCGAGCCCTTATTCTGCTGACGAGGCAGCTAAAGCGGTGCTGGCCTGTGCGAGTGCCGACGCGCTAACGGCGCTCTGGCCCCACTTGCAGGCCTACGAAGCCGACGAGCTGGTTAGCCTGGCGCTGGCAGCCAGTACCGTGCGCTGGGCGGCCCCGGCCTACCGAAGCCCCGAGCAGGCCGAGCGCGAGGTGGCCAGCCGGGCTCAGCGCGACTTTGCCCACAAGCTACTGGCCTCGCAGCAAAACGACGCCTACCGCCTCGAGGCCTTGCACCTACTGGCCGACGCGGGCTTGTCGTGGGCCGCGTGCAGCCGCGTAGTCGACACGGCCAAAGCCCACGTGGACCGGCCGGCGCCGCTACGGCCCGAGCAGCTGCCCGCTCCCGTGCTGCCCGCCGGCATCGCCGGGGCGCCGGTCTACGCCACGCCCGCCCAGCGTGAAGAGATTATTCGCCTGCTCAACCACCCGGTCATTACCCGGCAGGAAAAAACCAAGATGCTGCTCAATATCAACCGCCTCGACGAGCAGCGCGCCACCCAAGCCATTGCCAAGCTACGCAAAGCCATTGCCGAGCGCCCGAGCACGACAGCGCTGGCTGCCTAAGCAGGCAAAAGGGGCGTGTGGCCCCTACGCCATGCGCCCCCCTTCTCTTACCTCAACTCACTCGAAGATAATGACTACCAAGCCCACTACCACTGCCCCCGCTTTCCCGCTGGCTGAAATTGCGGCCGCCCAGGCTAGCCGAAACATTTTTGCCTTCGACAGAGGGGCTGACCAACGCCAACTACTACGCTTGCAGGAGGTATATGCTACCAAACTAGTCCAGTTTGAGGCGTTTTACCGCTTCTTTGAGGAAACGACCCCCGACATTGTGCTACGCGGGCCTCAGGGGCGCGAAGTAGTGTTACGCGTGCCTCAGCAGGTTGTCAACGAGGTATACAGTACGCTGCGCGACCATCAAGACGAGCTATTGCGCAGTCTGGAACAACAGATTATTGCCCGGCACCTGAGCCTTGAGGAAGAGGTGGAACTGGCTGCGAAGCATCCCAGGACGGAGCCGGACTATGTCCCAGCTATCATGTCCTTGTGCCAGCCCGCCGCGCCGCTGGCCGTGCGCCTGACACCCGAGCAGTCCACTGCTCACGTCCAAGCTGCCTAATCTTCCATCACTGCCCGCCGGCTACCGAGCCGGTGGGCTTTCTGGCTTATTACTATGCCTTTGTCTCAAAAAGAATTAGAGGATTTTATCTGGCAGCAACCCCGCTTGTGTGAAGCACGGGGCCTGCGCTTGTACCGAGCTCTCTTCGCTTTAGGCCGCCGCTACCAACATCTCGACTTAGGCCCCTACGGCGAGGCCCAACAGGTGAGCGTGCGCTTTGACCCGCCTAGCAAGTTCTTCTTCGTGCAGTTCGTGCTTTCCTCTACTGGCACTATCGGCTCAGTTACCTACTTCAAAGCCAAGCGCCAGCTATCGGCCCTGAAGCAACTGCTACAGCAGGCTATCGACGACGCCGGTATAGAGGCTCGCATCTGCGCTGAATGTGTGCTCATTGGGCAGGATATACAGCAAACTGGCGACCTAGTATTTGTGCTGAATCTCGACGCATACTGTCAAGTATTTACTTACAGCTGTAATGCCACCACCGGCCTTCGGTTTGAGCCGGTCAGCAAGAAGTGGTGTCGGACACCGACGAAAGAGCAGGCGCTAGCCCTGCAGGAGTTGGCCACTGACTTACTGACTGAGCGAGAAGACGCCTTGGCCATTGCCGCAGCTAGCCGCGCCCACGCGCTGGCTGCATGCTCGACTACGCTCCCGGTTGAGCTAGCCGAACTCATGGTGACGCCCCTTGGGGTGCTGGCAGCCCCTGGCGCAACGCAGCTGGCCCCGGTGGGCCAACTCTCGCTGTTTGCGACGTCGGCGCTGCCCACCGGCCCGGCGGACACCACGATAGGGCAGCGCTTGGGGCAGTTGTCCCAGCACATGGGCGGGGGCAAGGTGAGTCGCCTGGCCAGGGCCGCGGGCCTGCCCGCCCCGGTACTGCACAACCTGGCCGCAGACCGCCACGCGCCCAGCTTTGAGACACTCAGACAACTTCTCACGGCCCTGCCCCAAATAAGTCCCGCCTGGCTCGTGCTGGGCCAAGGGCCGATGTTGGCCAGCCCCAGCACGCACTAACTGCCTACCTGTACTTGATAGCCAGTTGGCTAGCCTTCCCTCCCAGCCCTACGCCACCCACTGCTATTGCTCGTGAGTACCGAATCAAAACCCCTGCCGTTTTACCAGCTCATGGATGCCTTCGAGGCGTTCACGCACGGCGAACCCAACGTGAAACCTCAGCACCGGAGTCTCTACTACTTCCTGCTGGGCTACGCCCGTAAGCGCGGCCACGTGCCCCGTTTCGCGCTGCCCTATGAGGTAGGCATGCACGGCAGCAGCATCGGCAGTTGGGTCACTTATGATGCGGCCATCAAAGCGCTGGCAGGGTGGGGCTTCATCGTGTACACGCCGGGGGCCAACCGCTACAAAGTGCCGGTTGTAGAACTCACTTTTCGAAATCCTAGCGGCGATGAGCTACTAGACTACTGGCAAGCCTACTGCTTAGCCCACCCGGTAGAACTCCAAAACCGGAATCCTAGCCCGGTTATAGAACTCCAAAATTTCAGTTCTACCGATAACTCTACTGCTAACCCTAGTGGAGACATTAAAAAGAGAATAAGAGAGAAAGAGAACAAGAGTACGACTAGCGCCGCCACACCTTCTCTTTCTTCCGAGAAATCAAGAAAAAGCAAACCAGTTGCCAGTCCCAAAAAGGCAGCCGCCCACCTGGACGAAATCGCCGCCCTGCCCTTGCCGCACGCCGGCCCCGAGTTCGCTAGCCTGTGGGCGTCGTTCTCCACCGGCCCCAAGCAAATCAAAAAACCGCTGACCGCCCACCAGCTCATGCTCACCAAGCTAGGCAAGTACCCCGAGGCCTTCGCCATCGTCATGCTCGAAGCCGCCATCCAAGGCGATTGGTCCGGGATAGAAAACGGCGGTACGGCCAAGGCCTTCACCGACTGGCAGGCGGAAATAGCCCGCCGGCCGCCGCCTCGCTCTACTCCCTCCAGCCAGGCCTCCGTACCCTCAGACAGTGACCCGGCCCTCAATCATGAATTCCTGGCTGAACAGCAAGCCCGCGAGCAGGCAGCGTTCGAACGGCAGAATGCCGACTACCGCCGCCGCCACGGCCTGGCCGAACTAGTCAACGTCAATCCCGACGCCCTGTTCGGTCATACCCTGACACCGGCCCAGGGGCTAGCCCGCGCCAAGCAGGGCCCCGATTACCAGCGCTACCTAGACGAGGAGGCCGCCGAGAAAGCCAAACCGGCCGCCGCCCAGCAGCCAGACCCGCCCGATTCCGCTCAGAAAGCGGCCTAGGAGCGACGCACGCCCACCGCGCCCTACGACGCGCCTCCCACCGCCTGCCGAGCGCTTATCGTGCCTTTTCCGTGGGAGCCCAGCGCCCCTGAGCGAGCGCCCTGCCAAAGAATTGCGCATAGGCTATACATGATGTCGTCATAACCCGTTGCTTTTGGCGCGCTCAATTCGCCCCCAACTGCTTATTTATCAATTAGTAAACAGCCCCATCAATGAGCCCCTAGCCCCGAAAAACGCCCTATTCCGTCTTTTGCCGCTCTTTTCTCTCGCTAACGCCCTCATTTTCTTATGTTTACCCCCACGCCACCCCCGGCCTGAATCAACAGCAGGAAAACGCTCTGCAAGAAGTCGTCCAGGTCATCGACGAAGCCGTGACCAGCGGCCGCATCAATCCCACCGTGCGCACGGTCTTCCATCAGCTCGTTACCCAGACCCGGGCCCTGGCTCAGGGCGTGCCCGTGCCGGGCGCTACGGCCAGCCTGGAGCCGCTCACGGCCAGCACGGCGATGGCCGAAATCCAAGCCCGCCTGGCCGGCGCCTAATCGTTTCTCTTTTCTTCTTTTCTTCTCTCCCATGCTTACCCCCACCGAAAGCGCCGCCCTGCGGCAAGAGCACGCTGACTTTATGCAGCGCTGCACCTCCTACAAGGCCCTGCTCACCAATTCGGGCCTGCCCTTCTCGGTCGACCTGCCCACCCTCACCACGGCCTACGGCCAGCAGCTGTTTGAGCAGTTGCTTACCCTAGACAAGGGCCTCAAAGCCCGCTATGACCTGCTGCGCACCGACGAGGGCAAGCAGAAGCTCCTAGCTGCCACCATTGACACGGCCGGCCACGAAGTCATGGACCAGGTGAGCGCCGCCCTCACGGCGCTTACCCAGGCCTACCAGGGTATTTCGCTCGGTATGAGCCTGGGCTGGCTACACAACAAGTACAGTCTGGCGCAATTCGCCCAGTACTACGAGCTGGACCTGGCCCGCGTGCTGGAGGCGCTCACTATCGACTGGACGGGCAAGGAATACGTGCTGGCTTACTTCACGCAAATCGGGGACGAACTCACGCGCCTGCGCGACCTGTTCCGCCCGCTCGTGGGTACCAGCGCCCCGCTCGGGGTCGTCTTCGAGGTCCTGGCTTCCTGCTACCACGTGCAGCCCACCAACGAGCCACTCACCGTTGACGAGCGGCACCTGCACCAGCGCATCATGCCCGAGCTAAGCAAAAGGCAGGTGCTGAGTATGATTCCCCGTGCCAGTAAATAGTACCTGTCCACCCGCCCGCCTGGCTCAACTGCCGGCGGGCGGCCGTGGGGGCCCGCGCCGGCCCTACACGCGCCGCGACTACGCCTTCCTGGCCCAGCACTACCGCCACCAAACGGCCGCCGCCTGTGCGCGGGCCCTGGGCCGCACCACGGGCAGCGTGTACCGCTTCGTGGCTGGCCACCGGGGACTGCGCAAGCAAGGCCGCCCCTGAGCGACCTTATCGACTACCCGAAAAGAAACAGCCTCGACATGCTTAGGCTAGAGGTGTTTGCGGTTATAATGGGAAGATTCGCAAGATTTCTTCGGCACTGCGAAGACCCTCTGACGCACCACCAAAAGGCCGCTTAGGACATTAGTGCTCAGAGGGTAGAATAGCTTTTTGGTGTAGCTTAGCATTTCACTCAATCATTTTCATACCATGCCCACTTATCCCCACTCGCCTCCTCCTCCGATAATGATTTATGGGCAGCCTTGCTTGCGCGGCATCTCACAGGCCATCCCGGCTGATTACCCAACTGATGCATTACAAGGCCAAATAGACACATTGTTTGCTGTGCTGAATCCCACCAATGCGCTTAGTATTTCTGCTCCGCAAATCGGGTTAATGCTACGCTTGTTCGTGGTGAAAAATGTGGGCGCGTTTATTAACCCTATTATCACAGCAAATAGTGGAAATAGTGACACCCAAAGTTGTCCTGACGGATGCATTAGCATTCCTGGGTTTCAGGGAAGTACAGACCGACATACATGGGTTACATTGAAGTACCAAACGCTTGTCAACGGTGCACCCGTTTGGCAGCCTGAGCAAACCTATACGCAGCAGATGGCCTACGTTATCGAGCATGAGATGGACCACTTGAACGGTATCTTATTTATTGACCACCTTCCGTTACAAGCAGATTCTCTTGGTTACGACAAAGGTCAGTCTAACCTAAATAATCCCGGGCTACAGAACTATGTGAATGGCAATTACTTAGCTGACTACAACACACTACCTATCACCCAAGCCTAATCAGTCTACAGTCTTATGTCTACTACACCTCTTGCGATAGCTGCCTCGCTGCAACTGCCTCCCGTGCTCGTTTACGGTCACCCCGACCTACGCGGAGTTGCCCAAGCTGTTCCTTCGGATTACCCTATTGACGTGTTGCAAGACCATGCCAGCACGTTGTACCTGACCTGCGTTCAGTCTACGGGAGCAGCTATCGCTGCTCCCCAAATTGGACTACCACTGCGCTTTTTCATTGTCAAAAACGAATATTGTTCCCCAGCACTGCAAGGTCCTTTAGGGTACTTTGTATTCATCAATCCTTACTTCGAGCAGGCGTCAGGCTCCCGTGATGTACCTAACGATGGCTGCTTAAGTATTCCGGAATACATGCAGCAAGCTCCGCTGCCACCATCCAAGCGGTACACTGACTTTGTGTTCCACTTCCGAACCATTGACTATAGCGGTGAAAGCCCCATTATCGGTGCACCCCAAAGTCTTGTGTATACTTCAGCCGTACAGGACGATTTCGGCTGGCTTTTGCAACACGAAACGGACCATTTAGATGGCATACTTTTCATTGACCAGTTTGGGCCACCATCGTCGGATAATCCCAACGTAGATAATACTACTCTAACTACTATAAAGAACGCTGGCTACACTTCTCTTATGCATCCTTACGCTACCTTGCCCAAGCCGAAGGCCTAGCGAAAAGGCCTACGCTGCAAACTCATGCGCCTGCTTTATAGCTTTTGCACTTTTTATATCTGCGGCACGCAAGGTGTTTTACAAATACCTGCCTGATAGATTCAAGCTTGTTAAAAAATGTACAGAAAAGTTAATTAACAGGAAAAGAGAGGCGAGTAGGATTAGAAAGCGTAGCAACACAGCATGGCTGAGCATGGCCCCAATTTCTAAGTATAAGTTACTTACCCCGGCCCAGCGGCTAGCCTAGCTTTACCCTTGCGTTCAACAGCCCTTTTGTTTTTGATACGCCTTCAAAAACCTTGTCTGCCTCAGATGGGGCTTTTTTACGGGCTATTCTATTACCTAAACTTCTCACCTCCCATTAATCTTGCCAGCCATATCAGGTCCCCATGCCTCCTGATATTCGAGGTCTTTCAATGCCAAAAGGATATCGGAACGCATTACTTTTTCCATTTCTAACATATCAAAAATCATTTGCCCTCTAACTGCCAAACCAAGCTGCGATGGCCGAATCACAGTATGTTCAAAGAAAGAATTACCATTGACCTCAAGCAGTATTCCCTCTTGAAACAGAAGCAGTAAATCTCTTGCTACCGACATTACATCTTCACTAAGCTTTCCTGTAAATTCATGAAAACGAGAATTTAAAATGTTGAATTCCTCAAATTCATCCCGCCTACCGTAATAGGCAATTAAACATAAGTGGTTAAATGTTAGTCTATCAACAAGGTTTAGCACCTGATAAGCGGCCTGTTCTGATACGGAGGCATTGAATGTAACGTAGCTAAATATGCTAGAAACAAGCTGAACCTTTTTCTCCTGGAACTGTGCCCGGCATTTTAATAAAACCCCCTCCAATAATTCAGCTGCATTATTCGATAATGAAGTGTCTGTATTAAAGAATCCATCTTGCCGAGGCACCTGCTTATTAAGTAATCCCCTCCTGATGCTATCTGCTATATACTCGATGGAATTATCAAGGCGTATTCGCTCGCGTTGAGAGAGGGTACGCGATGCCATATCCTTAGCAGTTACATCTAATACAGATACTGCTGCAGCTGCCAGAACGCCCATGGGCCCCGATACTAAAGAAAGCAGTGCCCCGGTGGTTGCTGTAGCAGCTCCAATTACCTTGTTAGCTGTGTCTAATGATGCCATGTTTTTTGAAAGCAAATCTAATTCTGTACGTAGTAGCGTAAGACTTTCATAGCTCCAGTAGCCCTGCTGAAAGCTGGCCACGTCGGGCTGAGAATCAGAGTCAATGAGCAGTTGGTGAAGTGATAGCCAGTACACCAGATTAGGGTCGCCCGTAGGCGAGCGTACTTGGAAAGCCAGTAGCATATACTGCCAGCCAGCCCGCTGCCGACGCAGCACCACGCCCGCGTGCAGGCCGCGCAGCTGGCCCCGGTAAAGCTGCGTCGAGTCGGCCTGCGTTTGGAGTTCTGTTCACGTCGAGCAGGTGCTGGTGAGCCAGGCTTGCAGGTGTTCGGCCTGCACCAGGGCCGGAGCCAGCGGGCGCGCCGTGGGCCCGGTAAAGACTACCGTGCCTGTGGGGTAGTTGATTGGCCAGAAGGGTGCAACTGAGCGCACTACTTCGGCGGTAGAGCGCTGGGCGACTACTGGGCCAGCAGTAAGTAGGAAAAGCAGTAGCCTAACTTTGAAGAACCCAAGCTACGGCAACTATTGGCACTATGCTACTCGTGTGGGGTAGTGGCCCTTGCTATTTAGCAGGTTTAGCAGGTTTATAGTTCATGGCAGCATCTATGAGCTTTTTAGTCATATTTGATTGCTTCACATGCTGCTTATCAGCCAAGTCAAAACCTGAGCTTTCTAAAACTTCTGCTGCTAGCTTAAAGAACTCAAGGGTCTTTTCTTCATTTTGAAGAGTTTTAAGAAGAGCATCGCAGTAAGTTCCCATTGATTTAGAACTGTTTAGAAATGGCAAAGCATCTTTATTAACCAGCAAACGAAAAAGCATTATCAAATGAAACTTTGCTTTTCTAAACCGGGCATCTAATGCTTTCCTCCTAAAAATAGCCTCTAATTTATAGTAGGCCAAAGCGCTAGTGTAGTACGCAATATACGCTTGCCCTTCTTTGAAAATCTGTGACCCATCAGTGTTAAGCTTTTTCACAATGGAACCAAAAAAACTGGTAACCATATGAGGGTCACTTAAAAACATCGCAGAAAATGCCTTTATTTGTATGGGAATCGTGATAATACGTGCTTTAGGAACATTACTTTGAGTATTATACTGCTTAGCTCTTCTTTCGTAATAAAGTTTATTTTCATCATTGTAAGAATTATAGAATCTCTCGAGACCACGCTGAAACTCAGTTAAAGCAGCTAATTGCTCCTTTTTAATTGGCGTCTGATTATTAGTTGCAAGTGTAATCTGATTTTTTACTTCATCATCAGTTGTCACAATTAATTTTACGGGAACATATATTCCGTCCAACTCTTTATTATTTCTGTTATTAAAAAGAACATTGCTAGTCTGACATCCGTTTACGATTTGATAATCTTTGAGAACAAAATTATCGCTTGTACTAATTAGCTCACTAGCTACAATAGTGACACCATTATTTAAAACACTGAATAAGGTTGGCTGGTCACCATTAATAGTTTTATCAATAAGAGTATTTACATCATTTCCGACGCCCTGGAAATCACGCACGTTATCCTCAAATACATTTTTTAATCTATCATTTTCATCGACAATAATCTTTTTATATTCAGCAAAAGGCAGCAAACCTATATATGAAGCAGAAACACCAGAAATATTTGGAATGGTTATCTTTTTATCAAAATAAATCTTTGCCTGATTGGATTCTTTAGTTTTCCTGTAAAGATTTGTTATTTCCTTTGCTCCACACGGAAAAAAAGTTATATCATTAAAGAGGTTTTTTGCTTCCAACTCAACTAACCCGCTGTCAATAACTGCCTTATTATTTTGGTCGTTATTCCAAATACCAGTTGTAACGTAATAAAGTTTTAGATTAGGGTTTTTCCTGAAAAAGGAGGCTTGACTATAAATGTAATTTGAAATAGCAGAAAACCTTTCGATATCTTGATTGCGTACTAGTTTAGGATTGTCAGAAAAAAAGTCTTTTACACCGAAGAGGAAGGTGTTCATATCACTACTACTAAATCCAGTCGATGTCTTAGATTGCATCATCACGTATCTCACCTCTAGGTAGCCATTAGCTTCATGCAAATCTTCTACCTCGTCTATTGTTTCAACAATATTTCCATTTACTATTATGCATATACCATCAATTCCTGTGTCATTACCATTTCCTATGGTTGCAAACTCTAAATCAAATTGTTTATCATATTCATTAGATATGCAAGAATAATTGACTAATTTTTCAAAATCCCTCGACTCACCTTCTGATTTTATTTCTTGAGCTCGTAGTAGTTCATTCACGAGGCTGTCAGTGATTCTATCTAGTGGCATGACTTTTTAAGCTTGAGTATGGATGGGTAAAGCTCTAGCGTGGCGGCTGAATTCTAAGACAATGTCCCCTAAACAGTCCCCCCAGAACACAAAAAAGCCCCTAGCACAATGCCAGGGGCTTTTTTAGCAGAGAGGATGGGATTCGAACCCACGATAACCTTTTGGGCTATACACACTTTCCAGGCGTGCTCCTTCGACCACTCGGACACCTCTCTGAATGGGGCTGCAAAGATAGGGCGGAAAGATGATGAGGTAATCGCCGGGGCTGGCAAAAAGTGTGTTGCGACCCCGGAGTGCGAGCCGGCTATGGGCAGTAACTAACTGCTATAGCGTGATTTCACCGCGCAAATCCTGCGAGAGCTGCTGGCGGATTTGCGTTTCCGACAAGCCCAGGCCGAGGACAAACATGAGCTTGGTAATAGCCGCCTCGGTAGTGATATCGTCGCCACCGATAACCCCGAGGCTACTGAGCCGGGCACTGGTTTCGTAGCGCCCCTGGATAACGCGGCCTTCTTCGCACTGGCTTACGTTCAGGATAAACACCCCGCGCTGCTGAGCTTTTTCGAGGCAGGCCAAGAACCAGGGCGCAGTGGGCGCATTGCCCGAGCCGTAGGTTTCGAGCACGCAGCCGCGCAGGCCGGGCACGCTCAGCACCGCTTCGACCACGGCAGCCGTGATGCCCGGAAAAAGCCGCAGCACGGCAACCTTCTCTTCGAGCCGGTCGTGAATTCTGAGGCGGGCAGCAGGGAGCAGACGAATGCTTTTGTCGTTGAAATCCAGATTGATACCGGCCCGCGCCAGAGGCGGATAGTTTTCACTTTTGAAAGCGGCAAACTGCTGGCTTTCTACTTTTTTAGCCCGCGTGCCCCGAATAAGGATATCGTTAAAAAAAACGCCTACCTCGGGTAGGCGCACGGTGCGCGCGCGCGGGTGCCGGGCGGCGGCTATCTCCAGGGCCGTGAGCAGATTGCGGGTGGCATCGGAGCGGGTGCGGCCGACGGGCACCTGCGCCCCGGTAAATACCACGGGCTTATTCAGATGTTCGAGCAGAAAGCTAAGCGCCGCTGCCGAATAGGCCATGGTGTCGGTGCCGTGCAGTATCACAAAGCCATCAAAATCGGCATAGTGCTGGCCGATAAGCCAGGCCAGTTGCAGCCAATCGGCCGGGGTAACGTTGCTACTGTCAATAAGCTGCGGCAAGGCCAGCAGCTCGAGGCGGTAAGGTAGCTGCCGCAGCTCGGGCATCTTGCGGTCGAGCTTGTCGAAGTGCATCGGAACCAGCTCCTGGTGGCGGTTTACGGCCATGCCCACCGTCCCGCCCGTGTACAGGATAAGCAGCCGGGGCGCGGTGCGGTCGGTAGCATCGGTAGCGGTGGGCAGGGGCAGGGCGGAGAGCATAGGGAAAGCCAACGAAACGAGTAAGGCGCAGCAGCAAAGATGAGGACGGGCAGCAAGCCGGTTTTTAAGCAGCTTCTTTTTTTCACTTACCCCTGGTTCGCCAGCCGGAATAGCTCCTGAGCGTTGCGGGTGGTCGCCTCGGCCACTACCTCGGGCGACTGGCCCAACAGCGCGGCCACCCGGTGCAGCACCAGCGGCAGGTAGGCCGGCTCGTTGCGCTTGCCCCGATATGGTACCGGCGCCAGATAGGGGCAGTCGGTTTCGAGCACCAGATGCGCTAAGTCAACGTGCGGCAGCACTTTATCGAGGCCGCCATTCTTAAACGTAGCCACTCCGCCAATACCCATTTTAAAGCCCAGCCCAATAACGCGCTCAGCCTCCTCCAGGCTGCCCGAAAAGCAGTGAAAAACGCCGCGCAGGGAGCCATCCTGCGCTTCGGCCACGAGCGCAAACGCCTCCTCAAAGGCATCGCGGGTGTGCAGCACAATGGGCAGGTCGTACTGCCGGGCCAGGGCCAGCTGCACGCGCAGCGCCTCTTGTTGCTGCGGCAGATAGGTTTTATCCCAATACAGGTCGATGCCGCACTCTCCTACCGCCACGAAGGGGCGCTTACTGAGCCAGTCTTCGACCAGGCGTAGCTCCTTCTCAACTGTCGGACCCACCGAGCACGGGTGCAGGCCCATCATGGCGTGGCAGGTTTGGGGCGCGGCGGCTTCCAGCTCCAGCATGGCGTCGATGGTAGAGTGGTCCACATTCGGCAGCAGGATGGTGCCAACGCCGGCGGCCACGGCCCGGTGCAGGGCCTCAGCCTGGTCGGGCCGAAACTGCTCGGAATAGAGATGAGCGTGGGTTTCTATTAAATTCATATCGGAAATTATATATTCTAAAGCCGGCAGCTCAGCTTCACATAGGCCAGGTCGCCTTTGTAAAACACGTCTCCTTCCGGCGCCAGGCCGAAGCGTTGGTAAAAAGGCAGGGTACTTACCCGGGCGTCGCACCAGAGCGTGCGGGCCCCCTGCGCCCGCGCCACAGCCGTGATATGGCGCAGCAGCGCCGTGCCAAGTCCTCTACCCTGCCAGGCCGGGTCGGTGGCAAACTTGCGAAAGCGGGCCTCGCCATCGGTGACGAACAGCGAAATTACCGCCCGCAGCTCGCCGCCTGCTATTGCCCCGAAGTGCCGGCCGGCCGCATCGTCGGGCAATTGCACGTAGGCCAGGGGTTTATCGGGCCACAGTACAGCCTGGCGCAGGGCATAGGTCTGGGCCGGCGTAATAGGGATGATGCTATAGCTGCCGGGCGCTGACGGCTTAAGCTGAGTTGTCATTTTTTATATAGCTCATTAGTATATCCTTAGCGGTAAGCTCGACCTTTCCACTCGATACCGCGCCGGCCCAGGAGCCGCACCAGCGACAAGTGAGTAGTTAAGGCCAGCGAATATGCTTCAAAAGCCGGCACCAGCCACCAGGCGGGCCGGGCCATGCCGGCGCGGTGGCCGGCCGCCAGCGCGAGGGCATAGCTACTCAGTATTTTCAGGGCCAGCGCCGCCAGCGCCAGCCCTGGCCGGCCGGCCAGCGCCAGCCCCAGCGCCACCAGCCAGTAGCCGCTAAAAAACACCAGGCCGGCCTGCACGTGCCAGGGCAGCGCGGCTACTCCGTGCAGCCAGCGCAGGCGCTGCTGCACCAGGCTCCCCCACGAAGCCGCGGGCAGGGAAGTAGCGCGCACAGCCGGCTCGAAGAGCTGCCGAAAGCCGAAGCCGTGCGCATTCACGGCCTCAAATAAGGCAAAATCTTCGGTTACGGAGAAGGGTAAGGCCTCGTAACCGCCGGTGGACTGGTAAGCGGCCCGGGTGACAAGCATGTTGTTGCCCATGGCTGTCAGGGGCTGGCCGGCCTCGGTACCAACCTGAATCAGGGCCAGCGACAGCAGCCAGTCGAGGCGCTGCAAGCGGGCCAGCAGGCCAGGGCCAGCTATCACCGTGAGGCCCGTTACGGTACCCACGCCCGGCGCAGCATGCGCCAGCATGGCCGCTACCCAGGTTGGCGGCACAGCAATATCGGCGTCGGTAATGAGCAGGTAGTCGGCAGTAGCGGCGCGGGCCAGGTGCGCCAGCACGTTGGCCTTGCCACGCGCCCGGCCCAGGTTGTCAGTTATTGCAAGTACCTGGTAATTGCCTTCATACCCGGCCAGGGAAGCTTCGGCTACGGCGCGGGTTTGGTCGGTGCTGGCATCGTCGCCCACCAGAATCTCCAGCAGGCTGGCCGGGTAATCCAGCGAGCGCAGGCTGCCCAGGCAGCGCGGCAGGTTGCCTTCCTCGTTGCGGGCAGCCACCAGAATACTGACGCGCGGCCACGGCACAGGCCGGGCTACCGGCGTGGCCGCCCCGCGGCGCGTGGCCAGCCGCCAGGTAGCCCAGGCCATGAGCACCAGCCAGAGCAGGCAATACAAAAGCAAGGAAGGCAGCAAGCGATACGCGAGAAGGTGCCCGCAAAAGTACCTGCCAGGCGCGGCTGCCAGTCAGCACCCCGGCAGTCCGCTAGTAGAGTGCCGCAAACTCGTAGCCCTGCTCGCGGTACTGGGCCAGCAGCCGGGGCAGCAGAAAGCGCAGCGAGCGGCTGGCCTTGCGCGAGTCGTGCAGCACGATGATGTCGCCGGGCCGGGTATGGGCCAGGGCCAGGCGCAGGGCCCGCTCGGGCGCAAGGCCGGGGTCGTAGTCGCGGGTGAGCAGCGACCACATTACGACGCGGTAGTGCGGCCGCAGCAGCCGCAGCAGCGGCCAGGTGAGGCGGCCGTAGGGCGGCCGAAACAAAGGAAGCCGGGAAGCGGAAAGTGAGGGCGCAGCAGCACCGGGAATCAACTCTTCCTTACTTCTTACTAATTCCAGATTTCGCTCGCATTCGGCAATGCCGGCAATATATTCAGTATTTTTACTATTCCAGGCGCTGCGGTGGTGCTGGGTATGGTTGCCAAGCTGGTGGCCGGCGGCCAGCGCAGCACGGGCAATGTCGGGGTGGCGGGCTAGGTTGTCGCCTACGCAGAAAAACGTGGCGGGAGCCTGGTAGGCCGCCAGCTGCTCCAGCACCCAGGGCGTTTCTTCCGGAATGGGGCCGTCGTCGAACGTGAGGTAGAGCTGCGGCCGGCCGCTGGCCCCGACGGGCGCCCCGTGCCACTCGCTGCCCGGAAATACGGGACGCAGCCAGGCAGGCGGGCGGGTTAGCGGATTAGAAAGCAGCAACACGAAACCGAAATGAGCAGACGCAGGTACTTAAGCAGGCGGCGGAACGGCTTGCGGCTGCAAACTTACCGCCTTTGGGCTTTTTTGTGCCCGCCGCCTGGCTCACTTCTGCAACCTATTTACCTCACTTGTATGCCCCGCAAATCCTTCTCCGAGCTCATCAACAGCCCCGGCATGCCGGTATTAGTCGATTTTTATGCCGACTGGTGCGGGCCCTGCAAAACAATGGCGCCCATTTTGCAGCAGGTAGCGGCCCAGCACGAGGGCAAGCTGCGCATCATTAAAATCGACGTCGATAAAAACCAGGCCGTAGCCCAGCAGTTCCGGGTGCAGAGCATTCCGACGCTTATTCTGTTTCATAAGGGGCAGCCGGTGTGGCGGCAGGCGGGCGTGGTGCCGGCCAGTCAGCTTACGCAGGCCGTAGGAGCTTATTTATGAGCAACTGCCCGGCCGCAAACTAAATGCCAGGGGTGAGCGTTGGCCCAACGCCGCCCCCTTGGGTGGTAATTTGCGTGTATGTTCCGAGTGCTCCGATTTTATATAGTAAGTAGCCTTAGTATCTTATTTTTCAGCTTACCGCAGCACCTGGCAGCCCAAACCCGGCACATCTTGAGCGGCGTGGTGCGCGGCGACGATGGCACGGCCTTGCCGGGCGCTTCGGTGGCGGTGCCGGCGCTGAGCCTGGGCACTACCACCGAGGCTGACGGTAAATTCAGCCTGAGTCTGCCCGAGGGACCGCAGCAGGTGGCCGTGTCCTTTGTGGGTTATGTTACCCAAACGCTGACGGTAGACCTGCATCGCAATCAGCAGCACAGCTTTACGCTGGCAGCTTCTACCAATGAGCTGGGGGAGGTAGTGGTGCAGGGCCAGCAAACGCTGCGCGAAAAGCTGCAATCGACCCAGATGGGCGTCGAGCACCTCAGCATTCGGGAAGCCAAGCTGTTGCCGGCGCTGTTCGGGGAGGTTGATATTCTGAAGACCCTGCAGCTAAAGCCCGGCGTGCAAAGCGGCGGCGAGGGCAGCAGCGGGCTTTTTGTGCGGGGCGGCGGCTCCGACCAGAACCTGGTGCTGCTCGATAATGTGCTGGTGTACAACCCCAACCACTTGTTCGGGCTTTTTTCGGTTTTTAATCCGGATGCCGTGCAGAGCGTCGATTTATATAAGTCGGGCTTTCCGGCGCAGTTTGGTGGGCGGCTGTCGTCGGTGGTCGATGTGAAGCTGCGCGAAGGCAACCGCCAGAAGTTCGTAACTACGGGCGGCATCGGGCTCATCTCGTCGCGCCTGAGCTTCGAAGGCCCCATTCAGCAGGGAAAAGGTTCGTTTATCGTGTCGGGCCGGCGCACGTACTTCGACATTTTCACGCGGGCGCTCAACCGGGCCAATGCGCACAAAGAGGACTATAGCCCCATTCCGGATTATTATTTCTACGATTTCAACGCCAAGGGCAACTACAAGCTAGGCGAGAAGGACGAGGTATTTTTTACGGGCTACCTGGGGCGCGATGTGTTCGGCTTTACGTCGCCCAGCGGCTTTACGGCCGCTTTTACCTGGGGCAACACGCTCGGGGCGCTGCGCTGGCAGCACGTTTTCTCGCCCCGGCTGACGATGAATAATTCGGTCGGAGTGACCTCGTATAAGTACAACCTGGGCAATAGCGTCGACCAGTTCAGCTTCAACCTGGGCTCGACCATCTTGGATTATAGCGGGCACAGCGACTTCGACTACGTGCCCAACGACCGGCACACTATCAAGTTCGGGGCGGTGCTCACGCACCACGACTTTGGCGTGGGCCGCCTGCAGCGCAGCTCGCAGGATAACAGCGTCAACATCAACGCCGACGTAAGCTATACGGGCGCGGAAGGTGGAATATATGTTTCCGACAATATTAAAGCCAGCGACAAGCTTCAGCTCGAAGGGGGCCTGCGGCTCACGGGCTTTCAGAGCGGCACCGACCACTTTGGCGGGCTTGAGCCCCGCGCCTCCGCCCGCTACTCGCTCTCCGACAAGATTTCGCTTAAGGGCAGCTACGCGCTCATGTATCAGTACGTGCACCTGGTGTCGAACTCGGGCGCCTCGCTGCCGACCGATATCTGGTACCCGTCGCGCTTATCCGTAAAGCCCGAGCGCTCGCAGCAGGTAAGCACCGGGCTGAGCTTTTTGCTGGGCGAGGGCAAGTTTCTGCTTACCGATGAAGTGTACTACAAATGGTCGCAAAACCAGATTGACTTCAAAGACGGGGCGCAGATTTTTGCCAACAACGACCTGAACTCACAGTTCTTGTTCGGGCACGGCTGGGCGTATGGCAACGAGCTGTACCTGGAAAAGAAAACTGGCAAAACCACCGGCTGGGTTGGCTACACGCTGGCCTGGACCAAGCGCAACTTTCCGCCGCAGCTCGGCACCACCGGCATCAATAATGGCCAGGATTTTTACCCCAACTACGACCGACGCCACAACCTAACGGTAGTGGTGATGCACGAGTTGAGCACGCGCATCTCCCTCACCGCCAGCTTTGTGTACACATCCGGGGCTCCTACTACGCTGCCGCTGGGCCGCTTTGCCTTGCAGGATATTTACCAGGGCGGCATCCAGGCGGTGCCGGTGTACCCCGACCGCAACTCGTACCGCATGATTCCTTATCATCGCCTCGACCTGGGCATGGTGTATAAGCTGGCGCCCTCGCGCATGGGGGGCGAGCGCGACCTGACGTTCAGCATCTACAACGCTTACAACCGGCGTAATGCCTACTTCATCTACTTCGAGCAAATCCGGGATAAGACGACCGATATGGTAACCGGCTACAAGGCGCAGCAGGTATCCTTATTCCCGTTGATTCCATCGGTAACGTACAATTTCAAATTCTAACTGCGGATTTGTTGGATTGCCCGTTTTTGAAGTCAATTTTTTAGCCGAAGATTATGTTTAGCCGAATAATAGAGAAGCCTGTTGGGTTTTTGGGTCTGGTGGGCGGTATCAGCCTACTGGCGGGCTGTGGCAAGCTGCAAAACGACGCGAACGTACCCCTGCCCTATTACGCCAACCAGCTGGTGGCCGAGTGCTACCTCGAAAATGGCAAAGTGCCCGTCCTTACCGTGACCGAATCGGTACCTTATCTGGATGATGGCCAGGCAATAGCGGCTGGCTCGCAGGTGCTCGCGCTGCCCAATGGCCAGACCGTGCAGCTGCCTACCGACGTAACCGTGACGCTGACGCTGCCGGGCGGCCAGCCCATGCCCCTACGCTTCAGCCCCGGCGTTGATGCGGCTACGGGTAAGTATCATACCCACATTGGCAGCACGGCGCTGGTCGCGCAGGCCGGGCAGCAGTTTGGGCTCGATGTGCAGGACAAGCGGGGCCGGCATATCACGGGCACTGCCATTGTCCCCACTTTCATTCCTATCGACTCGGTAAAATACAAGTTTAATGGCCTGACCGGCGACAACAAGAAAGCCTACTTCGTGACCAAGTGGACGGACCCCGGTGCCACTACCGACTTCTATCGGCTACAGCTGCACAAGGGCAAACCCGCCAACAATACCGAAACCGATAACGACATCAGCGATAAGCTCTTCAACGGCCAGTCGTACGCGCAGGTAACCACCTACCGCTTCAAGCCCAACGATACCGTAACGGCCACGCTCTACCACGTCGATTCGCTGTATTACGACTTCCGGCAATCGACGCGCAATGCCCGCAATGCCAACGGCAACCCGTTTGCGCAGCCCTCGGCCATTCACAGCACGGTGCAGGGCGGCCTGGGCGTGTTTTCGGTATTGGTGAGCGACACGCGCACGGTATATTTGAAATAAGTAACGTTAGGCAGGTGGGTCGCGGAGGGCGACTCACCTGCCTAACGTCAGCGAAGTAGCTTAATCCGGCATGGAAGCTTAGCCAGCCAATACTGCCTTCATAAGAGCAGTAAGCCGGGGCTCGGCAGTGGCGGCGGCAGCCAGAATATCACTGATAACCACCGGCTTGAGCTGGCCAGGGTAGCACAGGTCAGTAATAACCGACACGGCCAGCACCGGCAAACCCAGGTGGCGGGCAGCAATAACTTCGGGCACGGTACTCATACCCACCGCATCGGCCCCGATGGTGCGCAGGTAGCGGTACTCGGCGGGCGTTTCGAGCATGGGGCCGGGCACGGCCACGTACACGCCGCGCTGAGTGGTGCTGCCCTGGCCCAGCGCCACGGCCGCGGCGCGGGCGCGGGTCAGCAGACTGGCATCGTAGGGAGCAAACATATCGGGAAAGCGCGGGCCAAGCTCGTTGAGATTGGGGCCAATAAGCGGATTGGTAGGCAGCAGGTTGATGTGGTCCTCAATCAACATCAAATCGGAGATGGCAAACTCAGGGTTCAGCCCGCCGGCCGCGTTGCTTACAAACAGCTGCTTTATGCCCAGCAGCTTGAGCACCCGCACCGGCAGCACCACTTGCGACATGGTATAGCCTTCGTAGTAGTGAAAGCGGCCCTGCAGCACGGCTACCGGCTGCCCGCTCAGCGTACCTAATAGTAGGCGGCCCGCATGGCTTTCCACGGTCGAAACCGGGAAATTCGGAATATCCGTGTAGCTGATTTCGTGCTGCACCTCAACCTCCTGGGCCAGCGCGCCCAGGCCAGTACCGAGAATGATACCGGTAGTGGGCTGAAAATTATCACTATGGGCCTGAATATAGGTAACTGCTGCTTGAATGGCTTGCATGATAAGATAATCAGGTAGCGTATTGGTGTTCTTTGGGGCTAGCTCTTCACAGCTTAGCTGCCAGCCCTACTGCACGGCCAGCTTATCATTGCTGGGGTCGGCGTCGAGGTACAGGCCGTGGTCGAAGGCTACTGCTTGCACCGCCTTGCCGGCCGGCACCGTAATGGTAGTCTGCTGCTGGTTGGCCCGCCAGATTTCGGGCGAGCGGTGCAGGGTTTCGGTGCTGCCATCGGCGTAGCTCACCTTCAAATCGACGGGCACCGTGAAGCCGCCCACATTCTGAATGGTAACTACCGTGCCCTGGGTCGTTTTTTCGGCCTTGGTAAGTGCCAGGTCGATGTAGCCATTGGTGAAAAACCAGTTGTTGAAAAACCAGCTCAAATCCTGGCCCGCGGCACTGCTCATGGAGTTGAAATAATCCCACGGAATAGGATGCTTGCCGTGCCAGCGATTCATATAC
The DNA here is from genome assembly GCF_008728635.1 of Hymenobacter baengnokdamensis. Taxonomy (NCBI): domain Bacteria; kingdom Pseudomonadati; phylum Bacteroidota; class Cytophagia; order Cytophagales; family Hymenobacteraceae; genus Hymenobacter; species Hymenobacter baengnokdamensis. Next base: position 2,576,837 of record NZ_CP044285.1, on the reverse strand, counting down.
TCGTGCAGGCATTTCTTAAACAGCTCATCGCCGAGCAGGTCTTTCAGAGCCAGGTAGCTGAGCGAGGCTTTCACGTAAGAGTTGTTGCCGTAGCCGGCCTTCAGCTCGCTGCTGGGCGTGATGGTGGGCAGGTCTTCGGCCGTGCTGGGGTCGTGAATCCAACGGTTTACACGAAATTTCCGATATAAGTCGTCGGCTTCGGCCCCGCGCTCGGTGCGCCCGATGAGCAGCTCGAACGTGGTGGCCCAGCCTTCATCCATGAAAGCGTAGCGGCTCTCGTTGATGCCCATGTAAAACGGGAAGTAGGTGTGGGCAATTTCGTGGTCCTGCACAAACTGCCCGAATTTTTCGTCCTTCTGCGGACTGTCGTTCACCATCATCGGGTATTCCATGTCGGCAAAGCCCTGGAAAGCCGTCATTTTCGGAAACGGGTAGGGCACGCCGGGCCAGTTGCGCGAAAACCAGCCCAGCGCGTTCTGCCCGTATTTTACCGACGAGTGAAAGTCGGCCGTCGAGTCAGCAAAGGCGGCCTGCATGCTGGCCCGACGCTTGGTGGCGGGGTCCACTATCACGCTGGCGGCATCCCACACGTAGTGGTCGCTCAGCCCTACCGTCATGTCAGAAATATCGTTGGCCTTCCACACCCAGATATTGAAGGGCTGCTGCGCGGTGATGTCCTTTTTGGCAAGGTCGGCTGCGGTGGCTATGTGAATTACCGCCTCGCTGGTCATCGATTTTTCCAGCCGCTTGGCGTAGGTGGGCTGCAACACCTGCTTCGGGTTCTGGAGCGTGCCGGTGGCCCACACCAGGTAGTTGGCCGGCACCCGCACTCGCAGGGTGTAGTTATTGAAGTCGTTATAAAACTCCTTGCTGTCCACGAAGGGCAAGCGGTCCCAGCCGTTGTAGTCATCATACACCGCCACGCGCGGGTAGAAATACGCCAGGAAGTACGTCGTTTTGTCAATCATACCCTCGCGCCCGCTTTCCAGCGAAATGGGAAAGTGCCAGGCAAACGAGAGGCGCACCGAGTCCTGGGGCATGAGCGGGCGGGGCAGCGCAATCGTTTGGGCCGTGGCCTGGCCCCGCCCGTTGTAAGGCCGCGCCTGCCCGCCCACGGCAAACGAGTCGATGGATACGCCTTCGGTCAGGTAAGCGGGCGAAGCATCGCCGTCGCGCGACACGCCGGGCTGGTGAATATTCTGAATAAGCCGGATAACCAGGCTTTTCAGCGTATCGGGGCTGTTGTTGAAATACGTTATGTGTTCGCGGCCTTTAATGTCGCGGGCGGGCGGCGCGGCCTGCACCGTAATATCGTAGCGGGCCGTATTCTGCCAGTACCGGGGGCCGGGCCGGCCGTCGGCGGCGCGGGTGCCTTTGGCAAAGGCCCGCTTGATGTCGCGGGGCTGGTAGAGGGTGGTTTGGGCGTCGGCCGTCTGGCCGACGCCAGCCAGCAGCAGGGTGCCAAAGGCAGCTTGGCAGAAAAGGCGTTTCATGGGCATAGATTACAAAAGAACGTCAGATGAGCATGACGTTCTTTGTTTATAAACAATAGGTTAACTACTTTATTTCCAGCTCATAGGGCAGGCGGGCCTGCACGCCCCGCATCTGCATGAGCTGCTGGTACTGGCGCACGGCCGGGTAGAGCGGGCCCAGCTTGGCTTGCAGCAGGCGGGCTTCGGCGGCAGCCTGGTCGTCGTCATTGTCGCTCATAAAGCGGCTGAAGAACTTCTCCACGCCCGATTTCTGGCGCGGCAGGCGCTGCACCTGGTAGTCGTCGGCCTTGAGGTGGGCGCGGGCGGCGGCAATGCGCAGGGCATCCTCATACGAGCCCAACACATCGACGAGGCCGATTTTCTTGCCTTCGGTGCCGCTCCACACCCGGCCCGAGGCAATGCGGCGCAGGCGCTCGACGGGCATATGGCGGCCCAGCGCAGCTTTGCTGGTGAAGTCGGCATAGATGGTATTGACTTCCAGCTGCAATTGCTGCTTCTCGTAGGGCGAGAGGGCGCGGGTGATGGTGGGCAAGTCGGAGAATTTGCCGGTGGTCACGCGGTCCACGGTAATGCCGAGCTTGTCGGCCAGCAGGGGCTGAATGTTGGGCAGCACCCCAAACACGCCGATACTGCCCGTAATGGTATTGGGGTGGGCCACAATGGTATCGCAGGCCATGCTGATGTAGTAGCCGCCCGAGGCCGCCACGTCGCTCATGCTGGCGATAATGGGCTTCACCTTTTTGGTCAGCAGCACCTCGCGGTAAATAATATCAGAAGCCAGCGACGAGCCGCCGGGCGAGTTCACGCGCAGCACCACGGCCTTCACCTTGTCGTCGAGCCGTGCCTTGCGGATAGCTTCGGCAAACTTGTCGCTGCCGATGTTATCGTCGGAGCCTTTGCCGGTCACAATATCGCCTTCGGCATATATTACCGCAATGCGGTTGCCGCTGGTTTTACCCTCCTTCTCGTCGGCGCGGCTGGCATCCTGGTAGTCGCTCAGGCTCACGAGGCCAGGCTTTTTATCGGCTTTGAGACCCAGCTTACCGCGCAGATAATCCTGCACCTGGTCGAAGTAGCCAAGCCGGGTTACCAGGTGCAGCCGCAGGGCATCCGGGGCATTGTGCACCAGCATCGAGTCGGAGATAACGTGCAGGCGGGCCACCGGAATCTGGCGGCTTTCGGCCACCTGCCCAATCATGTGGTCGTTGAGCGAATTGAGATACGTAACCGTCTGGTAGCGGGCCGAGTCGGAGAAGTTTTCGCGAAAAAACGGCTCCACGGCACTCTTGAACGAGCCCACCCGGAAAATGTAGGGCTCAATGCCGGCCTTGTCGAACAGCCGCTTATAAAACATCACCTCCGAGCTCAGGCCATTGAATTCGAGCGTGCCCTGCGGGTGCAGGTAAATCTCGTCGGCCACCGACGAAAGGTAGTAGCTTTTCTCGGACGAAATCTCGTGGTAGGCCACGATGAACTTGCCCGATTTCTTGAAGTCGAGCAGCGCGTCGCGCACTTCTTCGAGCGAGGCCATGCCGCCCTGCACCAGCTCCAGGTTTAGCAGAATGCCCTTGATATCGTCGTCGGTTTTGGCCCGGCGAATCGCGCCCTTCAGCCCTACCAGGCCGATGGTGGAGCCGTTGCCGCCGAAAAGGTCGGCGGCCTGCCGGCGCTCCGAAATAGGCTTGTCGAGCTTCAGCTCCAGCACCGAGTTGCTGGCCACCGACTTATCGGCGCTGCTGCTCCCGATGGCCGCTACTATGCCGGCCAGCAGCACAAAGCCCAGCACCGAAAACAGCACCAGCCCCACTAAGGTAGCCAGCACAAACTTGAAGAATTGTTTCATATAAAATTGCAGATTTTGTAGCTCGCGCGGCGCTTGCAGAGGTAGACAGTGCGCGTAAGCTTTTGAAAACGCGCAGCAAGATACACGCCGCAACAGGGCATCACCACCTCTATTAACTGTATCGCGCCTGCTAACCCGGCATTACGGATGCAACAGCTTACTACCACGCTGGCTCAATCTGCAAATGCTACTAGGCTGGGCGGGTCAATAGTCATATTTCTCCTGCCACCAGCCGCGCAGGCGCTCCCTTATTTTTTGCTCGGCGGGGTTATCGCCAGGGTCGTAGTAGCGGGTCCCGCTGAGGGCATCGGGCATAAACTCCTGGTAGGTAAAATTGCCTTCGCCGTTGTGCGAGTACTGGTACGCTTTTCCGTAGCCCAGCTCTTTCAGCAGCTTGGTGGGCGCATTGCGCAGGGGCACTGGCACGGGGTGCACGCCTGCGGCCCGCACCTGGGCCTGCGCCGCCCGAATGGCCGTGTAGGCCGCGTTGCTCTTGGGCGAAGTGGCAAGGTAAATAACCGTTTGCGAGAGAATTAAGTCCGACTCGGGCAGGCCGATAACGGTGCAGGCCTGGAAGCAGCTCTGCGCCAGCAGCAGGGCATTGGGGTTGGCATTGCCAATATCTTCGGACGAGAGTATGAGCAGGCGGCGGGCAATAAACTTGACGTCTTCCCCCCCTTCGAGCATCACGGCCAGGTAGTAGAGCGCGGCGTTGGGGTCGGAGCCGCGAATGCTTTTGATGAAGGCCGAAATAACGTCGTAGTGCATTTCGCCGCCCTTGTCGTAGCGGGCCAGCGGGCGCTGGGCGGTTTGCTGCACGGCCGCGTCGGTGAGCTGCACCCGGCCGTCGGCTGCGGGCGGGGTGCTTTGCACCACCAGCTCCAGCAGGCCCAGCAGCTTGCGCGCATCGCCGCCGCTGAGGGCCAGCAGGGCGTGGTCTTCGACCACATCAACCGGGATTTTACTAAGCACTTCATCCTCAGCTAGTGCCCGGCGCACTATCTCGCGCAGCGTTTCGGCGCTCAGCGCCTCCAGGGTGTACACCTGGCAGCGCGAAAGCAGGGCCGGAATTACTTCAAACGACGGGTTTTCGGTAGTGGCCCCAATGAGCGTGACGGTGCCATTTTCCACCGCGCCCAGCAGCGCATCCTGCTGGGCTTTGCTGAAGCGATGAATCTCATCAATAAACAGAATGGTGCCTGCCTGTTTCTTAGCGCGGTCGATAACCTCGCGCACGTCCTTCACGCCGGCATTAATAGCCGAAAGCATTGTAAAGGGTCGTTTTAGCTCCTCGGCCAGCAGCAGGGCCAGGGTGGTTTTGCCCACGCCGGGCGGCCCCCACAAAATGAGCGAGGGCAGCCGCCCGGCGGCCAGGTAGCGGCGCAGCACGCCGCTCTCGCCGAGCAGATGCGTCTGGCCGGCGTAGTCCTGCAAGCGGTGCGGGCGGCGGCGCTCGGCCAAAGGGGCAAGGTTAGGAATATCAAAAAGGGAAGCCATCAGCAAACAGTACGGCAGTAGGGCGAACTTTGTAGCTCGTGCCCCCGCCTTGTTCGCACTACACTAGTGCAACGGCGCAGGGACGCGAACTACAAAGTTCGCCCTACTCCTTATGGTTTCTAAGTTTCGCCTGCATACGGCGCTGTTTCTGGTTTCGCTTATCTACGCCGCTACCTATAGCCTCGCCAAGGATATTATGCCGCACTACATGCAGCCCTTGGGCATCGTGACGCTGCGCATTGTTGGCGCGGCGCTGTTTTTTGGTATTCTGAAGCAGTTTGTGGCCCCCCAGGAGCGCATCAGCGGGCGGGCCGACAACCTGCGGGCAATCCTATCGGGTGTGCTGGGCATTGGCCTCAATCAGCTGTCATTCTTCGCGGGCCTCAACCTGAGCACACCCATCAATGCCTCGCTGCTCCAAACCATTTCGCCCATTGTCGTGGTGCTGGCCTCCGCCCTATTGCTCAAGGACAGGATAACGCTTCCCAAAGTAGTCGGCATTTGCCTGGGGGCAGCCGGCGCAGCGGCACTCATTCTCAGCCGCCCCAGCAGCGGCGCAGTGCCGCAGGCGGCGCTGCTCGGCAACCTGTTTTTGCTGGTCAATGCCACAGTATTTGGTCTCTACCTGGTAGTAGTAGCCCCGCTTATGCGCACTTACCACGCCTTTACGGTGCTGGCGCGCATATTTCTGGTGGGCGCCGTCATTGCGGTGCCCGCCGGGTTGCCGCAGGCTATCAGAGCCAATTATAGCAGCTTTCCGCTCTACATCTGGGCTGAAATCGGCTACATGGTATTTTTCCTGACTATATTAGCTTACTTATTGAATAACTGGGCCCTGAAGTATGCTACGCCATCGCTGCTGGGCGTCTACATTTACTTGCAGCCCGTACTGGCGGTTCTCATTGCCGTGGCAACCGGCAAGGACACGCTTACCTGGGACAAAGCCTGGCAGGCGGCGCTCATTTTTGTGGGCGTGTGGCTGGTAAGCAAGAAGCCGAAGCCGGTGCCCGCGGCCAACCCGCCGTTTGCCCCGGCCCCGACTCCAGACTAATACATGTCGGCGGTGGCTGTAACTTGGGCCACTATGTGCGGTTCTCTCAGCTATTTTCCGGGCCAGTACTTCGCGGCCCTGCTCCTGCTGCTGGCTGGCCGTGGGGCATACGGGCAGGCCTACCCACCCGCAGCCGATACCAGCCACGCCAAAAAGTATACCTACGTGGAGAGAATGCCGGTTTTTCCGGCTTATGAGGCGGCCGACAGCACGCGCTCGTCGTCGCAGCGGGTTATTCGCTTTTTGAATAAGGGCCTGCATTTTCCGCTTCAGGCCGTGCGCGATGGCGTTACGGGGCGGGTATTCTTTTCCTTTGCCGTCGATGCCCAGGGCCGCACCACCGATATTAGGCTGGTCAAAGGCTTGCGGGCCGACGTCGATTCCTCCGTTATGCGCAATGCCCGCCGGCTCGGCACCATTCGGTGGCAACCCGGCATTCAGAATGGGCGGCCGGTGCGGGTATCCTTCACTGTTCCTATCTCCTTTAATGTGCAGCCGGGCGTGCCGCTCGACTCACTCGACCTCGGCCCTTACCACAGCCTGGCCCTGCCGCTGGTTAGCTGGTCGGGGACTCAGGCCCGCATTCCGGCTGGCAAGGGCGTGGTATATGGCAGCTGCCTCCAGCGCCTTAGCGTCAATAGCTTAGGCATGGGCCAATACGTGCGTTTAGTGAACCTGACCACCCACAAAGCGGTCCGCATCAACGTCAAGCCCATTCTGAAATCGCGCCGGGAAAGTACCTTCTGCTACGCCCTGCCGGCAGGCCGCTACGCGCTTTACCAATACGAATACCCCGACCCGGTGTGGGGCAGCTTTAAGCTACACCTCGAAAACCTGCGCAAGCCGCTGGCTCACTCGCCCACCGCTGCGCTGCGCGCCACGCGCTACTGCTTTACGGTGCAGGCGGGCCAGCTCCACTACCTCGGCACCTGGAACCTGGCCAACGAGCGCGAGCCGCTATTTATGAATGAGAAGGAATTGCTGGATACCGCTATCCGGCAAGATTTCCAGGGGCTCGAATTAGGCACTGCCCGGCTAGCTATTCCGCAGTAAGCTCTCAGTCGCAAAACCCTTGTCCACAGTCGGTAGTTAGCAAGGCACTACCCTATTGACTGCTCACTACGCGCATGAATTTTACTGGTAAGAACATTCTCGTCATCGGCGCATCGTCTGGCATCGGGCTGGCCACGGCCCGGCAGCTGCACGCCAGCGGGGCCACCCTCTTTACCGCCTCGCGCCAGCTATCGGCCGAGCTGGCGGCGTTGAGTACTACCCATTTTACCTACGATGCCACGCAGCCCGTGGGCAGCACCTTCGAGGGCCTGCCCGAGGTACTGCACGGCCTGATCTACTGCCCCGGCTCCATCAAGCTGCGCCCGTTTGAGCGCGTGCCCGTTTCCGATTTTCGCAGCGATTTTGAGCTGAACGTGCTAGGCGCGGTGCAGGCCCTGCAAGCCACCATCAAGCGGCTGAAAAAAGCCGAAGGTGGGGCGTCGGTGGTGCTGTTCAGCACGGTGGCCGCAGCCGTGGGCATGAGCTTTCATACCAGCATCGCTACCGCAAAGGCCGCCGTAGAGGGCCTGACCCGCGCCCTGGCGGCCGAGTACGCGGCCAGCGGCCTGCGCGTAAACTGCCTCGCGCCCAGCCTCACCGATACGCCCCTGGCGGCCGCCTTGCTCAACACGCCCGAGAAGGCCGAGGCTGGCGCCCGGCGCCACCCTTTGCAGCGCGTGGGCCACCCCGACGACCTGGCCAGCCTGGCCGCCTTTCTGCTTTCCGACCAGGCTACGTTCATTACCGGCCAGGTGCTGGCCGTGGATGGCGGCATGGGCAAGCTCAAGTAAACTGGGCTTCCCTACGCATCGAACCAGGCCTGCGCTGTAGTGGTTATACTGGCATGGAACCCACCACCCTCAAAGCGGCCTACCTCGACTATGTGCGTCGCCACGGCCACGCGCCCCGAACTGTTTTTGCCTTTGCCGAAACGCAGGGCTTGAGTGAGGCCGAGTTTTATCGCCACTATGCTTCGTTTTCGGTGCTGGACCGCGAAATCTGGGCCGATTTTGGCCGCGACGCGCGGGCCCAGGCCGCGCAGGAGCCGGCCTGGCAGGGGTACGGCAGCCGCGAAAAGATATTAGCATTTTACTATACTTTACTCGAACTTCTCAAGCAGAACCGCAGCTATGCGCTGCTGGCGCTGGGCCGCTCGCAGCGCTGGCGCCCTGCCCTGATTCCTAAAGTGCTAAGCTTATTTGAGCAGGAATTTTTGGTGTTTGTGAATGAGCTGTTACGCGAGGGCCGCACAACGGGCGAAGTTGCCAGCCGGCCGGTGCTGCAGGATGGCTACGGGCGTATTTTTCTGCGCCAGTTGCAGTTTTTGCTGCTCTATTTCGTGCGCGACGAGTCGGCCAACTTCGAGCGCACCGACGCCGCCGTGGAGAAGGCCGTTACCCTGAGCTTTGACCTGGTAGGACGCAATACGCTCGACTCGGCCCTCGATTTCGGGCGGTTTTTACTGCAAAAAAGCTAGCGCTATGGCCGACCAGCCCCAGGAATCACTGCCTACTTCTAAAGTCGCCCGGGCAGCCCGCTTTGCCAAAACGGGCTTTAAAGTCGGGGCCAACTACGTGCAGCACTACGCCAAAAAAGCTGTCGGAGCCGACTCAACTACCGCCAACCTGCACCAGGCCAACGCCGTTGAGCTCTACGGCACCCTGAGCGAGATGAAAGGCTCGGTGCTGAAAGTGGCCCAGATGCTGGCTATGAAAAAGAACCTGCTGCCGCCAGCCTATGCCGAGCAGTTCCGGCAGGCGCAGTACCAAACGCCACCGCTCTCGGGACCGCTGGTAGTCAAGGCGTTTCGCGATGCGTTCGGGCGCTCGCCCGCCGAAGTTTTCGACGAGTTCGACCCCAATGCCCGGCAGGCAGCCAGCATCGGGCAGGTGCATTTTGCTCGAAAAAACGGCCACGCCCTGGCCGTAAAAGTGCAGTATCCGGGGGTGGGCGCGAGCATCTGCTCCGATATTGCGATGGTTAAGCCCGTGGCGCTGCGCATCATGGGGCTGAAAGAAGAAGTCCTGCGCCCTTACCTGGCCGAAGTTGAAGCCCGGCTCCTGGAAGAGACTGACTATAAGCTCGAGCTGAGCCGGGGGCAGGCCATTGCTGCCAAATGCGGGCACCTGCCGCACCTGCAGTTTCCGGCTTACTATCCGGCGCTTTCGTCGGCCCGCATCCTTACTATGGACTGGCTGCCCGGCCAGCATTTGAAAGAGTTTCTGGCCGATAATCCTACTCCGGCCGTGCGCAACCAACTGGGGCAGGCGCTCTGGGACTTCTATCAGTACCAGCTCCGGGAGTTGCGCCAGCTTCATGCCGACCCGCATCCGGGCAACTTTCTCTTTAGCTCTACCAACGGGGGAACCGTAGGCGTGCTCGATTTTGGCTGCGTGAAAGACGTGCCGCCCCTCGAGCAGCAGCAGTTTCTGGCCCTGCTCGACCCGGCCACGCTGGCCGATGAGGCGCGCCTGTCCGCGCTGCTTACGGATGCCGGCGTGCTCCGCCCGGCCGACTCACCCGCCCTGCGCGCCCTGTATCTGCGCATGCTCACGCAATCGCTTGAGCTGGTGGGCCGCCCTTTCCGGCAGGCCACGTTCGACTTCGGCGACCCTGCTTATCTTCAGAGCCTTTATGCGCTCGGCGACGACCTCATGCAGGATAAGGAGCTGCGTCAGCAACGCGAGCCCCGCGGCTCGGCGCACTTTGTATACCTGAACCGAACCTACGTCGGGCTGTTTTCGCTGCTTACCGAGCTGGGAGCCGTGGTGCGCACCAGCTACGAGCTATAGGCTGCTAACAAGCTGGTTCTAACTATTAAAACCTCTGGTAGCTGTTTCGGTTTGGCTACCAGTTGCTTTCTAACTCTTCTTTTCACCCATGAAAAAACTATTTTTCCTCCTTGCGGCGCTCACCTTTGGTAGTGCGGCGGCCCAGGCCCAGACGGCTACCATGCTCAGCTGCTGCGCCCGCCCGGCTACGACCAGCGCTACCGAAGCCTTTGCCATGCTGGCCACCGACAAAGATTTTTCGGGCGGCCACGAGGCGCCACTCCCCTACTCGTACGAGGGAGAAGGCAAAATGATTGAGTTTAAAACCACCGATGGCGGTACCAGCCACGCCTTTGAGATAAAGAGCGCCAAGCCATCCAATAAATTTCTGTTTGTCATCCACGAGTGGTGGGGGCTCAACGATTACATTAAGAAGGAGGCCGCTACCTATGCCCAGGAGCTGCCCGGCGTAAACGTTATTGCCCTCGACCTCTACGACGGCCAGGTAGCTACCACACCCGAAGAAGCCGGCAAATACATGCAAGCAGTAAAAACCGAGCGGGCCACGGCCATCATCAAGGGTGCCCAGCTGTATGCCGGCCCGAAGGCGCAGTTTGCGTCGGTGGGCTGGTGCTTTGGCGGGGGCTGGAGCCTGCAAGCGGCCCTGCTCGGCGGCAAGCAAACTGTCGGCTGCGTGATGTATTATGGCATGCCCGAAAAAGACGTTGCCAGGCTCAAAACCCTGAATTCGGACGTGCTGGGCCTGTTTGCCGACCAGGACAAGTGGATAAACCCCGAAGTGGTAAAGCAGTTTGAGAAAGACATGGCGGCGGCTGGCAAAAAGGTAACCGTAAAGGAATATCCTGCCGACCACGCCTTCGCCAATCCCTCTAACCCAAAGTATAACAAGGAGCTGGCGGCCGACGCCCATCAGAAAGCACTGGCTTACCTGAAAGCCCGCCTGAAAGCATAAGCAATCGCCTCCTGCTTTACCTGACTAAAAGGACCTGCTTCCCCGAAGCAGGTCCTTTTAGTTTCTGGCGCTACGCTCCAACCGACAACCTATTAGCAACCCTCTTTTCGAGATGAGTAGCCGGCAGCCAAGCAGAACGTCAGCATGACACTCAGGATTGGTTTTTTCGATTTCCCACACTGCTTCTTTTTAAAAAAAGCTACTAAAGCCTCAGCATAAACATAGTTAATTTACACTATTAATACAGCTCGGATAGCCGCGCTGCCAATGCCGGCTGGCGGCCATCGGAAGTAGAACAGTTCCAAGTAAGTAGGCAGCCTGTAGAGACGCATCTTTGCGTCTCGGCGTTGGTTAAACCGCGCAGTTATAGTCGTTCAGCGCCGAGACGCAAAGATGCATCTCTACAGTAGGCCGCAACTGCTTTCCGCCAGCTGTGCGTGGGCACCAGCGGCCTGCCGCTGAGCTTTGAGCAGCTCTTCGCGCAGCTGCTGGATAACATCGAGGAGGTCGGCCCAGCTTTCGGCTACGAAATAGGGCGTTGGACTCACGGCCGTGATGCTTGCTTCGGCCGATGCTGGCGGCCCCAGGTGGCGCACTGCATTTGCCAGCGGCTCGTACACGGCCGGGTCGGCCGCCGCGGCCGCGTGCAGATGCCGGGCTGAGGTAAGCAGCGACGCGCCGTAGAATTGAGGACGCCCGCTCGCTGAAGCCAGCAAGCCCCGCTCAAATGTGCTACGTGTGAAACCCCGCAGCAGCGCAACGGCTGCCGGATTGGTACCCAATTCCCAGGCACGGCCCAACGCGCACAGCGCCTCGGCGTAGCCGGGCTCCAGCAGCAGCGGCACCCGGCCGAAGAGGTCGGCAAAGAGGTCGGGGCCACCCGGCGGCTGGTCAAACTCACTGAACGTGCGCAGCCGCGACACTACCGGCAGCTCGCGTCGGGCCAGGGAGGCATAATAGGCAGATTCGGTTACCGGCCTTTCGGCAAGCCGCAGCGTCCAGCCGGTGCGCTGCCGCACCGCCTGGCTGATAGGCAGAAGGTTAGGCAGTGTATCGCGGCGCAGGCCCAGCTCAGCGAGTGCCCGGCCGAATGCCGGCCGGGCCCACCGGTGCAGCAGCGCCTGCTGGCGGTCAAACAGCATCTTCCAGACCATGCCGGCAGCGGGCGCGGCAGGGTGGTGAGGGCGGGCGAGCAGGTGCAGTGACATAGCGGCAACGAAAAGGAAATACCAAAAAAAAGCCCGACTCCAGAAATCTGGAATCGGGCTGTAAAGGGTTAGCTGAACCGAAGGAGTAAAAGCATTTTAGTTGCTAAGTACCCGTGGCAGCCGGCCATGACGCGCGATTCCGAGGCCCGGTTTGGGTCGGCAATTCAGCATCATAATGACCAGTTGTTGGTGATTCATACGGCCGCAAATATACGGGCAGTGCTCAACTCTGCAAGGATTTTATTGATTTCTTAAAACACCGCAACCCGGCAGGCCGAAAAAGATGCTAGTTGCCCAGCAGCCAACGGTAAGCTGGGCCAAACTCGCGCCGCCAGAACCATTCGGCGTGCTTGCCATCGGCGGGCGCCTTCAGCATAAGGTTAGCTGCTGGCACACCCCGGGCCAGCAAGGCGTCACGCGCTTCCGTCATGAGCGGCACCATAGTTTCGCTCTCGGCAGGGCCGGCCACAAAGTAAAAGCGGCTGCTGAGCGGAGCCGGCTGGTGCCGGCGCTCGTAGCCCAGCAGCGAGTCTTTGGCAAACCAGATGGCTGGTGAGAAAACGCCTACCCGCCCGAACACCTTTGGATACTTGAGGCCGGCATACAAGGCAATAAGCCCCCCCATACTCGAACCCGCAATGGCCGTGTGGGCAGCATCAGGCAGCGTACGGTAGTGGGCATCAATGTAGGGTTTGAGGGTAAGGGCCAGAAAGTTAGTGTACTGCTCACCTTCGCCGCCTTTTTTATACTCGGCATTCGCCCAGGGCGAATACTCGTCGAGCCGCCGCGCCCCGCCGTTGTCTACGGCTACTACAATGCAGCCGGCAGAGTGGCGGTCCTGGGTAGCTAGCTGGTTCAGGGTTTCATCAACGCCCCACTCACCCGAGAACGAAGTAGCCTCATCAAACACATTCTGGCCGTCCTGCAGGTACAGCACCGGGTAGCGCTTCTGGCGCGAGCCCGCATAGCCGGGCGGCAGATAGAGCCATACCCGCCGGCCCCGCCCGCCCAGCTGGGGCAGCCGAAAAGAATCGGCCAGGATGCGCACGTTAGCCGCCGCAGTATGCGCCTTGGGCCCCGCTACGGCAACCCCACCGGGGCGCTGGTCCTGCCAGGTCGCTACCTGAAAAGTAAGCGTTGCGGGGTCGTTGCCAAAAGTGGCCCGCCGGTTCGCTACTGGCTGAAAGGCCGCATCAGCCTCTCCCGTTGCCCAGGAACCACGGGTAAACTTAAACTCCTGGGGGCCATGTATTGTGGCAGGCAGCACCAGCTCGTAGCTGCCATTGGGCTGGCGCGTTAGCGCATAGCCGGCTGCGCCGGGCTCCCAGTTATTGAAGGAGCCCGCTACATAAAGTGCTTGCCCGGCCGGCGTAGCCGCCGGCACTGACGTTAGCCGGAGCGTGGTTTGCGCTACTGCCCCGTGTGCCAGCAGGCTGGTCAGCAGCCCCACACCAAACATGGTATTTTTACTATATAAACCCGCCATTCTCTCCATAAGCATACCCGAATTTTTCAGTAGTCCCGGTTTTCCGACCTGAGCGTGGCTATGCGCAGCACCTTTTACACCTTGGCAAGCAGCAGCCTGCCCGCGGCACAGCAGCCGCGCGGGCAGCGCCGTAGCGGCAGCTACCGAATAATATCGCCGCTGCCGGCGCCGCGCTCGGAGGCATCTATCTTGCGCAAGGTGTATATAGCACGAACCGAATCTACCCCAGGCAACCCGTTGACGGCAAAGTCGATGCGGGAACCCTTTTTCTGGGGGCCGCTCACAAAATGCCGGTAGCCTTCGGCCGACTCGCGCACCACGTACAGCTCGCCGGGGCTGGGTACTTTCAGGCGGGCATAGGTGCTGCGGCCATCGGGCGCCGGGCGGCGCTTTTCACTGCTGGCCAGCAGGCTCACGCCCGTCAGGCGGTATTTCTGGGCATCGGCCGTGGTGCCGGGCGGGTCGTAGTTGCCGAGGCCATCAATGAATACCTCGCGGCGGGCTACCAACTCTTCGAGCGGCACCGTCTTAAGCAAGGGCAGGTTTTTTTCGTCCATCAGCAGTTGCTGTACCGCATTGGTCGGGGCTGTTTGCTGATAAAAAACCAGCACCGGGTCTTTTATCTTTACCTTATTAATAACGAGCGGCTCTTTCCCCTCTTCGGCCGAGTTATCAATGCGCTTGGCACTTTCAATGGGAGCCGGCGGGGCCGCTACCTTCGATGCCGGCCGGCCCTTGACTGCCGGCTTGCCGGGGGTGGGCCGCCGCGTCTGAGCCGCCGCCGTACCAGCAATACCTAGCGAGAAGAAAATCAGGGCAAAAGCGCAGTGGGATGATTTCATAAACGAATGTGAAAGTAGCCAAAAGTACGTCCGCGACTGCGTAGCGGGCAAGCATCCGCGCACCAGCTTTCACTTTACCTGACAAATGTCGGGTTGGCACCTTCAACGGCCGTTTTGAAACCTAAAACCTGGCCCGGTAGCTCAATTGGCGATAAGTGGCGGGTTTTTGGGCCCCAGCAGCAGGCGGCAAGGCATTTCCTGGCATTTTTTGGGCGCTATGCATTGCGCCGTAACCGTGTAGCGCCAGCGGCCGGTTGGGCGGGTCTGGTTGGTGCCTACGACCACTCAAGCCACCTGGCTGGTAGCCTAGCAGGCAAAAATTACCATCGCAAAGCCACTTGATTATCATTTAATTACCTTTAAACCTCTGCTTGCCTGCCCGCGGCGGCGGCCCAGCGCCGGCTTGCAGCCAGGGTGTTTTTTAAATGCAATTAGGCCATAGGAAAGCAACGGCTTCAAAAGCCGGCTTTGATTTGCCGGATTCACCGGCCCAACCCGGTAGCTTTTAGTTGGTTTGTGGCAGAGTCACCTGTTATCTTGCCGTGGTATCAGTTAATTTTTCACTAATAGTACCTTTTCAATCCGCAATCGATTGCGGGCATTTTACACGTTACCCTTCTTCCCTTTTTGTCGTGGGCAGCCGCCCGGGCAGCGGCTGTACTTCTTGGTTTTCTGCAACTTGCTCCTGACCAACGACTGCACCGCTCTCAATCTTCAAATTTCACTTTTCCCCACCCGTTTCTACCTTATATGAAACACCCTTACCTGGTGAAACTACGGTTTCTCCTTCTTTTAGTACTTGGCCTGACTGCTTCGCTCGGAGCGTGGGCTCAATCGGGTACCGGCACGGTGAGTGGCCGCGTCACGGATGCCAAAAACGAGGGCCTGCCGGGCGTAACGGTACTGGTTGAAGGTACTTCTATCGGGGGCTCTACCAACTCCGACGGCACCTATACCATTTCGGGGGTACCAACCGGTGCCCGCACGCTCATTATCTCCTTTGTTGGCTACTCTACGGCTCGTGTGCCGGTAACGGTAGCCGCCGGCCAGACGGTAAACGTGGCGGCCCAGTCGCTTAGCGAAAATGCTACCGCGCTGGGTGAGGCAGTAGTAGTAGGCTACGGCACCCAGCGCCGCCAGGACGTGACGGGCTCGCTTACGACTGTAACGTCTAAGGACTTCGTGCAGGGCCAGATAACCTCGCCCGAGCAGCTGGTGCAGGGTAAGGTTGCCGGCGTGCAGATTACTACCGATGGCGGTGCTCCCGGCGCTACTACCCAGATTCGTATTCGGGGCGGCTCTTCGCTGAATGCCAGCAACGACCCGCTTATCGTTATTGATGGAGTACCGGTTGATAACCCCCCTACCTCCGGACCCGGAGCGCTGGCCGGTGTAGCAAACCCGCTTAGCCTCATCAACCCCAATGACATTGAAAGCTTCACGGTTCTAAAGGATGCTTCGGCAACTGCTATCTACGGCTCGCGCGCTTCGAACGGCGTTATTCTTATTACGACTAAGAAAGGATTGGCCGGCGAAGCCTTGACCGTCAATGTCAGTTCCCAGACTTCGGTATCTAAGCGCTACAACTCGCTGCCGGTATTGTCGGCCGATGAGTTTCGCACGGCGGTTAAGAACTTAGCGCCTGCCAATGTCCACCTGCTGGGCAATGCCAACACCAACTGGCAGAACGAGATTTTCCGCACTGCCATGACGTATGACAACAACGTCAGCCTGAGCGGTTCTATCGGTAAAAACATGCCTTTCCGCGCCTCCTATGGCAACCTCAACCAGCAAGGCATTCTGCTTACCAATAAGCTGATGCGTAATAGCGGCTCGCTTAGCCTGACGCCGGTGCTGCTCGACGACCACCTACGTATCACGTTGAATGTGAAAGGCTCGGTGACCGACAATAACTTTGCTAATAACGGTGCCATTGGCTCGGCTGCTGTATTTGACCCTACGCAACCCGTTTATACGGGCAACTCGTCTTATGGCGGCTTCTACCAGTATCTGCAGGACCCTACCAACCCTAACAGCGCTCCCCAGCAGCTGGCCCCGAAAAACCCGGTGGCGTCGCTGCTAATGACCCGCGACCGCAGCACGGTACTACGTAGCATTGGCAATGTGCAGCTGGACTATAAGCTGCACTTCCTCCCCGACCTGCACGCCAACCTGAACCTGGGCTACGATATCACTCACAGCACTGGAGCTAAAAACCAGAGCACCGGGCTGGCTGATGACTACTTCAACGTACCGTACGATGCAACCAACACTGTTAACCGTGGAGGCTCTTACACCCTTTACCAGCAGGACCGTCATAACAAGCTGCTGGAATTTTACCTGAACTACTCCAAGCAGATTGGCGACCACCACATTGAAATACTGGGTGGCTACTCTTTCCAGGACTTCCTCACTACTTCGCCGGCTTTTGCCAGCTACCTAGGCCAGGACGGCAACTACAACGCAGCGGGTTTACCGCAGCTGATTATACAGTCGCCTGCTGCTCCTAACCCATACCGCTCGGAATATGTAATTCTTTCGTATTACGGCCGTATTAACTATAACTACAAGGACCGCTACCTGCTGACTGGCACCCTGCGTAATGACCAGTCGTCGCGCTTCCCCGGCCAAAAACCCTTGTTCCCGGCCGGTTCGTTTGCTTGGCGCATCAAGGGCGAAGACTTCCTGAAGGATAACACGACGATTTCGGAACTGAAGCTGCGGCTTGGTTACGGCCGCACCGGCCAGCAGGATGTGTTCGGCATTGCCGGTGACTATCCTACTATTCAGCGCTACGTGCACAACAACCAACAGGCTCAGTACCTGTTCAATGGCATTCCTTACGACCCGTACTCTCCCCAGGGTTTTAACCAAAACCTCAAGTGGGAGACTACTGATACCTATAATGCCGGCCTAGATATGGGCTTCCTCGACGGCCGCCTAACAGCCTCGGTTGATGCTTACTACCGTAGAACGAATGGCCTGATTAGCGGCATCTTCCTGCCCGCCGGCACCAACTTCACCAACTACTATACCTTCAACATCGGCTCGCTCGAAAATAAGGGGGTGGAAGTGAACGTCAACATTA
This sequence comes from Hymenobacter baengnokdamensis, assembly GCF_008728635.1. Classification (NCBI taxonomy): domain Bacteria; kingdom Pseudomonadati; phylum Bacteroidota; class Cytophagia; order Cytophagales; family Hymenobacteraceae; genus Hymenobacter; species Hymenobacter baengnokdamensis. The sequence continues at coordinate 2,559,532 of NZ_CP044285.1, read as the reverse complement.
ACCCGGTTCGCACGACCGACTTCCGTTGGGATATCAACCTGAACGGCACCTACAACCAAAGCAAGATTCTGTCGCTGGGGCCACAGCTGCCCGGCTTCACGGGTATTGAAACTAACGGCATAGCCGGCGGTACCGGCACCAACATCGGTATCTATGCCGTTGGCCACGCCGCTTCGGCCTTCTACGTAGCCAAGCAGGTGTATGACACCAACGGTAAGCCGCTGGCTGATGTGTACGCCGACCTGAACGGTGACGGTAAGATTGACACCAATGACCGCTACATCTACAAGCAGGCGGCCCCGCCCGTGCTGCTGGGCTTTAGCTCCAACATGACGTACAAGCGCGTGAACCTGGCCTTCACCCTGCGTGCCAACATCGGCAACTACGTATACAACAACATCCAGTCGCAGAACGGTAGCTACTACAACATTACCGGCTCGACCAACTACCTCTACAACTTCACCACCGACACGAACTTCACGCAGTTCCCTAACGCCAACGGCGTGAACCACTACTCGTCGGACTACTTTATCCAGAACGCTTCCTTCCTGCGCATGCAGAATGCCACACTCGGCTATAACATAGGTAAAGTCTTCAACGGCAAAGGGAACCTCGGCTTGAACTTTGCTGTTCAGAACGTGTTTCTGATTACGAAGTACACCGGCCTGGACCCGGAGATTCCGAGCGGGGTTGACAACAACACGTACCCCCGTCCGCGTACCTTCACTTTTGGTTTGAACCTGGGCATCTAAGCCTTCTATCTGTCATGAAAAATACTTTTATTCGCAGCGCCAAGGTTCTATCCATTGCCGCCTCGGCCCTTGTGCTGGCCCCCTCCTGCACCAAGGACCTCAATCAGCTTCCTACCTACGACCTGACTTCTAACCAGGTGTATAAGGACGCTGCCAGCTACAAAAGCCAGATGGCCAAGGTCTATGCGGGCTTTGCGCTTACGGGTTCGCAAGGGCCGGCCGGCAACCCCGACATTAAGGGCATCGACGAAGGCACTTCCGACTATATCCGCCAGTACTGGAGTGCCCAGGAGCTGACTACCGACGAGGGTGTTATTGCCTGGGGCGACCCCGGCGTGCAGGATTGGCACAACATGAACTGGAGCTCCAGCGGGGTGCTCATCCGGGGCCTTTACAGCCGCCTGCTGTATCAGGTAACCATCTGCAACAGCTACTTGCAGCAGTCAACCGATGCTATGCTCGCCTCGCGCGGCATTTCTACCACCGACGCTACCAGCATCGCGGCTTATCGCGCCGAAGTACGCTTCCTGCGGGCGCTGTCGTACTACCACGCCATGGACCTGTACGGCAATATTCCGTTTACCACGGAGAATGACGTAATTGGTACCACTACCCTACCCCCCCGCATTACGCGCGCCGACTTGTTTAAGTACATCGAGTCGGAGCTCAAGGCAATTGACGGCTCGCTGATATCGGCTCGCAAAAACGAGTACGGCCGCGCCGACCAGGGTGCCGCCTGGGCCCTGCTAGCCAAGATGTATCTCAACGCCCAGGTGTATACCGGCACCCCGCGCTACGCCGATGCCGCTACTTATGCCAAAAAGGTTATCGATGCTGGCTACACCCTGATGCCTAAGTATGGCAACCTCTTTCTGGCCGACAACGACAAAAACAACCCGGAAGTCATTTTCCCCATCGTTTTTGACGGCAAGTTTACCCAGAGCTACGGCGGCACCACTTTCCTGACCCACGCGGCCGTATCGGGCACAGCCGATGCCAACTGGAACCCGGCCTATTACGGCCTCGGTGGCGGCTGGGGCGGCACGCGTGCCACGTCGGCCCTGTTTCAGCAATTTCCGGATACTGCCGCTGATTCGCGCGGCCGGTTTCACACCCGCGGCCAGACGCTGGATATCCCGGCGCTCACCAACTTCGCCAATGGCTATGTGCCTATTAAGTTCCGCAATGTGACCTCAACCGGCGCGCCCGGCTCCGACAATACATTTGTGGATACTGATTATCCGATGTTCCGCCTAGCCGATATGTACCTCACGTATGCGGAAGCAGCGGTACGGGGCGGCGGCGACCTAGGCCTGGCCCTCACGTATGTGAACGCGGTACGCACCCGCGCCTACAACGGCTCTACCAGCGGCAACATCGCCTCCGGCGACCTGACCCTCGACTTCCTGCTGGCCGAGCGCTCACGGGAGCTGTACTGGGAAGCAACCCGCCGCACCGACCTCATTCGCTTCGGCCGCTTTACCAGTGCCTCTTACCTGTGGCCGTGGAAAGGTGGCGTAGCCGCCGGCCGGGGTGTTGCAGACACGTACAGTCTGTTCCCGATACCTTCTTCAGACTTGAGCATCAACACCAATCTCCAGCAAAACCCTGGTTATTAAGCTAGTATAATTTTAGAGGAGGGACGTTGGCTTCTGGCGCCCCTCCTTTTTTACATCTCTTATATTCCCACCACCATGAAAAAATCCCTTACCCAAGCGCTGGGGTTTTGCGCAGCGCTACTAGTGACCCTGGCAGCTTGCAAAAAGGATGAGGTTAGAGCCGTTTTGCAGCCAGGGGCTAGCCCGACACTCACTTCTTCCGGCAACTCCTTTGTGCTGACCCAGAGTAACAGCGCCAACCGGGCTGTTATCTATACCTGGACGCCCGTTACCTTTGGGTATCCGGCTGTTGTTGACTACAGCCTGCAGTTCGACGTAAAAGGTGGCGACTTCAGCAAGCCTTACGTAATTGACGCTGGCTCCAAGCTGGCCGACACGCTGAGCGTATCCGATTTGAATGCGGCTTTCCAGAGCAAAGGCCTGGTAAGCACAAGCGGTACGCCTACCCCGGCTCAAATGGATGTGCGGGTAATCGCCTCCGTAGGCCCGGCTGCTCCATCGGTTAACTCAGTAGCTACCACGTTTACCGCTACGCCTTATTCCTTCTGCGCCCAGCCAGCTAAAAGCCAGGCCTGGTCTATTATCGGCCCCGGCGGCGTAGACTGGAACACCGACGTGCCCATGACGTACAACTGCCTGTCGAAAACCTTTACCTACTCCGGCCCGATGAACGCCGGTGACTTTAAGTTCCGCTACGGAGCCGATTGGACGGCCAACCTGGGCGGTGCCTCCAGCACGGGCGGTGCGCTCACCCAGGACGGCCCGAACCTGACTATTACGAAGGCTGGTAACTATACCATTGTGCTGACTCCGGGTCCGCTTGACCCCGCCACCAAAAAGTCAACCGGCGGCAGCTTTACTATCAAGTAAGCTATTTAACCGCCTGCTGATAGTTGAAAAAAGCCGCTGCCAGTCAGCGGCTTTTTTCATGCCCATCGTTTGCGGCACCGAAATGGCTGAAACTGCAGCCGGTGCATCGGCGTTCTTACTCTTTCCGCTCTGCCTACCTCATTTATATCATTCTTTTACTATGTTTAAATCACTCTTTTTGCTGACTGTCGTGGGCGTTGCCCTTGGCAGTGCCCGGCCCGCGGCGGCACAGGTAGCATCGGCTGCAGCAAGGCCTGCTTCGACCCCGGCGGGGGCCGCCCCCACCAGCGTAGAAGCCCGCGCCGAAGCCCTCACCACTAATATGACCCAGGCCCTGGCCCTCACCCCCGCTCAGGTGGAGAAAGTACGGGCCATCAACCTGGCGGCCGTACGCAGCGTAGAGGCAGCCCGGGTGCGCTATCGCCAGGACCCCGCTAAGCTCAAAGGCTACGTCGACGACATTGGCCTGGCCCGGCTCGACCGCCTGAAGGACGTGCTTACGTCGGTGCAGTTTGCGCGCTACCAGCAGAAACGGGAGGAAAAGATGGGCATTCCTACTATTCGCGGCAACCAGGGCAATCCGCCACCCGGCCTGCCTAGCCGCGGCGACGAATAGCGGACAGCCGGCCAAAAGCCGGCAGCCCGCACCAACCAAGCTGTTCTCGGACTTAGGAAACCGCGCTAACATATTGCCCCTGGCAGGCTACAGCTTCAGCGACTGCAGCTTGGACAGGGCGGCTTCCGTTTGCTGGCGCTTGTCTTTTTCCTGCTCCTCTTTATCGAGCGGCTGCTGCGAGGAGTCGCTAAAGAAGGTTAGAATATTTTTCTGCATCGGAGCTGAAACCTCTTTAAAATTATTTTTGGCAAGTTCCCGTACCCATTCACCGTAGGTGCGGTCGGCCAAGCTGTACTCACCCAGCTTAGTAGGATGGCCGGTATCGAAGTCGGTGTTGGGCAAGCTGGGCACCTGTGCAGCAACGGCCGTTTGCTCACCCAAAAACCTGCAATACGTAATGACTGTCTGCCGGAAGCTGGCTCGAAATACGGCCTGCGCCTCCGGGGAGGGAGCGACAAATTTCAGGCTTTTCAGCTTACCTACTTTGGGAATTATCCGAATAATGCCCGCTACTACCCGCGCGCCAAAATGCGGACGCTCGTAGGTAGTGCCGTATTCCTGCTCATACTCCGCTTTGCTTTGCTTGTACACGTAATCGCGGCGGCGAATCCGGCTGTTGACCTGGCGCAGCGCGTGGCGGTTGGCCCGCCAGGCCGCGCGGCTGGCCAGCGGAATAAGGTTGCGCACCGCAAAGCGGTAAGAGCCCAGGGCCAGGTCGACGTTGAAGATTACCTGCTTCAACTCCAGGCCGTAGGTGCGGGCAAAGGCCCGTTCGAGCGCATCCTTGCTTACCTTGAAGCCAATAAAATCGTGATAAGCGGCCGAACGGTACTTGCCGGCCGCCAGCTGCGTAACGTCGAAGGCAAACTCCGTGCGGCCGTGGGCAGTAGGGTTTTGCTCGTAAGTAACCACCGGGCCGTACTTTTCCTTTAGCTCTGGAAACAGCATGGGCACCGCTTTATTGATACCCATCTCATGCCCATATATATCAGCGGCATAATGGGCCAGCGCGCCCAAGGCAAAAGCGTATTCGTTGCGGTCGTGGGCCTCTAAGAGCAGGTTTTTGACAAAATCGCCCGAGCGCACGTAGTGGGTCAGGTTGGTAAACAGCGCCGAGCCGAAGGGATAATAGCCCATATCCTGGATAATAGAGCCGCCGTAGGCGTAAGCTTTGGCCTCGCGCAGCTCATCGGGCGTAGCGCCGGGAAAGCGCCGCTCCAGGGCCGGCTTCAGGCACGGGGCCCAGCAGGAGTCAATACTAGCCTGGTGGCTGAGCACAGAATAAGCGCGCGCCGGCAGCAAAGCCAGCAGCAGCAGGCCCAACAGCAGCATCCCTATCACACGCGGTACAAATACAGATTTCATGCAACAGTAAAACTGCCTCAACGGCAAAGGCTGGCCGGGCGTTGCACGGCCGAGCTTACGCCGGCCCGGCCGCGAGGGGCGGTGGCCCGTCGAGAGCCCCTACTGCCGGCCAGGCCGAGCTACGAAAAGCCACCGTGCGCAAGCCGGCATAGGGAAAATAAGGCGGCGCTGGCGGCAGGAGCATGGTCTGCGCCGCTTCCTGGCTCAGGGCTTCGCCTACCGAGCGCACGGCGCCGGCGGGTACGCCCAGCCGGGCCAGCTCGTGCAGCAGCGCCACGCCGTTGAGCTCGGCAATGCGCATTAGCAGCAGCTCTTCGAGCGCCTTGCGATGGCGCACCCGTTCCGGGTTGGTGCTGAAGCGCGGCTCATTGGCCCAGTGCGGGCGCATCAGCACCAGGCATAGCTGCCGGAACTGCGCATCGGTGCCCACGGCCAGCACCAACCGCTGGCCATCGGCGGCGCGGTACACGGTGCCGTAGGGCACAATGCCGGGATGGCCCGAGCCGAGCGGCACCGGGTCGTGGCCGGTCACGAGCCAGGTAGCCCCTTGGTTGGCCAGCGAAGCCAGCGCGCTATCGAGCAGGCTTACCTCGATGAGCGCGCCCCGGCCGGTTTGCTCGCGCTGGTAAAGCGCTGTCAGAATGCCTTCTTTGAGCTGGTGGGCGGCCAGCAGGTCGATGAGCGCCACCGGCATTTTCTGGGGCGGGTCGGCCGGGCTGGCCGCGTTGAGGTGCATAAAGCCGGTTTCGGCCTGCAGCACGGCGTCGTAGCCCACGCGCGGGCTGGCCGGGCCGTAGCCGGTGAGGTGCGCATAGATGAGCCGTGGGTTGCCGGCCGCCAGGGGGGCGTAGCTCAGCCCGAATTTTTCGGCGTCGCCGGGCTTGTAGCTGGCAATAAGCACGTCGGCCGCCGCGGCCAGCCGAAGCAGCTCGGCCTGGGCGGCGGGCTGCGTGAGGTCGAGCACTACGGATGATTTGCCCCAGTTAGCTGCCGCAAAATAAGCCGATACCGAACTGTCGGGGTCGTCGCCGGGCGTGCGCCAGCTCCGGGTCACGTCGCCGGTGGGCGGCTCGACCTTCAGTACATCGGCCCCCAGCTCGGCAAAAAACTGGCCTACCTGCGGGCCGGCCAGCACCGAAGCCAGCTCCAGCACCCGCAGGCCGGCAAAAGGTAAGGTGGCAGACATCTGTTAATTGCTTAGTTAGGTCGCGTACATCGCCGGGCAAGCGATTGGCATTACATATATAAAAAATACTATATTATGCCGGCTCGCGCAAAAATCGGGAATACTACCTCGCGCTCGCCTTCGCCCCACAGCCGGGTCAGCTCAGCAGCCACCAGCGCCACCATATCGGCCCCGCCGTGCTGCCGGGCATAGTTGGCGGTGGCCGACCAGCTGCGCAGATACCCCAGCATATCGTCTATTTTCCAGCGCTTTATCGCGGCAAAACGGGCCTGGCGCACGCGGGCAAACGGAAAGGGAATGCGGGCATACTCGTCGGTAATATGCTGGCGGTTGGCATCCCAGTAAGGCCCCGAGGTTTCCTCATGAAAATGGTTGAGCACGCGGTTGAGGGCAGCGTGGTCGGTGTGACAAAACTGGTAGCCCCACTCGGCCAGCACGGTGCCGGGGCCGGCCACGCGGCGCACCTCACGGTGGTAGGCCGCGTGGTCGAACCAATGCACGGCCTGCGCCACCGTGATGAGGTCGAAGTGGTCGTCGGGAAAGGGCGTATGCTCGGCCGTGGCTACCTGGTAGTGTATATTGGGCCGCTCGGTGGCCTCGGCCAGCTGGCTGGCACTAAGGTCGGTGGCCTCAACATCACGAAAGTACCGGGCCAGTACCACGGCCACCTGGCCGTTGCCGGTGGCACAGTCCCAGGCGCGCAGGCGGTTGGGCACCTGCGGCAGCAGCCAGTCGTAGAGTTCGGGCGGATAGTCAATGCGGTAGCGGGCGTACTGCGCGGCTTGGGTCGAAAAACGGTCGAGGGACATGCCCGCGAAGGTAGCCGCCAGCCGGGCACTTATCTGGCTTACCTTTGTTCTAAATCAAGCGGTTTGCTGACCGGGAAATATAAGGTCAGCCCCTTTTATTCACTTCATTCGCTGAACCTTTGACTTTTCACGATTTCAACCTCCACGACGACCTGCTGGCCGGCGTGGATGCCATGAACTACCTCAACGCCACGCCCATTCAGGAGCAGGCGATTCCGAAAATCCTGGCGGGTAAAGACCTGATTGCCTGCGCCCAGACCGGCACCGGAAAAACCGCTGCCTACCTCGTACCGCTGCTCGATAAGATTTCGCACGCCGGCCACGGCACCACCTCCACCCTGGTACTGGTTCCCACCCGCGAGCTGGCCACCCAGATTGACGAGCAGGTAACGGGTTTCGGCTACTTCGTAGAAGCCTCGTCCATTGCCATTTACGGCGGCGGCAAGTCGGAGAACTGGGAGCAGCAGAAGCGTGCCCTGACTTCGGGGGCTGATATTATCGTGGCCACGCCCGGCCGCCTCATCGCCCACATGCAGCTGGGCTACGTCAAGTTTGATGACCTGAAATACCTGGTGCTCGACGAGGCTGACAAGATGATGGACATGGGCTTTGCCGATGACATCCTAAACATCGTGCGCCAGCTACCCAAGCAGCGCCAGACGCTGCTGTTTTCGGCCACCATGCCGAGCAAAATCCGCGACTTCTCGCAGCAGATTCTGCACGAGCCCGACGAGGTACGCCTGGCCGTGAGCAAGCCCGCCGCGGGCATCAACCAGCAGTTTTACATGACCTTCGACCACCAGAAGCTGCCCGTACTGGAACACCTTATCAAGGCCCAGGATGTGCAGAGTATGGTGCTCTTTACCAGCAAGAAAGCGGCCGTGGCCGGCATCGTGCGCTCGCTCAACAAGCTGGGCTACCCGGCGCAGGGCATCAGCTCCGACCGCACCCAGGAAGAGCGGGAAGACACCATGCGCGCTTTCAAGAATAAGCAATTCCCTATATTGGTTGCCACCGACGTGGTGAGCCGGGGCATTGACATCGACTCGCTGAGCCACGTGGTAAATTTCGACGTGCCCCGCGCCGCCGAAGACTACGTGCACCGCATTGGCCGCACGGCGCGTGCGGCCACCACCGGTACGGCCATTACCTTCATTGCCGACCAGGACCAGGACCGCATCATCAAAATTGAGAAGCTCATCGAGCGCGAGATTGAGAAACAGGCCATTACCGAAGCTCTCGGCTACGGCCCGGCGCCCGAGTTCGACCCCAAGCGCTTTAGCGGCCTGCGGGGCAAAACCGGTCCGCGCGAAGGCGGCCGGGGTGGCGAGCGCGGGCCGCGCCGCGAGGGTGAGCGGGGGCCGCGTCCTGAAGGTAGTGGCCCCCGTGGCGGAGGCCGCGACCGGGGTCCTCGCCGCGAGGGCAACGACAAAAATGACCCGCAGCGGGCGGAGCGCCTGGCCAATGCCGCGGCTCGCCTGGCGGCTATCGACGCGGGCGAGCGCCCGGTGGGGGCCTATGTAGCACCTACCCGTGAAAGCCGGCCGCCCCGTGAGCCCCGCCCGGAAGGGGAAGCCCACCGTCCACCGCGCTTGCCCCGCGCCCCACGCCCCGAGGGAGAAGCACCGCGCCCGGCCCGCGCCGAAGGGGAAGGCGCCGAAGGCCAGCGCCGCCGCAAGCGTGGCGGCCGCAACCGCGGCAAAGGGCCCCGCAGCGCGGGCGAAGCCTCTGGCGCTACGGCCGAGACGCCCACAGCGCCTTCACCGACTGCCGAATAGTACGCTGGCCGCCATAAGAAAAGCCTTCGCGCATGCTTGCTTTATCAGCCGCATGCGCGAAGGCTTTTCTTATGGCGGCGACCTTTTTACACGCCGAAATTTTGCTGAATCATTTTCATAAAATCGGCTTCGGCCATCTGGGCCTTTGCCCCCAATAACCCCTGGGCATCGGCCCCGGCAATGTAGCGCAACTGCGCTTTACCATCGGTGGCAGCTTCGTAGATAACCTCAGCAATCTGCTCGGGCTGCGAGGCGGCCCCGCCCCGGCTGCTAAAGGCATCGAGCACGGCACGCATCTGCCCGGCGTAGGGGTTAGCTTCGTCGGCAGGGTCGGCGGTCATGTGCAGCGAGCGGCCGGCAAAGTCAGTAGCCACGCCGCCCGGCGCTACTACTTTCACCTGAATCCCAAAGGGAGCCAGCTCGTACCAGAGCGACTCCGAAAAGCCATCGAGCCCGAACTTGGTGGCGTGGTAGAGCGAGTTCATAGGAAACGCCGTGCGCCCACCCACCGAGGTAATAGTGATGATGACACCGGCCTGCTGCGCCCGCATACCGGGCAGCACGGCCTGCGTAACGGCAAATACGCCAAACATATTGGTGGCAAACTGCTGCTGAATCTGGGCATAGGTCGCGGTTTCAAAAGGCCCCACCAAGCCATAGCCAGCGTTGTTGATGAGCACATCGAGGCGGCCAAAATCGTGCTGGGCCTGCGCCACTGCCTGCTTCACGGAAGCCGGGTCGGTTACGTCGAGGGCATACACCCGCACGCCGGCCAGGCCGTCAAACTTCGCGTCGGCGGGGTTGCGCATGGTAGCGGCCACTTGCCAGCCGTGCGCAGCAAAAAGCCGAACGGTGGCCGCGCCGATACCGGTCGAAGTTCCAGTTATGAAAACTGTCTGAGCCATGAAAAAGGGTCTTGGTTAAAAAATGACTTACCAGACGAAACGGTGGCACGTTTGCTTTATCCCAAGCCCATCATTTTTGCAAATGTGTGTCTTTTAAGCTGATAATAGCTTAAGCAGCGCCTAAAAGGTAACCCATTACAAGTGAAATTTTTGTTTTTTATTCCCCGCATGAACTTCTACCTTTGTGCCCCTATTAAAATCCCCCGCGCTCTGACTGGTAAGTTTGTGAAAAGACCGTTGCTGCTTCTGCTGCCTGCCCTGGCAGCGCTGGGCCTGACCACCCAGTGTCAATCGAGCAAGCCTGCCGTGATGGCCGCGGCGGTTGCTCCGGCTTCGGTGCCAACGGCCCCCAGGGAATACCGCTACGAAACCGCGCCCAACGACCCGCTGGGCGTGCGCGTGTACAAGCTCGATAATGGCCTCACGGTCTACCTGTCTGACTACAAGAATGCGCCGCGTATCCAAACGTATATAGCAGTGCGCGCCGGCTCCAAAAACGACCCTGCTGCCGCCACCGGCCTGGCGCACTACCTCGAGCACATGGTGTTTAAAGGTACTTCGCGGCTCGGCACCAAAGACTGGAGCAAGGAAAAGCCGGAGTTGGATAAGATTGAGGCCCTGTACGAAACGTACCGCGGCGAGCGCAACGACCCAGTGGCCCGCAAGCGCACCTACCATCAGATTGACTCTATCTCGGGGGTGGCGGCGCGCTACGCCGTGCCCAACGAGTACGACAAGCTCATGGGCAGCATCGGCTCGAAGGGCTCGAACGCGCATACTTCGAACGAAGAAACTGTTTACCAGGAGGATATCCCGAGCAACCAGCTCGAAAAGTGGGCGGCCGTACAAAGCGAGCGCTTCCAGGAAATGGTGCCGCGCCTGTTTCACACCGAGCTGGAGGCGGTGTACGAGGAAAAGAACCGGGGCCTGGACTCCGACTTCAACAAGGAGTTTGAGGCGCTGAACGCCAGCCTCTACCCTACTCATCCGTACGGTACCCAAACCACCATTGGCACAATTGAGCACCTGCAAAACCCGTCGATAACCGAGATTAAGAAATACTTCGGCCAGTATTACGTGCCGAATAATATCGCCCTCTGCCTGAGCGGCGATTTGGATTACGACCAGACCATCCGGCTGATTGACAAGTATTTCGGTGACCTGAAGAGCAAGCCGGTACCGACGTTTGTTGCGCCGGTGGAGAAGCCAATAACTGCCCCCATCGTGAAGGAGGTAATCGGGCCGCAGTCGGAAAACGTGATGCTGGGCTACCGCCTGCCCGGCAAGGCCACCCGCGACGCCCTGCGCCTGCGGATGCTGGATAAAATCCTGACCAACGGCCAGGCCGGACTGGTCGACCTCGACCTGAACCAGCAGCAGCGGGTGCTGAATTCGGCCACTTTTGCCGACCTCAACGACGACTACTCGACGCACGTGCTCTACGGCACGCCGCGCCAGGGCCAGAAGCTGGAAGAGGTCCGTACACTACTACTGGGCGAGCTGGAAAAGGTGAAGCGCGGCGACTTTCCTGACTGGCTTATTCCGGCCATCGTCAACAACGACAAGCTGACGCGCACCAAGAGCTACGAGAGCAACGAGGCCCGCGCCTCGGCGCTCTACGAATCGTTTATCGAGCGCGTGAGCTGGGCCGACTACCTCAAGCAAAACGAGGACTTTGCCACCATCACGAAGGCCGAAGTCATTAAGTTTGCCAACGACAACTACAGCCAGAACTACGTAACCGTATTTAAGCGCACCGGCCAAGACTCAAATAAGGTGAAGGTGGTGAAGCCGGCCATCACGCCGGTGCCGGCCAACCGCGACGCGGCGTCGGCCTACTACACGGAGATAGCGAAGCTGCCCAGCACTGAATTAAAGCCGGTGTTTGTGGATTACAAGAAGGACATTCAAACGGCTGAAATAAAGCCCGGCCTGCCGCTCTACTACACGAAGAATAGCGAAAACGGACTATTCAGCCTGTTCTATGCTATCGACCTCGGCAACAATAATAATCCGCTGCTCGACGTAGCCACGGACTACCTGCAGTACCTGGGCACCGGCCAGTACTCGGCGGCGCAATTGCAGCAGGAGTTTTACAAGCTGGGCTGCTCGTTTGCCGTTAGCAGCAGCCAGGACCGCGTGCTTATCAGCCTCAGCGGGCTCGATAGCAACCTGGAGCCGGCCATGACGCTGTTTGAGCAGCTGCTCAACAACCCGCGGCCCGACGCGGCGGCCCTCAAAAACCAGGTAGCCGGTATTTTGAAGCAGCGCCAGGATGCCAAGCTCAACAAGGCAGTGATTCTAAATCAGGCCATGCTAAGCTACGCCAAGTATGGCCCACGCAATCCGTTTACCAATAATGTGCCCGAGGCGCAGTTGAAAGCACTAAAGCCGGAGCAGTTGACGGCGCTGCTGAAATCGCTGCCGACGTACCAGCATCGGGTGCTGTATTATGGGCCGCGCGAGATTGCCAGCATTACGAATGTGGTACGTTATGAGCACCTTACGCCCGCTACCCTCAAGCCTACCCCACCCGCTAAAGACTTTGCCGAGCAACCTTTGAAGGAGAAAAAAGTCTATTGGGTCGATTACAAGATGGTGCAGGCTGAAATCCTGTTTCTGACCAAGGGCGATATCTACGACCGCACAATGGCGCCCACCGTGGCGCTCTACAACGAGTACTTCGGCGGCGGCATGGGCAGCATCGTGTTTCAGGATTTGCGCGAGAGCAAGGCGTTGGCCTATTCGGCCATGTCGCGCTACGCGAACGCCGACAAGACGGGCCGCTCCAACTACATCCTCAGCTACATCGGCACGCAGAGCGACAAGCTGCCCGAGGCCATGGCCGGCATGGAAGGCTTGCTCACCGACATGCCCCTGGCCGATGCCAACCTAGCCATCGCTAAGCAGAGCATCCGCAACAGCATCGCCACCGACCGCATTACCCACGAAGGTGTGCTACTCAGCTACGAGCGCGCCCGCCGGCTAGGCCTCGACTACGACCTGCGCCGCGACGTGTACGACCAAACCCAAAACATGACGTTTGCCGAATTGCAGAAATTTCAGCAGGCTAAAATTCGGGGCCAAAACCAGGTTATCCTGGTTATCGGCTCCAAAGACCGGCTGAATTTCAAGGAGCTGGCCAAGTACGGCACCGTCCAGCAGCTTACCCTGAAAGAGATTTTTGGGTATTGATTTCAAAGAATACCGCCTGTTATTGGGCACAACACGAAGCAATGACAGGCGGGGCCAGCCGCTGGCAACACTAGCACCAAACAAGACTTCCCACCTGAACCTGACAACAGAATATTAGACAACCTTTTTCCTCATGGCAGAGCAAAAAATCACCATTAAGAATGGCAAGCTGACTGTACCCGACCAACCGACCATCCCCTACATCGAGGGCGACGGCACGGGTCCGGACATCTGGCGGGCCTCGCAGCGCGTATTCGATGCCGCGGTAGAAAAAGCCTACGGCGGCAAGAAGAAGCTGGTGTGGAAAGAAGTGCTGGCCGGTGAGAAAGCCTTTAAGCAACTGAATAACTGGCTGCCGGCTGAAACGCTCGAAGCCTTCCGCGACTACCTGGTAGGCATCAAAGGCCCACTCACAACGCCGGTAGGCGGCGGCATTCGCTCGCTGAACGTGGCCCTGCGCCAGGAGCTGGATTTGTACGCCTGCGTGCGCCCCGTGCGCTACTACGACGGCGTGCCCTCGCCCGTGAAGCACCCCGAGCTGACCAACATGGTTATCTTCCGTGAAAACACGGAAGACATCTATGCCGGCATCGAGTACATGAACGGCACGCCGCAGGCCCAGAAGATGCTCGAATTCCTGCAAGACGAGATGGGCGTGAAGAAGATTCGCTTCCCCGAGTCGTCGTCGTTTGGCATCAAGCCGGTGAGCAAGGAAGGCACCGAGCGCCTCGTGCGCGCCGCCATCAAGTATGCCCTCGAGCACAAGCTGCCGTCGGTAACGCTGGTGCACAAGGGCAACATCATGAAATTCACCGAGGGCGCGTTCAAAACCTGGGGCTACGAGCTGGCCGAGAAGGAGTTTGGGGCCAAGGTATTTACCTGGGCGCAGTACGATAAAATCGTGGCTAAGCAAGGCGTGGCCGTGGCCGATGCCCTGCAGAAGCAAGCCCAGGACCAGGGTAAGCTCATCATCAAGGACAGCATCGCCGATGCCTTCCTGCAGCAGATTTTGCTGCGCCCCGCCGATTACTCGGTAGTAGCAACGCTGAACCTGAATGGCGACTACATCTCCGATGCGCTGGCCGCCATCGTGGGCGGTATCGGCATCGCGCCGGGTGCCAATATCAACTACCTCACCGGCCACGCCATCTTTGAGGCTACCCACGGCACCGCGCCCAAGTACGCCAACCAGGACAAGGTGAACCCCGGCTCGGTTATCCTCTCGGGCGTGATGATGCTGGAACACCTGGGCTGGAAAGAAGCCGCCGCCCTCATCAACAAGGGCCTCGAAGCCGCCATCGAAAGCAAGCGCGTCACCTACGACTTCGAGCGCCAGATGGAAGGCGCTACACTGCTCAAAACGAGCGAGTTTGGCGACGAGATTATCAAGAATATGTAGTAGCTTGGCAATCGCCAATTTTTAATAACCCCCGCGTTGGCTGAAAGACTGGCGTGGGGGTTTTGCTTTTCGCACTATGCATACATTTCATAAAAGCCTGGTGCAGATAAGCGTTGCTTCGCTGCTTTCTTGTCTTTTGATTATGGCAATGATAGACGAGTGAACACCAGCAGCTAAAACAAGGTCAGTAGCGTAGTTTTGCAGTAGCGGGGCGGTCGTCTTGGACGTTAGGAGACAATGGGGCCGCAAGGCTATGCGTTTCGCCGCCCTTGCCTATTATAGACAAAAACAGCCCCGTATAGCCACGGGGCTGTTTTTGGATGGGCTGGCACTAATTCAGCCGCCTATTCACCGCCTGCCTCATCGCCCCCACTGGCGCGAGTTTAGCGCAGCGTGACTCGTGTCTATTTTCGGGGGAGGCTGTGCCGCCCACAGAACGAGCTAGCCGAACGACGCTATAAAGCATAGCACGGCTGCGCTAAACAGAGTGCTGCCACAGAACGAGCCGAACAACGCTGGCGGCGCAGTTCCGCCTTGCCGCTGGCGCGGCAGTGGAGGTACAACCTCCACAGTGTAATCGGCACGAGTTACGGCTTCGCCTAAACTCGCGCCAGTGCTTGCAGATTCATAATATAGCATATATTCTTAATATCTAGCACGCAAAAAGCCCGGTAGAACGCCATGCCTGGGCATCTTGTTCTACCGGGCTTTGGAGCTGCTGCTTTTTACGGGCTAATTCCAGCCGCCGCCCAGGGCGCGGTAGATATTAACGGTGGCATTGAGCTGCTGCATCTTGGTTTCGGTCAGGTCGAATTTAGATTCCAAGGCATCGCGCTGGGTGAACAGCACTTCGGTGTAGTCGGCGCGCACCGACTTGAAGAGGCTGTTTGAAATCCGGATGGATTGGTTAAGCGTCTGCACTTCTTTCAGCTTCGCGTCGTAGCTTTTTTCGAGGTTGCCGATATTTGAGAGCTGATTGGCTACCTCAATGTACGCGTTGAGCACCGTGCGCTCGTAATTGTACACAGCTTGGAGCTGGAGGGCATTGGCACTGGCATATAGCGCCTTAATGCCGTTGCGGTTAATCAGGGGAGCGGACAGGTCGCCGGCCAGCGAATAGAGCAGGGAGCCGGGCGTGGTGAACAGCAGGCCCGGCTTGAAAGCTTCAAAGCCCACGCCCGCGTCGATACCCAGCGAAGGATAAAAGTTGGCGCGGGCTATCTGCACGTCCAGCTTGGCGGCTACCAGGTTTTGTTCGGCCTGCCGGATGTCCGGGCGGTTGCTCAATAGCTGGGCGGGCACGCCAGCCTGAATGGTTTTGGGCACCAAATCATTAAACGACTGGTCGTTGCGTACCACCGGCTGCGGAAACCGGCCGACCAGGAAGTTAATCCGGTTTTCGGTTTCGGTAATGCGCTGCTGAATGGTGAACTGCCGGGCGGTGGTGTTTTGTATCTGGGCTTCAAAGCGTTTAACGGCCAGCTCAGTTACCCGCGCCGATTCCTTTTCCTGGCGCACCACCTGCAGCGCATTGCGCTGAATCTCGATATTCTGCTGCAAAATAAGCAGCTGGTTATCAAGGGCCAGCAGCTCATAATACGAGGTGGCAATCTCGGCAATCAGATTGGTCACCATGAAGTTTTTACCTTCAACGGAAGCCAGGTACCGGGTAGCCGCCGACTTGCGGGCGTTGCGGAGCTTATGCCAGATATCGACCTCCCAGCTGGCAAAGGCCCCCAGTTGAAAATCGCCGAGCGGGTCGGGATTCCGACGGTCGGGCCGAATGTTGATTTGGTCTTCCGTAGCTCCCTGAATCGTGTACCGACTGGTACGGTCGAGGGCGGTGCGCGCCCCGAGCGAAACGGAAGGCAGGTACTCCCCCTTGCGGGCCTGTATCTCGTTGCGGGCAATCTGGATTTCCTGCAGCGTGATGTTCAGCTCCTGATTGTGTTGCAGAGCGGTATCAATCAGCGCTTTCAGGCCGGGGTCGGTAAAAAACTCCTGCCACCGCACTTTAGCGGTGCTGGTCGTATCCTGGGGGCTGTTGCTGTAGGTGGCCGGCAGGCTGCGGCTCGCGTTGCGCTCAGCAAACTGCGGCACTTTGCAAGCCGCTGCTGCCAGCGCCAGGCCAGCAGCAGCCAGGCTTTTAACTAAATTTCTGTTACGCATAAGGCTCCATTTCTTCAATTTTAATCCGGGGCTCTACGCCTTCAAGTACCGGCGACTCATTCTCATCCCGAATCAGCTTGTTGTCGCCGGCCAGCGTGCCGAAGAAGTAATACAGGCCAGGGATGATAATTACCCCGAACACGGTACCAAACAGCATACCCCCCAAGGCCGAGCTACCGATGGTGCGGTTGCCGATAGCACCCGCGCCGGTAGCCACCACCAGCGGAATAAGGCCGGCGATGAAGGCAAACGACGTCATCAGAATAGGCCGGAAACGCACTTTGGCGCCTTCGATGGCTGCATCGCGCACCGACATG
Organism: Hymenobacter baengnokdamensis; assembly: GCF_008728635.1. Taxonomy (NCBI): domain Bacteria; kingdom Pseudomonadati; phylum Bacteroidota; class Cytophagia; order Cytophagales; family Hymenobacteraceae; genus Hymenobacter; species Hymenobacter baengnokdamensis. Next base: position 2,542,552 of record NZ_CP044285.1, on the reverse strand, counting down.
CCTTCTTCGTGCTTCAGGGCCGCGAACTCGACGATAAGTACGGCGTTCTTACCCAGCAGACCCACCAGCATTACCAGGCCTACCTGGGCGTAGATGTCGTTGGCCAGGCCAAACATCTTGATGAACAGGAACGAGCCGAACACCCCGGCTACCAGCGAGAAGATTACGGCCAGCGGCAGCAGGAAGCTTTCGTACTGAGCGGCGAGCACCAGGTACACGAATACCAGCACGACAATGAAAATAACGGTCGACTCGTTGCCGCGCGAAACCTCGTCTTTCGACAAGCCGCCCCAGTCGATGTCGTAGCCGTGCGGCAGCTCTTTGGCTACTTCCTGCACTGCCTTAATGGCTTCACCCGAGCTGTAGCCCTCGGCCGCGCCACCCCGGATGGAGGCCGTGGTGTACATATTGTACCGGTTGATTTCGTTGGCGCCCTGCGACTTCACGATGTGCATGAAGGCTGAGAACGGCACCATTTGCCCCTTGTCGTTTTTAGCCCACATGTTCAGCACGTCTTCGGGCAGGCGGCGGTACTCGGGCGATGCCTGCACGTATACCTTAAAGAAGCGCTGGTACTTGATGAAACCCAGCTCGTAGGTAGAGCCTACCATGATGGAGAGCGTGTTCATGGCGTTGCCGATGCTCACGCCTTTCTGCATAGCCAGGTCGTTGTCAATCTTGAGCTCGTACTGCGGATAATCAGCCGAGAAGAAGGTAAACAGGCCGGCCAGCTCCTTACGCTTTTTCAGCTTGGCCATAAATTCCTCGTTCACCTTTTCCAGCGCTTTATAGTCGCCGGAGTTGGTTTTATCGAGCAATTGCAGCTGGAAACCACCGGCTGCCCCGTAGCCCGGCACTGCCGGCGGCTCAAAGAATTCGATGGTCGCACCCGGAATTTCGTGCGCCTTTTTTTCGAGGTTGCCAATGATGTCGGCAATGGACTCCTTGCGCTCTGACCACGGCTTCAAGTCAATCAGACAGGTACCCGCGTTGGAGCCGCGGCCTTCGGTAAGCACTTCGTAGCCCGCCAGCGTCGAAATATTAGCGATACCCGGCACGTCTTTGGCCAGACTGGCGAGGCGCTGCGATACGGCATTGGTTTGCTCCAGCGTGGTGCCGGGCGGCGTCTGCACAATGGCGTAAATCAGGCCCTGGTCTTCGCTCGGGATAAAGCCGGCCGGCAGCCTGGCCGAGATGGCCCAGATACCCAGCGCGAAAGCAATGAGCATGGCGAAGGTGATGAGTCGGCTGGCCACAATCTTCGACAGCAGGCCGGTGTAGGCGTTGGTCAGGCGGTCGAAGCCCCGGTTAAACCAGTCGAAGAAGCGCTGCAACGGCGTTTTCTTCTTTTCCTGGCCGTGGTTGTTCTTCAGAATCATGGCGCAGAGCACCGGCGTCAGCGTGAGGGCAACGAGGCCCGAAATCACGATGGCCGTAGCCATGGTAATCGAGAACTGGCGGTAGAAGATACCCACCGGGCCGCTCATGAACGATACCGGGATGAACACGGCCGTCATCATGATGGTGATGGCGATAATGGCCCCGCTGATTTCGCCCACCACCTTGCGCACCGCATTATAGGGCGAGAGGTGCTCTTCCTCCATCTTGGCGTGCACAGCCTCAATCACCACAATGGCATTATCGACCACGATACCAATCGAGAGCACCAGCGCAAAGAGCGTAATCATGTTGATAGTCAACCCGAACGCCTGCATGGCCATGAACGAGCCAATGAGCGATACCGGCACGGCGATGGCCGGAATCAGGGTCGAGCGCCAGTCGCCAAGGAAGAGGAATACTACCAGCGCCACCAGAATAAAAGCGTCGCGCAAGGTGTGGATTACGTTCTCAATCGAGGCGTCGAGGAAGTTCGATACGTCGTAGGTGATTTTGTAGTCCATGCCCGGCGGAAAGGTTTTCCTGAGCTCTTCCAGCTTGACTTTCACCTCCTTAATTACGTCGCTGGCATTACTGCCGTAGGTCTGCTTCAGCACGATGGCCGCCGAAGGGTACTGGTTCAGGTTGGAGTAGATGTCGTAAAACTCCGAGCCCAGCTCCACCCTGGCTACGTCTTTCAGGTGCAGGTTCTCGCCGTTGGCGTTGGCCCGCAAAACCACGTTCTTATACTGCTCCACGTCGTTGAAGCGGCCCTGGTAGCTGAGCACGTATTCGAGCGACTGCGCCTGCCCGCCATCCGAGCGGCCGATACGGCCCGGCGAGCCGATAACACTCTGCTCGCCCAGCGCCTTCATCACGTCATCGACCGAGATATTATAGGCGCGCATGCGGTCGGGCTTCAGCCACACGCGCATGGCGTACTGCCGGCTACCCAGGATGCTGGCCCGGCCAATGCCACCGAGGCGCTGCAGCTCAGGTATCATGTTTACGCCAGCGAAGTTGAACAGGTACTTCATGTCCGTGTTCTTGTCTTTCGAGTACAAGTTCACGTACATGAGCATGTTGGGCACCACGCGGTTTACCACTACGCCTTCGCGCTGTACCAGCTCGGGCAGGCGGTTGAGCACCTGCGCAATGCGGGTATTCACGTTTACCACGGCCTGGTCGGGGTCGGTACCCAGGTTGAATACAATCTGGATGTTGGCCTCACCGGCGCTCACGGCATCGGAGGTCATGTACTTCATGCCCGGCACGCCGTTTACGGCCTGTTCCAGCGGAATCAGCACCGACTCGGTCAGCACCTTGGCGCTGGCACCCGGATAGGCTGCGCTCACCATTACCAGGGGAGGCGAAATTTCCGGAAACTGCGACGTTGGCAGCTTCATGATAGCCAGCCCGCCCATGAGCAGGATGACAATCGAGATAACAATGGCGAATACGGGCCTACGAATGAATTTGCTAAACATATAGTATGGCTATTATAATGGGCGGATTTTACTCGCTATACACCTTCAGGTGAGAGATAACTGCCTGAGGAGCTTTGTAGTTGTAGCTTATCTTATCCCCATCCTTCACCTTGCGCAAGCCTTCCAGCAGAATCTTGTCGCCGCTGCTGACGCCCCCCTTGAGAATGTAGAGGTCGGGCATCTCCGAGGCAATGGTTACCTCCCGCTGGTGCACTACGTTTTTGCTGTCAATCACATAAACGTATTTCTTCTCCAGAATCTCGAAGGTGGCTTTCTGCGGGATAAGCAGGGCGTTTTTCAACGGCACCGTCATCATGATGCTGCCGGTTTCGCCGTTGCGCAGCAGGCCATCGGGGTTAGGGAAAGTGGCCCGGAAAGCGATATTGCCGGTTTCGTTATTAAAATCTGCCTCAATCGTCTGCACCTTACCAGGGTATTTATATACCTCGTTATTAGCCATAAGCAGCTTTACGTTTACCACGTTGTCGGCCTTGGCCTGCTCCTTATAAGCCAGGTACTCGGCTTCGGGCACGTTGAAATACACCCACATCTTGCTGTTGTCGGAGAGCGTCGTCAGCAAATCACCTTCGTTGACAACACTACCCAGCCGCGCCTGAAAGTGGTCCATAATACCGCTAAACGGGGCCTTGATGGACGTAAACTGCAGGTGAGTCTGGGCCAGCGCTACATCTGCCTTGGCCTTATTGAGCTTAGCCTTGGACAGGGCTAACTCATTCTTGGATACGATGTTGCTATCGGCCAGGCTCTTGGTGTTGCGGTACTCGATATCCACATAATTGGCTTCGGCCTGCGACTTTTGCAGGTCGGCCTGATACACCAGGGGCATAATCTGGAACATGGGCTGGCCCTTGGCAACTGACTGGCCTTCGTCGACAAAGATTTTCTGGAGATAGCCTTTCTCCAGGGCCCGCAGCTCGATGTGCTGGTAGGCATGAATCTGCGCCACGTACTCTTTAGTTATGGTCGTATCCTTTTGTAAAGGACTGGTTGCCAGTAGCTTAATTTGCTCTTCCTTTTCTTCAGTTTTGGGCGAGCAGCTTGTGCAGCAGTACACGGCACATAAACTCATGAGCATGAGTATTCTTTTCATAAGAACATGTAAATGCCACACTAGGCAGTTAATAACACCAGGAATGTTGGGTTGAAAAAACGCGCTGAGCCGTCGCTTGTCCCGCCGAGGCGCTGGGAGCCGACATCACTAAATCAGCCCGTTTTTATGTTGGGTAGCCCGTTGCGAATCGGGCAGCTGCTTTTTCCATCCTACCACCTGTAGCCACTGGGAAAAGCTAAAAAAAATATAAATTCTTACATATTTATTAATCAGTTTCATCCAATTGCCAGAGGCTACCGGACACCAGCGAAAATGCTGGTCCTAATTCAAATGTGTTAGAGCAATATGGTGGGACGATGCCAACGCTTTACAGCTTATGTTGGCACGCTGGATAATACAAAGCAAGCGCAGCTACATTAAATTGGCATGAAATGAAAATATTTTGCGCGGCAGCGCGCCGGTCGCCATGCGTGTTTTAGCTACGCTGCGCCCGCAGCCAAACCGCTACTTTTGAGTACTAATTCCCTGCTATTCTTCATGACCACCTCCCCCACCGATGACCACCTGCGGTTTCCGATTGGCCGGCCGCATCTGCCCACAGCACCGCTTACGGCCGCCGGTCGCGCCCCCTACATCCAGCAGCTGGCCGAGCTGCCGGCGCAGCTGCAGGCCGCTGTGGCGCGGGCCGGCGCGGAGCGCCTAGAGCTACCCTACCGCCCCGGCGGGTGGACCGGCCGCCAGGTAATTCATCACCTTGCCGACGCGCATCTCATCCTCTACAGCCGCTTTCGGCTAGCGCTCACGGAAGACAACCCGACCGTGCGGCCCTTCGATGAGCAGGGCTGGGCCGAGCTGCCCGACGTGGCCGCTACGCCGCTGGCCGTGTCGCTGGCTCTGCTCGAAAGCCTGCACAGCCGCTGGGTAATGCTGTTGCAGCACCTGAGCGAGGCACAATGGCAGCGCACTTTTTACCACCCGCGCTACCAAACCACCAGCACGCTGGAGCAGGCGCTGGTGCAGTACGCCTGGCACGGCCGCCACCACCTGGCTCATCTTCAGCAGCTGGGCGCTTAGGCGGGCTCCGTGCTGGTTTGCAGCTGGGATTACCGTCGGCCGGTGCTTGGCTAAGGTAATGGGTGAAGTTGCGGATAGTAGTGTAAATTTCGCCGATGCTTTTCCCACTCCGACCGCTTGCCTTTTGCAGAATCGGCTGTCTGCTGGCTTGCCTGCTTTTAGCTATCAGCCGGCCAGGCCAGGCCCAGAATGCTCCGCCCGAGCACCCCAAAGTCACGCGGATTCTGTTTTTGCTCGACGCCTCGGGCTCGATGATGGCCCCCTGGGAAGGCACGCCGCGCTGGGAAGTGGCCAAGCGCCTGCTGGCCAAGATGGCCGACTCGCTCAATGCCTACCCCAACCTGGAGCTTGGCCTGCGCGTGTACGGCCACCAGCACGCCAATGCCGAGCAAAACTGCGAAGACTCACGCCTTGAAGTTCCCTTTGCGCCTAAGAATGCCGCGGCCATCAAAACGCGGCTCAAGACGCTGAAGGCACAGGGCAACACGCCCATTACCTACTCGCTGGAGCAATCGGCCAAGGATTTTCCCCTGGATAAAACCTCGCGCAACGTGCTGCTGCTCATCACCGACGGCGTAGAGTCGTGTAAGGGCGACCCCTGCGCGGCCTCGCTAGCCTTGCAGCGCAAGCGGGTTTTCCTGAAGCCCTTCGTAATTGGTATCGGGGCCGAAAAGGATTTTGGCCGGTCGCTCGAATGCCTGGGCAAGTACTACAACGCGGCCGAGGTTAAGACCTTCCAGACCGTACTCAACGATGTAATTGCTCAGACATTGGCTAAAACCACCGTGGCCATCAACCTCACCGATGAGGCCGGCCGGCCGGTGGAGTCGAACGTCAACATGACGTTTGTCAACAACGTGACCGGGCAGCCGGAGTACAACTACGTGCATTACCGCGATGCCCAGGGCAAGGCCGATGTGCTCGACATCGACGCCCTACAGACCTACGATTTGGTTATCAATACTGTGCCGGCCGTGCGCCAGCCCAACCTGGTTATCCGGGGCGGCAAGGCAAATGTGCTGACTTTCAAAATCCCGCAGGGCACCTTGGTATTGCAGCCGGCTACTATTACGCCCAACCCTTACGGCGGTGCCGTGCAGGCCGTGGTGCGGGCGCAGGGCAGCGCGACTACCAGCCTGGCCCTGCCCTTCGGCAGCCGCCAGAAGCTGCTGGCCGGCAATTATGAGGTCGAGATACTCACATTGCCGCGCATCGTGCAGCGCGTGAGCGTGCGCCAGGGGCAGGCTACTACGGTGACGTACGCCGCGCCCGGTACGCTCAACATCACGTCCGACCTCAAAGGCTTCGGCAGCCTTTACAAGCTCAACGATGACGAGTCGCAAACCTGGATTTATAACCTGCCCGAAAGCAGCAGCAAGCTCAACCTGGCCATGCAGCCGGGCGCGTACCGGCTGGTTTTTCGCACGGCTACCAGCAACGCCAGCAAGTTTACCGACGTGCGCAATTTTACCATTCGCTCGGCTCAGACTACTTCACTGAGCATTTTTGGGCATTAAATAGAGAAGCATGTCGGACAAGCAACACCCCCTTCTTGATAATATATTACCACGCGCAGAGTTAGTTAGCTGCATATTGACAGTGCTCGGCTTGGGGCTGAAATATTTACTATTCCCTACTGGCAATACCTTACTGCTCGTTGGGCTTGTTACGCTGGCAACTGTTCAGTACCTGCGCGCTTTTGCCCCTGTTGCCGGAGTTGATGAGTCCTTGGGTTTCGACTACGTGCCGGTAAACTCGCCGTCGCAGCAAGCATTTACTCACTTATTACTCCCCAAAATAAAGGGCATCGCTAGCGCAGTTACGCTAATAGGTATTCTTTTCAAGCTGCTTTTATGGAAAGGCGCGGCGATAATGTTGCTGACTGGCGTTCCAGCGCTCGCTCTGATAATTGCTATACAGCTAGCCACCGGTACGCTGCCTCGCTTAGACGCCTGCATCACCGCCTTAGGAATAATAGTTTGGCTGGTACCTGCTGATACCTTCATACAGCAATTTTATCGTGACGACCCGACGCTGGTTGATAAGATGATTTACCAACAGCATCACCCCAAAGACCCAGCTGCGGCCGCAGAGGTAGTCCGGCTGCTGCACGCCCGGCGCACACATTAGCAACAAGGATTAAACCTGCGTCCTTCCTCGTCGTCCAACCTGCACTTTCGCCCCCGCTCCGCGTTTGGAAGACCACGAAATCCTCGCCAAGTTTCAGCATCCGGCCAGCCGCAATCTGGCCTTTAATCAGCTCGTGCGCAAGTACCAGCAGAAGGTGTATTGGCATGTGCGGAAGATGGTTATCGACCACGACGATGCCGACGACCTCACGCAGGACGTCTTTGTGAAGGTGTGGAAAAATCTGGAAAACTTTCGGCAGGATGCCCAGCTTTTCACCTGGATTTACCGCATTGCCACCAACGAGTGCCTGAGCTTTTTGCAGAGCAAGCGGCGCAAGTTTTTTTTGCCGCTCAACGATGTGGGCGCCGAGCTGGCGGCTAAAGTCGAGGCTGACCCCGCCATTGCGGGCGATGAGATTGAGCTGCGGCTGCAAAAAGCCATTCTGCGCCTGCCCGACAAGCAGCGTCTGGTATTCAACCTGCGTTATTACGAGGAGATGCCCTACGAGCAGATGGCCGAGGTAACCGGTACCAGCGTAGGTGCCCTGAAGGCCAGCTACCACCACGCCGCCCGCAAAATTGAGGAATACGTTACTTCTACCGACAATCTGGCCTCAACTCCCGACGAAGCCGATTAAACCTTACCCTCGTTCTTCCATCCAACATTCATGAAAACGCCCTTCCGCCTTGACCAGCATCCGCGTCGCTGGCCGCAGCCGCTGAGCTCCCCGCCGCCCGGCTACTTCGAGCAGCTACCCATGCGGGTAATGGCGCAGGTGGCCGCCCCGGCTCCTCGCCCGCTACCGCTGGCCTGGCTGCGGCACGCCCCGGCCTACGTGCGCACTGGCCTGGCTTCTACCGTGCTGCTGGGTACCTTTGCCGCCTCGCTGTGGCTGGGGGGCTCTTCGCTGGGCAATGCGCCTAGCACCACCGCCACGCTCGACACTGTATCGCAACAGCAGCTGCTCGACTACCTCAGCAGTGGAGAGGTGCACGTTGATATGCTCGACCTAGCTGAGCTGCCGGCCCATCACCTGGGCATCACCAGGCAATACCTAAAGCCTTCGCCCAGCGAGCTGACTGAGGCGCTAGATGCCCAACCTGCCGACGAGGCAGGAGTTTTATAATTTATTTGCTATATATGAAAAATACACGTTCTTTCATCTTGGCCGGTCTCACGCTGCTTGCGCTGGCTACTGGCCAGCCGGCACGGGCGCAGGGGCGGGGCCGGTTTCAACAGGGTGGCGCGCGTATTAGTCAGCTCGATAACGCTAAGATTGCCTTTATTACCTCGCGCCTCACTCTCACGCAGGACCAGGCCCAGCGCTTCTGGCCGATGTACAACGAGTTTGTAGCCCGGCGCCGCGAGCTGGGCCGCTCGGCCCGCCTGCTGCGCCGCGACGCTGACAACCCGGCCCTGACCGACGCGCAGCTGCGCGACAACTTCAACCAGGACTTTGCCATTAAGCAGCAGCAGCTCAACCTCGAAAAAGACTATTTCGATAAGGCTCAGAAAGTGCTCACGCTGCGGCAGGTGGCCCAGCTCTACCAGGCTGAGCGCGATTTTACCAAGGAGGTGCTGAAGCGCGTAGCCGGCCAGGCTGAGCCGCCCTTAGGCACCGGCCAATAGCGCAGGCGACCCCGGCGGTACCTTTGCGGGCGTTATGCTTACGCCCCGCCAGCTTTTCCTGCGCCACCAGGCCCAGACGTCCGAGTTCCCGCTTTTACTGGAGATTGAGCGGGCCGAAGGCGTGTATATGTATACCCCCGAAGGCCGCCCTATCCTGGACTTAATCTCCGGTATCGGGGTCAGCAACGTGGGGCACCGCCACCCCAAAGTACTGCAAGCCATTCAGCAGCAGCTGGATAAATATCTCCACCTGATGGTCTATGGGGAGTTGGTGCAGGCCCCTCCGGCCCGGCTGGCTGCGGCGCTGGCCGCTACCCTGCCGGCCCCGCTCGACACCGTTTACTTCACCAATTCGGGGGCCGAGGCCATCGAGGGCGCGCTAAAGCTGGCCAAGCGCCACACGGGCCGCACAGGCCTGGTTTCGAGCCTCAATGCCTACCACGGCTCTACCCACGGCGCGCTGTCCATCACGGGCTCGGAGAGCTTCAAGAACAGCTATCGCCCCTTGCTGCCCGATGTTACGCATCTGCGCTACAACGAGCTGGCCGACCTGGCCCTTATAACTGAGCATACGGCCGCCGTTATTCTCGAAACTGTGCAGGGGGAGGCCGGGGTACGGCTGCCATTGCCCGACTACCTGCCCGCCGTGCGCCAGCGCTGCACGGAGGTGGGCGCGCTGCTTATCCTGGACGAGATTCAGTGCGGCTTTGGGCGCACGGGCACCCAATGGGCCTTCGAGCAGTTTGGGGTGGTGCCCGATATTCTGGTGTGTGCTAAGGGCATGGGCGGCGGCATGCCGATTGGCGCATTTATCTCCTCGCCCGAAATCATGGTGGGCTTCCAGACCAACCCCATTCTGGGGCACTGCACTACGTTTGGCGGGCATCCGGTGAGCTGCGCGGCATCGCTAGCTACGCTCCGGGTCATTCAGGAAGAAAATCTGCTGGCGGGCGTAGCCGGCAAAGCCGAGCGCCTGCGGCGGCAGCTGGTGCACCCGGCCATTCGGGAAGTACGTTATTGCGGCCTGCTCATGGCCGTGGAGTTTGCTTCTTTCGCGGTGCTCAAGCCCATCATCGACCGCGCCCTGGCCCAGGAAGGTATTCTCACCGACTGGTTTCTCTTCTGCGATAATTCGTTGCGCATCGCGCCGCCCCTCACCATTACCGAAGCCGAGATTGACGCCGCCGTAGCGGGGCTGCTGCGGGCGATAGTGTAATGGGGCAACAGGCCAAGGAAGCTATTAAGATATAGTAAGGAGTTCAATCATACGATTTCTTCACTTTATACTTGCTTTACTTCCGGCCCATTACCCCATCACCTTTTACCGCTGCGGCAGAGCATTGTAATTCAGAAACGAAAGGCTTTCTTCCTTGATGCGGTCGCGCGGCACAGCGTCTTTTACTCCCTGTGAAATCTTGCGCACCAGAATGCCCACAATGGCTTTGCGGAAGCCCAGCTTCTCGGCCATCATGATGCAGAAGTCCATTTCCGTTTCGTCCACGATGCCGTCGGCCAGCATCATATCAACCAAGTCGAATATCTGGTCGAACCGCTCCGAATCGTTCGTAGGCAAATCAGAGAGACAGTTGGTTTGGCCCGCTACCAGCTTGCGTACATCGCTGGCCGACACGCCATTCTTTTTGCCCACGGTGATGATGAAGTTCATTTCGCGTTCGTCGACGTTACCATCGGCTTTAGCGAGGGCCGCGAGGTTGCAGAGGTGGCCTTTTATTTTCTTAGCCTGCTCGTTTTCGAAAAAACCAAACATAAGGGTGCGGGTTGAAGGTGGGCGATGAGATAGCGAAAAGTAGGTATGAAACACCTAATAACCAAGTGTCTGCTGGCTACTATTGCCTACCTATACGTAATATCCGGAAAAATGTCGGGCCCAAATAACCTGGCCCCTGCCGGTAAGTGCCCTTGGCGTACGACCTTTGCAGGGTTTGCGCCTACCCAGCGGTAGCGCCGGGCGATTTAGCTGTCTTTTGACCATGAAGAGAATTGGAGTTTTTACCAGTGGGGGCGATGCGCCCGGCATGAATGCCTGCCTGCGCGCGGTGGTGCGGGCCGGGGTATATCACGGTATTGAAGTATACGGCATAATGCGCGGCTATAGCGGCATGATTAAAGGCGAGTTTGTGCGCATGGATTCGGCCTCGGTGTCGAATACGGTGCAGCGCGGCGGCACCATCCTGAAATCGGCCCGCTCGCAGAAATTCATGACCAAGGAAGGCCGCCAACAGGCTTTCGACCAGCTGGTTAACCACGGCATTGAAGGCCTGGTGGCTATTGGCGGCAACGGTACGTTTACGGGGGCCACCATTTTTGAGAAGGAGTTCGGCATTCCGACGGTGGGCGCGCCCGGCACCATCGACAACGACCTCTACGGCACCGACTACACCATCGGCTACGACACGGCCGTGAACACGGCGCTGGAGGCCATCGATAAAATCCGCGATACGGCCGACTCGCACGACCGCTGCTTTTTTGTGGAAGTAATGGGCCGTGACTCGGGCTACATTGCCATTCCGTGCGCCATCGGCGGCGGGGCCGAGATTGTGATGGTGCCCGAAACCGCCATGAGCGTGGAGGCCGTAATTGAAACGCTGCAAGCCAGCTACAAGCGCAACAAAACCTCGTTTATCGTTATCGTGGCCGAAGGCGAGGAGGAAGGCAACGTACACCAGGTAGCCAAGCGCGTGAAGGAAGCCATTCCGCAGCTCGATACCCGCGTCACGATTGTGGGCCACATTCAGCGCGGAGGCTCGCCCACGGCCGCCGACCGCCTGCTGGCCTCGCAGCTCGGTATCGCGGCTGTCGAAGGCCTGCTCAATGGCATGAAAAACGTGATGGCCGGCATTGTGGACCGCAAGCTCATGTACACGCCCTTCGACGATACCATCAACAAGCGCAAGGTCATCAACCAGAGCTTTATGCGGATGGTTGAAATACTTTCGGTTTGAGCTAATGAGTAATGGGTAGTGAGTAATAGG